>CAYVLT010000220.1:0-7492 GCA_964452405.1 uncultured Ferruginibacter sp.
CGGCAATACTGATATCAGAACGGTGATGGTAACGCGTTATGTAACCCCGCTGCGGGAAGGTGGCTCGCTGCCTGCTATCGCAGAGGCTGACGACGGTTTTTTATATGTGCTTAAGTTCAGGGGAGCAGGGCAGGGAGTAAAAGCACTGGTGGCTGAGCTGGTAGGTGGTGAACTTGCCCGTACCATTGGTTTAAAAGTACCGGAGATCGTTTTTGCCAATCTCGATGCTGCTTTCGGGCGTACTGAACCCGACGAAGAAATACAGGACCTGTTAAAAGCAAGTGCAGGTACCAACCTGGCGCTCCACTACCTTACGGGCGCCATCAGTTTTGATCCGGCGGTGAGCACGGTAGATCCCTGGCTTGCCTCCGCCATAGTATGGCTTGATATGTTGCTGATGAATGTGGATCGAACTGCCCGCAATACCAATATGCTTATGTGGCAAAAGGAATTGTGGCTCATCGACCATGGAGCAGCGCTTTATTTCCATCATTCGTGGAGCGATCCTGTTGAACAGGCAAAGAAGCCTTTTCCATATATCAGGGACCATGTGTTGCTACCCTATGCGTTGCAGTTAGCAGCAGTGAATGAACAGTTTTTGAAACTGTTAACCCCTGCGGTGGTTGAAGACATTGTAAATGCAATACCCGCCGATTTCCTGAAATGGGGGCAGGGGATGGAGGAGAATGAACTGCGAAGGGGATACCAGGATTTTATTATTACCCGGCTGGGCCAGGCCACAAGTTTTGTACAGGAAGCCAATGACGCAAGATAAACTGCTATACGAATATGCCGTGGTACGACTGGTGCCGAGGGTGGAGCGGGAAGAATTCCTGAACCTGGGCATCATTTTCTTCTGTAAACAAACGCGGTTTCTCAAATGTCGCTACAGCATCGATGAGCAGCGTATCGCCGCATTTTGTAAAGACGTTGATAGTACCCACCTGCGCCTGAACCTCGATTCTTTTTGCCGGATCGCTGCAGCCGATCCCTCTGCCGGCCCGATTGCCAGGCTGGATGCGCCATCCCGTTTCCGCTGGCTCACCGCCACCCGGAGCACCATCCTTCAAACCTCCAGGGTACACCCAGGGTTGTGCAGCAACGAAGAAGAAACCTTGAATGAATTGTTTGAAAAACTCGTGTTGTACTAGCCCGTTAATGCTCCCTTTTTTTACCCGGGATTTTGGCATAAAAAGCGGTTCCGTTAACTAAGTAAAATCAGCCAGGCAGCCCATCAATCTCATAGTTTTCACTGCTGAACAGGAATACATTTATAGTTGAAAGATTTTATCATCAACTTAAAATGTTCAGTTATGAAAAAGTTACTCATGCTGGTGTTTTTCCTGCCATCAATCGCACTGGTGGCCCAGAAATGGGAGAAAGAATATGATTTTGTTGATCAATGTACCTGTGGATTGGCGAAAGTTCAAAAAGATAACAAGACCGGTTACGTGGATAAGGAAGGCAAGGTGGTGATCCCTTTGCAATATTCAGAAGGGCTCAGTTTTAATGAAGGTTATGTAGCGGTAAAAAAAGATGGCAAATGGCTTTTCATCGACAGCACCGGTAAAGCAGTTACCGCCTCATTGTATGATGATGCGATGAGTTTCCAGGATGGACTTGCTGCCGTGTCAAAAGATGGTATGTATGGTTACATCAATACCAGCGGCGAGGTGGTGATCCACTTCCAGTTCAGCAATGCAAGGAGCTTTTCCGAAGGACTGGCACCTGCCAGCAATGCCAAAGGATTCTGGGGTTTTATAGACAAAAAAGGCAACTGGGCCATCAAAGCGCAATATGACTTTGTTGATAATTTCGCCACCGGTGAAGCCAAAGTGATGAAAGGCGATAAATCATTTTATATCGATAAAGAAAACAAAGTGCTGCATGAATAAGCACTGTTGAAATCATAAGCTCCGAAACGGCCGATAAAACTGTCCCCAGTAAGGGCAGTTTTTTGTTAAAAGGCAGGTATGCCACTTTCTTTTTTGTACTTGAAAAAAATTACGATCATGTCGAGCTCATGTTCTGTAACAGCATCGGGTTTCAACTCCTCTTTGTGTTGCTCGTTGGCTAACCGTACCCGGTAGGTATCAAGCTGTTCAAAGCTCATATCAGGAATAACTGTTTTTCCATTGATGGTTTTGTTGTGGCAACTGCTGCAGTGGGTAAGGTAAGCAGTTTTGCCCGCAGCAAATTGTTGCAACACCTGCTGGCGGCGGGCTTCAGGAAAACCCTGCGGCATATCAATGCCCAGTTTTTTTTCGTAGGAACATTGCGCCAGCAGCAATACCAGTGTGGCTGACAGTAACACGATCGCAGCTTTCATGGTTCAAATGTAGATCAATATTCACCACCAACCCTTCGATGGGCCAGGGCCTTTTTGTTACTGGCAGGAAGGCGGGCTGGCGCAGTGTCGCTGATGCCTGGCTCGTTCAATGAATTGATAAATGCCAGGAGCTGTTTCTTCTCAATGGCTGTAAGGTGCAACGAATCGGCAGACAATGTTTGATTGGGCACTTCCATCTTTTTGCCAATGCCCCCGCCAGCATCGTAAAAATCAATCACCTGCTCAAGGGTATTGAACACCCCGTTGTGCATGTACGGTTTTGTAAAAGCCAGGTTGCGAAGAGCAGGCGTTCTGAAAGCATTGCGTGTTTCAGGCGCCGACCAGGTACTGTAGCGGCCGCTGTCGGTGGCCAGGTGGGTGAAATTTGTATCGGAAGGCACACCAATCACTTCAAACTCATTGTTGTCATACGGCGGTTTTATGCCATTGAACAGCGGTGCAAAATGACAGGTGCCGCATTGCGCTTTGCCCATAAACACATTGAATCCCTGTACAGCATCAGGGTTTAATTGCCGCTGATGATCCATGGCTTCATCAAAGGGAGCGGGGTACCCGCTGAATTTTGAATAATAAAAAGTAATGGCACTGGTGATATGCGATAACTGGATGCTTTCTTTTTGTTTGGTGTAACGGATCAGCCCCTGGAAAAACTTTTTATACCCCTCACAAGACAACACATTGGCAACAATTTTTTCGGGGTCGTTACCCATTTCGAGTGGATTGGTCATTACGCCCAACGCCTGGTCCTGCAGGGATAAAAATTTTCCGTCTGCATGTAAAAGGTGATTGTAAATCACATTCACCAGTGACGGAGTGTTGCGGCTGAGGTGCCCCGTATGATTAAATTGAACCGCAGTGCTGGTAGCGGTGTCGGTAAAATAATTGCCGGGCTTATGGCAGGAGGCGCAACTGCGTTGCCCGTTACCGGATAGCACCGGGTCGAAAAAAAGAAGTTTTCCCACACTGTCGATAGCTTCTGTTATCACCGGGTCAGTGATGCCACTGTACACTCCTTTACCATTTTGTGCCCAATACAAATTTTTATCAAAAATGCTGTTGACTGCGGCAGATAGCGTGTAGTCCACTGCACTGGTGGAATGTACTTTGTATTGACGCAGGTATTGCTGGTTCATGCTGAACAGGGGATTAATAAAATCCCTTGTAAAACTGAAATGATCAAATTGAGAAAGATCACCGGGTTGCTGTTTTACAAAAGCGATGGTTTGATGAAACAACCGCAGGTAATTGCCGGGCAGGCGGTAGGCGGGAAAGTCTGCGCTGAAAGCTTCATAAACAGGTTCCACTGCCTGCAGCATTTCCACTAATTCGGGAACCACCCGTGATTTATCAGGACATTCAAAAGAAGTGGTGTAAATACTGGCGAGGTTAAGCAGGAACAAACGGTTACAGAGATAAAAATGTCCAAACTGTTGCATGGCCTGGAGCACCGAATCGCTGTAATAAAATGGGAGTGCTTTAGCTGCTTCGTTGATCAAATTCAGGAGGGAATCCTTGCCGGCACCACCGGATGCCAGGTATTGAGTTGCCAGGCTTAAACCGGCGCCCGTTCTTTTGTAGGGAGGCTCATATTTTTCAAATACTTCGGTTTCCCATTCAACCGGCAAAGGGCCGTTTAATTTTTTGTATTGCTCAGGGCCGGTGTACCGCAACCAGAAGTCGCAGGCTTTTAACGCTGCCCTGCTTTTTTCGATCCTCACCCTGATGGAAGGATCATGAGTGCTTTTGCCTGACCGGATGGTTTGTTGTAACCGGGTAAGCTGATCTGCCAGCGTATCCAGGTAATGTTGATATGCCACCGGGTAACGGTTACTGCCACTGCGGTAAGAAGACAATAATGCCGCCAGCAAAAAGCTGGTCCCTACCAGGACGATGACAAAATTTTTCTTCATTCCGTACGCTTGTGTGTAAAGGCTTTTCTGCCTTTTATTGAGACGTACAGATTTATTTTTTATTGTAGGCGCTACATTAAAAAAGCCCTTGTTTAACGGGTTTCGCTGCAGAATACATTATCAGGTATGCAGGTGCTGCAGATTATCCCAAACACCGAATACTTTCAGCAGCCAGATAACCACCACGATCACCACTACTGCATTTAATAAACTTTTAATGGTACTCTGCATGGGAATGTAACGGTTAATGAGCCAGAGGGCGACGCCAACGGCCACCAATACCAGCATAACGGTAAGAATAGGCATAGATATAAATTGAAAGTGGTTAAGTAATACCGGGGATAAATCACGAATCGTACCAATTAAAAAAAACAATGATAGGAGTGGAAATGGGCCAAAATCCTGTAACCCCGGCGTTGTAAAAAGCGCTTTACCGCTCTTAAATGTTGAATAACTTCCACAGTTTTCAGCCATTGGCAACCTTCACAAAATCTTATAGCAAAAGGGTTTGAATTGCAACAGGAGTTTTTTAACTTTAAGAACCTTCCACATTATTTATCCATAAAACATACAACTATGGGTATCGCACATCAAATTGACAGCTGGAGCAAAACCCACAATCCTGATTGGCTCGTGGTGCTGAGGGCCGGGTTGGGACTATGTTTGTTCATTAAAGGCATACAATTCATTTACAACAGCATATTACTGGACCAGGCGTTTGCAGGGTCGCCCTTTTTGCAACATTTTTCGTGGTTAAGTACCGTGATTCCCTATATCCATTTACTGGGCGGGGCGCTGCTGCTGGCAGGATTGTTTACCCGTTTTGTATGCGTACTTCATATCCCGATTTTACTGGGCGCTGTTTTCTTTATCAATATCAGGCAGGGCTTTTTTTCAGGCGGCGCTGATCTGCCATTCTCTATCCTGGTGTTGGCATTACTTTGTTTTTTTGCGGTGGAGGGCAGCGGAAAATTTTCGCTGGATCGTTTTTTTGCGGCCACCGCGGGCAAAAAAGTTGATGTTTAACCGGTTGCCCACGGGCTGCCGGATGGCAATGGAAAACACGGTGAGGGCAGGTGCCAGGCGCCGTGCCGGATTTGTAATGAACAGCCGGTTCGCTGTTGCCGGCTGTTACCAAAGCCTGGTGCCCCGCCATTAGTACCTGCCGGCACAGCAGAATAATAAACTTTGAATGCTTTCCCTTAATTTTGCGGGCATGACAATAGAAAATTTAAAAGATATAAGAGACCGTGTACTCGTCTTGAGGAGGTTTCTTTGACGTCGCTAACAGACAAAATAAAATCGCTGAATCCAAGCAACTCTCACTGAGTCCGGGCTTTTGGGACGATAATGCCCGGGCCACTTCCATTTTAAAAGAGATCAAGAACAACGAGTATTGGGTGAACCTTTTCGACACTACCGAAACGGCGGTGGAGGATTTTGCTGTGCTGTTTGAGTTTTGGAAAGCTGGTGATGCCACCGAAGAAGAAACCCGCGAAGCGTACAACAAAGCCATGGAGATGGTGGAGGATGCTGAATTTAAGAGCACCCTTAACCAACCTGAAGATGAGCTGCCTGCTGTGCTGCAGATCAATAGCGGGGCGGGTGGTACGGAAAGCCAGGACTGGGCCCAGATACTGAGCAGGATGTACCGTATGTATGGCGAAAAGCAGGGGTGGACCCTTAAGGAACTCGACTGGCAGGATGGTGATGGCGCGGGAATTAAAACCTGCACCTTTGAATTTGACGGTCCTTTTGCCTACGGCTTTTTGAAAGCCGAAAGTGGTGTGCACCGCCTGGTGCGTATTTCACCATTTGACAGCAATGCCCGCAGGCACACTTCTTTCGCAAGCGTATATGTGTACCCGTTGGTGGATGATACCATCACCATCGAAGTGAACCCGGCCGATGTTAAGATGGAAACATCCCGTAGCGGCGGCGCCGGCGGTCAAAATGTGAACAAGGTGGAAACCAAGGTGCAACTTACCCATATTCCAACCGGCATTGTAGTGGTATGCCAGCAGGACAGGAGCCAGTTGGGCAACCGTGAACTGGCCATGCAGATGCTGAAAAGCCGCCTGTATGAAATTGAGTTGCAAAAAAGAAATGCCCTGCGTGATGCCACCAACAGCAAAAAGAAAAAGATTGAATGGGGCAGCCAGATAAGAAGTTATGTTTTTCATCCTTATAAAATGATCAAGGATCACCGCACTGATTTCGAAGTGGGAAATGTAGGACCGGTGATGGATGGAGAGCTGGATGGATTTATTAAGGCTTACCTGATGAGTGAAAAGGAAACGGAAGAAAGTTAGGGCGGGTGCATGGTGCGTGAACGGAATTTTTGTATGGTAGTAGTATTGAAATTATCTTTTCATCTAAATAAAAAATTGTATGAGCATTGGAACTTTTTCTTATCCAATACCAGCCAATGAACCGGTATTGAATTATGCACCCGGCAGTGCCGAAAAGAAAAGATTGAAAGAAGTGATTGCTGAGCTGAAAGCGCAGCAGGCAGATGTGCCTATGTATATTGGTGCCGAGGAAGTGAGAACCGACAAAAAAGTAGCCATGCATCCGCCACACGAGCGTGATCATGTACTGGGGTATTTCAGTGCAGGAGAGGCGAAACATGTTACCAAAGCGATCAATGCTGCATTAAAGGCAAAAGACAAATGGGCCGGCATGAGTTGGGAAAACCGGGCCAATATTTTTTTAAAAGCCGCTGACCTGCTGGCTACCAGGTACCGCCCTTACCTGAATGCCGCCACCATGCTGGGGCAAAGTAAAAACTGTTACCAGGCGGAAATAGATTCAGCCTGTGAGCTCATTGATTTTTTACGTTTCAATGTTCATTTTCTCAGTGATATATATGCCCAGCAGCCGATCAGCAGCCCGGGTATTAAAAACCGCCTGGAGTACAGGCCCCTTGAGGGTTTTGTGCTGGCCATCACACCATTCAACTTTACTGCCATCGGCGGTAACCTGCCCACCAGTGCTGCCATGTGCGGCAACGTGGTGGTGTGGAAATGCGCCAATACCCAGGTGTACAGCGCCCAGATGTTCATGAAAATTTTAAAGGAAGCCGGCCTGCCCGATGGTGTGATCAACCTGGTATATGTTGACGGGCCAACCCTGGGTGAAGTTTGTTTCAATCACCCTGATTTTGCCGGGGTACACTTCACCGGTAGTACCGGTGTTTTCAACCACATGTGGAAGACCATTGGAGCCAATA
>CAYVLT010000221.1:0-7472 GCA_964452405.1 uncultured Ferruginibacter sp.
CAACCATCGCCCTACCATTCTTTTGCAGGATTATTCGCTGCCAAAGAAGCGATCGTAAAGGCCGATAACCAGTTAAAAAAAATATCTTTCAATGCCATCAGCATTGATCATTTACCCGGTGGGCAACCTGTGTACCCGGGTTTCCAGCTTTCCATATCCCATTCCGGCAATACGGCTACTGCTGTTGCCATTAAATCTTCCTTATTTTCCCTTCCTCCAAACCCGGCCCCAACCGTAGCTGCGGGCAATTCCGGTGTTTCCGGTATCATCTCCCTCATTGCTCTGTTCACAGCCCTCCTCAGTTTGCTGCTCCTTATTATCAAAACCTGCTGATCATACCTTAGTTCCTCTATTTTATAAATTTTTATTGCCGCTGCATATATTCAATGCACGGGGTTTGTTTCATTGGTTCGTCAAATGAAAAAAAGCACTATTTTGCCACCTGAAGCAGTATATTTCCAGCAACAATGAAAATCACCATTATAACAGTTACGTATAATTCCGGGAGATTCCTGCGGGATTGTATTGAATCTGTTGTAAACCAGGCTTACCCCGATATTGAACACATCGTGATTGATGCTGCTTCCACTGATAATACGGTTGACATCATCAATGAATACAAGCATAAGATCGCAAAATTTGTGTCGGAAAAAGACAATGGCATGTACGATGCCATCAATAAAGGGATGATGATGGCCACCGGTGATGTGATCGGTATTTTGAACAGTGATGATATGCTGGCTTCGAAAGATGTGATCAGCGCCATCGCAAAATGTTTTGAAGAGCATGAAGTGGATTCCCTGTATGGCGATCTTGTTTACGTAGATCAACAGAACACAAGGAAGGTGATCCGCTACTGGAAAGGCTTTCCCTATAAACGCTTCCGGTTCACCTATGGATGGATGCCGGCACACCCCACATTTTATTTCAGGAAGCACCTGTTAAAAGACCTGGGTGGTTACGAGAGCCACTATTTTACAGCGGCTGACTATGAATTCATGGCCAGGTACCTGTATCGCTACAGGATCAGCGCCAAATACCTGCCGATGCTGATTGTGAAAATGCGGGTGGGCGGACAAAGCAACCGCAATCTTTCGAGCAGGCTCAGGGCCAACAGGAGGGATTACCTTGCGATGAAAGTGAATAATATTCCTTTTCCACACGTGGCTTCCATATTAAAACCGCTGATCAAATTACGCCAGTACTATTATACCCTGTTTAAGAAAATGGTTGACTAAAGCCAATAAACCATGTAATTTTACGAGGATATGTTTAATTTTTTCAGAAAAAAATCCAATGATTCCGCTAATAACCGTTTGCCCATCGAAACGGATATTCATTCACACATCCTGCCTGGTATTGACGATGGTTCTCCTGATATCGCAACCTCGATAAAACTGGTAAAAGGCATTTACGACCTGGGCATCCGTAAAACAATTGCCACCCCGCACGTAATTGCCGACATGTTCCGCAACACGCCTGAAACCATCAACGCAGCACTTACCCTGTTACAGGCAGCTATAAAAAAAGAAGGGATCAGCATAGAAATCACCGCAGCGGCAGAGTATATGATGGATGATTATTTTTTACGTATGATCCGTTCCGGTGATCCTTTGCTCACCATAAAAAAAAATATTGTTCTTACCGAGCAATCTTATGCCACACCTACCGGCAATCTCAATGAAATTGCATTTGAACTGGTAACTGCTGGTTATAAACCCATATTGGCGCACCCGGAGCGGTATGCATTTTATCATGGAAGCTTTGATGAATATTTCCGGCTAAAGGATATGGGCTTTTTACTGCAGGTAAACTTATTATCACTCACCGGTTACTATGGTAAACAGGTGTCGAAAGCTGCCCGTTTTATTTTTGACAATGGACTTGCTGACCTCGTGGGCACGGATATGCACCACGATAAACACCTAGCAATGCTGCAACATCCTAAAAACCTGCAACTCTTTGCTGAATACCTTGCCGGGCGTACCTATAATAACCTCGATGTGCTTTAATCCTCGTCCAGGGGCATTTCCCGGGGTACATTACGTCGGTAATGATGGTCTTCGTAAAAATATTCATCGAATTTTTTAGTACCCGGCGTTCCATCTTTCAGCACCCGGTACACCATCCAGGTCACTGCAAAAGGAGAGATAGCAAAGAGCGCCACAATGATCTCTTCATTGACGTTGAAAAAGGGAAGGGCATTGTAGAAAATGGCAAATGCCGTTACCAATTCGATGGGAAACAGGATGTTTTTCATAACAGTACATCCACAAACGGTATGCCCTGGTGATTAAAAAAAATATTTCAATAAAAATGACCGGCTGATAACCGGTCATTTTTATAAACGTTGTACACTCTAATACTGACTTCACAGCGTGAGCATTAAAGATGTAAAGCGTTTCTTTATGCAGAGATAATTACCTGTTCCACAATGGCTTTTTGCCAGATGGTTTGACAGCTCCTTTTTTTACCGACGACACCTGGAAATGATGTCGTGGATCCGACTTCGCGGCAGCTTTCGCCATTACTTTCTTATCCTGCACCAGCAATGGATCTTCTGGCTTTACAACCAGGGGACTTTTTTCCTCAACCGGTGCGGTATCGCTGTCCATGCCCGGAGAACCAACTACCGGCTCATCGGGCATTGCTCCCAGGTTCACCTGCGTGGTTGTATTATTTTCATCCTTCGGTTGTTGGGATGCTGCTGAAGCGTGTTTAGGGCTTGCCCGCTTTTTTGCAGCCGGTTTAGCAGCACCTGCTTGCTTTGATGACTTACCCGCCGTCTTTTTGGGGGCCAGTTTTTTAGGCGCCGATTTATTTGTAGTAGTCTTTTTTGAGGCGACTTTCTTTACCCGTTTTGTTGCCGCTTTTTTAGAAGCTGCTTTCGAAGCCGATTTCTTAGGGGCAGATTTTTTTGTTGCGGCCTTTTTAGTGGCTGTTTTTTTTGAAGGAACTTTTGCACCTTTCTTACGTGCTTCGGACAAGCCGATTGCAATGGCCTGCGTCCGGTCTTTTACGGTTTTACCCGACTTACCGCTCTTAAGCGTTCCTTTTTCCATTCGTTTAACCGCAGCGGAAACCCGCTTTTTGGCGGCTTTGGAATACTTTGCCATGTTGAAAAATTTAATAGGTTAGTAATCGTTGTCAATTCGATGAATGAGCAGTTGACACAGGGGTATGATTTTTTGAAAACTCTTTAATCATGGTGTTGTTGAAAGCTACCAAATCTTCAGGGCTGCGACTGGTAACAACGCCGTTGTCGCTCACCACTTCGAGATCTTTCCAATGGGCACCGGCGTTTTCTAAGTCGGTTTTCACAGAGGGGTAGGAGGTCATCTCCCGGCCTGCCAGCATACCTGTTTCTATTAATAGCTGTGGGCCATGGCAAATAGCGGCCACTGGCTTTCCCTGCCGTAAAAATGCTGCGGCAAAATCTACATAAGCTTTTTCCTTTCTCATCTTATCCGGGTTCATAACGCCGCCCGGTATCATCAATGCATCATATACAGCAGGATCAGCTTCCTGTAGATTGGTATCCACTTTAAATTCTTCTGACCAATGATCATGTGTCCATCCTTTTACCTTCGGATGCATTGAAACAATATCCACTGTTGCTCCTGCATTTTCCAACGCCGCTTTCGGACTGGTAAGCTCCACTTCTTCAAAACCATTTTCTGTTAAAATGGCTACTTTCCGATCTTTTAATACTGTATTCATCATTCCTGTTTTTTTTGATCTTAGTACAATCGGCCAATAATCATACCATCCAATCCTTACAAAAAGTGAAAACCTGCAACCCTATGGCTCAATGATTTTTCCCGGTTCTTTTCAACCGTTGTTTTATCCGAATCAATGTTAGCCTGCACCAGTTTACTCAGTCGAAAAGGCCTGCCAGCCAAGGTTTCCAGTGGCGCCCGCTCTTGCTCCGCTGGTGCCGTCTCACAATAAAAACGATCTTAAAAAATGCTGCGCCCGCCTGGAAGCGATAGCTGCATTGTGTAGTTGCTGCCACAAACTGTTTTGCGGTGAAGAATTTCATCCCCGCTTTCATCGCATTATCACCAGGTGTTGTAAGGGATGAAATAGCTATTAAAGCCTGCTCAAAAAAATGATGCAATGTTACTGGCACAAAAATTTCCACCTTGGGAAATACAATAAAAATTTTACTATGGAAAAGAAATTAACCGGGCAGGCATCCATTCATCTCGATGCGTCCCTGGAAGCAGTGTGGGAAGCGCTGACTGATCCAGCCATTATTAAAAAATATTTTTTCAACACCAATACTCAAACGGATTGGAAACCCGGCAGCCCGATCAGGTTTTATGGAGAATGGGATGGAAAATCGTACGAAGACAAGGGAACCGTACTTGATGTTGAAAAAAATAAAATGCTGCGTTATAAATACTGGAGCTCCATGTCGGGTACGGAAGACAAACCGGAAAATTATGCAACGATCACCTATGAATTGTCCGGGGCCGATAATGATGTTACGCTTACCATCAGTCAGGATAATATCGCGGACGGGAAGATGAAACAGCACGCCATTGAAAACTGGAATAAAGTGTTGAAAGGTTTAAAAGATGTGGTGGAAGCACATGCGCACAGCGAAGCATAATTCTTATTCATTAAACACGCTGTAACCGGTTACTGCTTGGCACCCGGTTACATTTTTTATGGGCTGCGGACAGGTTATTAATATCTCCACCGCACAAAAGCCTCCATGGCCGCATATTGTGTCATTCCCAACTGCCCGTAAAGTTTGGCGGTGTTGGCGTTGCGCTCTTCTGCCCTTTGCCAGAACTCACGGTCATCACTACCCTGGAATGGCACGGTATCTTTCTGTGATTGATGAATGAAAATTCCGTGTCGCTTTTTCAACACCTGGTCGGGACTCATGGGTACCGCCATCTCAATTTCTGTGATGTCCCATTCCTGCCAGGCGCCTTTGTACAACCATACCCAACAATCTTTGATCCATTCTTCCCCGGCATCCCTGATGCGTTTCAGGGACTCAATCACCACGTCAAAACAAACTTTGTGAGTGCCATGCGGATCCGCAAAATCGCCTGCACAAAAAACCTGCTGGGGTTTGATGGCATTCAACAAGTTGATGGTATTCTCCAGGTCTGCTTCACCCATTGGATTTTTTTCGATGGTACCCGTTTCATAAAAAGGCAGGTTTTGAAAATGGATCTGCTCTTCGGAAAGACCCACATAACGACAGGTGGCGCTGGCTTCGCAACGCCTGATCAAACCCTTGATGGCCCTGATCTCCGCTGAATCTTTCTGGCTGGTTTTCTTGGCCGCCAGGAAGGCTCTTGCTGCTGCCAACACCTTATTGCTTTTGGTATCATCAATGTCGAACATATTTTCAAATCCTACGGTGAAGTCAAGGAACCGGGTTACAAACTCATCGGTCACCGCAATATTACCGCTGGTTTGATAAGCCACGTGCACTTCATGTCCCTGGTCGTGTAACCGCATGAAAGTGCCTCCCATACTGATAATATCATCGTCGGGGTGAGGAGAAAAGATCACACATTTTTTGGGATAGGGCTGGTGCCTTTCCGGGTGGGTATTGCGTAGCTCTGTGGTTTTTCCGCCAGGCCAGCCTGTGATGCTGTCACGCAGGAGGTAAAATACCTGCAGGTTTATTTCGTATGCCTCGCCTTTGAAAACGAGCAGTTCACTTAATCCATTGTCGTTATAATCTGCATTGGTTAAACTGAGTACCGGCTTTTTTAACTGCAGCGCCAAATTCACAACCGCCTTCTTCACCATTTGATCGGTCCACTCACATTCCCCCGTTAGCCAGGGGCGTTTAAAACGGGTAAGTTCACTGGCTGCCTGTTCATCTACAACAAAAGTGCAGTCATCGTGGTTTTGCAGTAATGAAGCCGGTATTTCTTCCGTATCATCCAGTTCGGCTGCCTGCTGAATTACCGGGGCTTTTGCCTGGCCCCAGGCCATCAATATGATCTTTCTTGATTTCATGATGGTACTGATGCCCATCGTGATCGCCATACGAGGTACTTCGCTCATATTGCCAAATTCGTAGCTGTTGGCCAACCTTGTACTGTTATCTAAAGTGGTAAGTCTTGTTTTGGTGTAGATACCGCTGCCCGGCTCATTGAAACCAATGTGGCCATTTACACCAATGCCAAGTATCTGCAGATCCAGACCACCGGCGGCTTCTATCTGCTTTTCATAATTGAGGCAATGCTCCTTCACCTTGTCTTTCGGGATCATGCCGTCGGGGAGGTGGTAATTTTGCGGATCGATATCCGTTTTTTCAAAAAGATTTTTGCGCATGAAATAATGATAACTCTGCAATGCATCTTTATCCATGGGGTAATACTGGTCAAGATTAAATGTGATCACATTCTTAAAGCTGAGCCCCTGCTCCTGGTGCATCTTCACCAACAAAGCATACAATGTTTTCGGTGATGACCCGGTAGCCAGTCCGATCACGCATTTCTTCCCGGCAGCCTCCTTTTCCCTGATCAGTTGTGCGATCTGCTCCGCTACATACCGGGAACCATCATAAGGTGTTTTAAATATTTTGATCGCAATACGTTCAAGTGAATCGGTGAGGTCAATTTTATGGCGCATAGTGTTCCTATTTAAGCAATGATCAATCCGGCGCTGCAGTAAACGGCCGGCAAAAATGAAGCCGTATAAAATTAATCAATCCAAAAAATTATCCGGCATTTAATCTTTAACCGGCAAACGACCGATGCTGACAGCAATGAACAACTACAGTGACGGCGTCATTAAACCCTGACTGAATTATGATGATTGTTACCAAACAAAAATGCCCTTTATGAAAAAGGGCATTGTAATGTTTCTTACCGTGCGATCGCTTATTCCTTTTCTTTTTTCTTCATGGTTGGTTTCGTATCCATAGATTCTTTCAGTAAAGCTGCTTTCACTTTTTCATGGTAACGGTCGTTAATGGCAAGCCGCAATTGACGGGCTTCTCCCAACTGTTGCTGAAGACTTTGAATCCTGTCGAGTTGCAGGTTAGAAGGGGCTGTTTCCTGGTTGCAGATTGCAGCATACACATCGGTAATATCTTCCCTCAATTTCTTTTCATCTGCAAAAATTGATTTCTGTTTTGTGGCCAAACATTTTGCCCGCAGCTCTTCCAGCTTACTATCGTATTCTTCCACCAGTTTTTTAACCTTCGCGTTTTTGATGGAGGCGAGGCTGCTCTTCAGCATTCTTTGAGTGCCATTGATACTGTCCACCATATTCGCCAATTCCTCGTGCATGTGGTATAATTTCATTGCCGCATCAAACTGGTCCTGCATCTGCTGCAAACTCATTTCACTCGAACTGTCCCGGTTCATCTGCAATGTATTTTCCTGCACTTTGTCACCCACCACAATCTTTACTTTGTACTGCCCTGGCAAAACGGTGGGGGCCACAAATCCACCGTAGTCCATTTTGGAACCGCCTCCTGCCAC
>CAYVLT010000222.1:0-7470 GCA_964452405.1 uncultured Ferruginibacter sp.
GGGAAAATCGTCCATTCAATGGCGTTGATCCTCCATTTTACAGCGCTGCGCTTTGAAGCAATTTTGCATTGTAAAAAATAAATACTTAAACAATAAACAACAAACAATGAAGACATTTTCAGTGCCGCAGCGGGGAGACGTGTCACCCGCCAACCAGGCGATCTTTGATCATTTTACCAACACACTGGGCTTTGTGCCCAACTTATATGCCGCCATTGGCCGCTCCGGCAATGGTTTGTCGAGGTACCTGGATTACCAGCATGCTAAAAGTATTTTCAGCAACCGGGAAAAGGAAGCGATCAACCTGGTGGTGAGCCAGGTGAATAATTGTGTGTATTGCCAAAGCGCCCACACGGTGATTGGCAGGATGAATGGATTTACTGATGAGCAAATGCTCGGCCTGCGAAAAGCAAAAGCCGCAGACAGCAAACTGGATGCATTGGTGAAACTGGCTGCTGCGATTACCCGTGACCGTGGCAATGTGCAGGCTGGGTTGGTTGAAAATTTTTATGCAGCCGGCTACACCGATGAAGCGCTGGTGGATCTTGTATTGCAGGTGAGTGAGAAAACTGCGATGAATTACCTGCATAATCTTATAAAAGTGCCGGTTGATTTCCCGCTGGCCCCCTCACTGGAACCGGAATTACCAGGGTCGCTTAACTAAACCCGGCTCTTTAGGCATTTTGGAACGTTGATCAAAAAAGAGTAATGATGACTGCTTATATTATTTTGCGGACAGGCCTTGGCGTTAATATTTTTCTTCATGGTGCGGTACGCCTGTACCTGGGTCGGGATCGGTTCCTGGCCGCTTTGCAGCAGGAGTTCGAAGGCAGCCCGGTGGCGCCGGGTATTCTAAGGTGGGTGGCCACACTCTTGCCCGTTGCAGAAACGGTGATCGGGGTGTTACTTCTCACCGGCCTTGGTACCCGTTTTACCATTGTATCCGGAACACTCCTGATGCTGCTGCTGATGATTGGTAAATCACTCAGAGCAGATTGGCAAACTGTGAGCCTGCAAATGATCTATATCGCTTTTTATGCAGCACTTGCTTTTTTTGATCAGCAGTTGCAACTGTGATCCTGTTCAATTTTAGTTAAATTAAAAATCAATTCATGAAAAAAATAAAACTTATCCCGGCACTTATCTTTTCGTTAAGCCTTACTGCCGGTAGTGCCTTTGCACAAACACCACATTCCATCAAACAAAACAAACAAGTTTCAACAATGAATGCTACAACAGTACATTATAAAACAGTAAAGGTTCAGGGACTCAATATTTTTTACCGGGAAGCGGGCGACATTCATAAGCCCACTATTTTATTCCTGCACGGCTTTCCGTCCTCTTCCCATATGTTTCGTGACCTGATCAACGACCTGTCCGGCAGGTATCACCTGGTAGCGCCCGACTATCCGGGGTTTGGACAGAGCAGTGCACCCACAACGGAAGATTTTGAATACAGTTTTGATCAATTGGCTACAATAATGGAAGACTTTATTGATGCGCTGGAACTGAAACGCTTCAGCCTGTACCTGCAGGATTATGGAGGTCCTGTTGGATTCAGGATCGCTGTAAACAGGCCGGGTGCTGTACAATCGTTGATCATTCAAAATGCAAACGCTTACACAGAAGGGCTTGGGGAAGCGCTGCAGCCGTTGGTAGCTTATATTCAGCAGCCCAATGCAGAAACAGAAAAAGCTGCCCGTGGATTCCTGGCACCTGCGGCAACCAGGTGGCAGTATACAGCAGGTGCAGTGGACGCGTCGAAGATCAGTCCGGACAGTTACATTACCGATCAATATTATCTTGACCGGCCGGGCAATGACGCCATACAACTGGCGCTTTTCAGGAATTATGGCAGCAACCTGCCGTTGTATGAAGTATGGCAAAATTATTTCAGGAAGTACCAGCCACCTACGCTGGTGATATCCGGTAAGAATGATCCACTTTTTCTTGCCGCCGGGGCGGAGGCCTTTAAGAAAGACATTCATGAGGCACAGATCAGCCTGTTGGATGGCGGACATTTTGTGCTGGAAGAAAAGCACGCCGAGGCAGCAGCGTTGATACACCAGTTCCTGTTGAAACAAACGGGCCGTTAATTCACCAGGGTTAATCCAACTGCTGAAGCTGCCGGCACGCTGGGAAAATTGTCCATCACCGGGCGTTGATCGTCCATTGGAAGCGAAGCGTTTGTGATGGAGCTTTGCAGTTGGAACCAGGTAATAAACCGGCAACTACCGGTAACGTAAACACGAAAAGACATTGATAAAAAAACATGGAACAGTTATTTCCGCTGCCACCTTTTACGATGGAGACGGCATTGCAGAAAGTTCAGATGGCTGAAGACGCCTGGAACAGCCGTGATCCTGAGAAAGTGGCCAGGGCTTACACGATCGATACCGAGTGGCGTAACCGCACTGAATTTATAAATGGAAGGGAAGCCGTAAAGGAATTTTTAAAAACCAAGTGGGAAAAGGAACGGCACTATCGGCTTAAAAAAGAACTGTGGGGATTCAGGAATAACAGGATGGCGGTTCGGTTTGAATATGAATACCAGGATATGCAGGGGCAATGGTTCAGGGCTTATGGCAATGAAAACTGGGAGTTTGACGATAATGGACTGATGCGAAAACGATACGCCAGTATCAATGATCTGCCGATAAAAGAATCAGAACGAAAATTTAAACAGACAAATAATGAAAAAGCAAATAACCAATGGGCAAGCGGCGCCTGAAGTGATGGTGGTGATACCAGATGAATGTGGTGATACGTTATGGGATGCGGTATTAGATCAATAGCGGCCTGCCTGTAAGCAGGATTAACGGCGGCAGTGTGGCAAACGGGCTGTAATGAAAGCAATGCGTTCGTAACCAACAGGGAGCTGTTTCATTTACAACCTGTTGATCCCTTGAAGCTGCCGTTTGCAATAAATTAAGAAATGATCTGTGGTGCAGAAAAATTATACCGTTAAATTGTTGCCCGAAATAAGTTAGTTATTATGATGAAAGAATTAAAAAGGGTGGTGATCACCGGCACGGGTGCGATCACACCATTGGGCAACAATGTTGAAGAAACATGGAAAAACATCGTGGCAGGAAAGAGTGGTGTGGGTATGATCACCAGGTTTGACTGTGCAAATTTTAAAACAAAGTTTGCGGCTGAGGTAAAAGGCTTTAACCCGGCTGATTATTTTGAAAAGAATGAAGCCAGGAAATACGACCTGTTTACGCAGTACGCTGTGGCTGCGGCCGACGAGGCCATCAGCAATGCTGGCATTGACTTTTCTACCATTGATAAGAACCGCGTGGGCGTGATCTGGGGCTCCGGCAACGGCGGCATACAAACCTTTCAACAGCAGGTGGAGGAATTTGCAACAAATGGAAGACAGCCAAGGTTTAATCCATATTTTATTCCTAAGATCATAGCGGATATTCCTTCCGGTGTTATTTCGATCAGGCATGGATTGAGAGGGTTGAATTTTTCAGTGATCTCTGCCTGTGCATCTTCCAACAATGCGTTGATAGATGCATTCAACTATATAAGATTGGGAAAGGCAAACCTCATTATCTGCGGTGGATCAGAAGCAGCCATCAATGAAAGTGGTATTGGTGGTTTTAATGCATCCAAAGCCCTGTCTACACGCAATGATGATCCTGCCGCCGCATCGAGGCCATTCGATATACACCGCGATGGTTTTGTGATGGGTGAGGGTGGTGCTGCATTGATTGTTGAAAGCGAAGAGCATGCGCTAAACCGGGGCGCCACCATTATTGCGGAGATTGCAGGATGCGGTATGGCAGCGGATGCTTATCATTTAACAGGCACTCATCCTGAGGGCGAGGGCGCTTACCTGGGAATGCTGGATGCGCTGGAGGATGCAGGACTTGCTGCAGCAGCAGTTGACTATGTGAATGCGCATGCTACTTCCACGCCTTTGGGCGATGAGAGCGAGTTGAAAGCCATTGAGCGTGTTTTTGGCGCACGGAAAAGTTTAAGCATCAGCGGAACAAAATCGATGACCGGCCATTTGCTCGGAGCAGCCGGCGCTATCGAAGCCATTCTGTCGGTTAAAGCGGTGCAGGAAAATATTGTACCACCCACCATCAACACTACGGTAGTGGATCCTGTACATCTTGGTAAATTTGATCTTACTTTGGGTAAGGCGAATTACCGCGAAGTAAATGTGGCCATGAGCAATACCTTTGGATTTGGCGGTCATATCGCCACCACTATTTTTAAGAAATACCGTTAAGCGTTTTCATGTAGATAATTTTCATTAGTCAAATTGTGCCTGTTAATAAAACATGATATTCAACCAGTCAAATTTTACGTTGGTAAACCCGCAGAACGGCAATCTTGCCTTCCGGTTATTGTCATTTGATTCGGGTGATTGTTTTGATCAACTTCAGCGCAACAATTATTTTTCACTAATCTGGATCAAAGAAGGGCAGGGAAAATTAAGAGCTGATTTTTCGGAGTATGATTTTACAGGAGGCACGCTGTTTGCTTTTGCGCCTTATCAACCCTTTATGATAACCGCTGATGCAGCGATTAAGGGGACAGCCATTTATTTTCACCCGGAATTTTTTTGTATTTACAAGCATCACCGCGAGGTATCCTGTAACGGGGTATTGTATAACAATATTTACAGTCCGCCTTTTATCACCATCGATGCAGCCAATTCAGCAACCCTTGATATGGTATGTGAACAGGTAAAAACTGAAATGCAAAATGCCGACCTGGCCCAATACGAACTGCTGGTATCTTACCTGAAAATCTTTTTGATCACGGCCTCGCGGATAAAAATGCAGCAACATCCTGGTGTGGCGGAAGCTTTTAAAGATCACAAGGAACCCTTTATCCTGCAAAAGCTGAAAGATGCCATCGAGGAAAATTTCAGGACAAAGCATTCACCCGGACAGTATGCAGATCTTTTATATATTTCTCCCAAGGCACTGGGCAGGATCACCAAGACCCATTTCAACAAAACACTTTCTGCACTTATCAACGAACGCATCATTATTGAAGCCAAAAGAGAATTGTACCTGACGGATAAAACAGTGAAGGAGATCGCCTGGGAGCTGGGCTATGATGATGAATATTATTTCAGCCGTTTTTTTAAAGTGAATGCCGAAGTATCTCCGCAGGTGTACCGCGATACAGTTGGCTTTGCCATGAGCAAAAGCTGATCTCAGTTTTTTTTCTGGTAGCCGGTCAGCAGTTCCTTCAGGTGCTGGTACATGATCTGTGGCATGGTGTGGCATTTGGCAAAATCAGGAGGATTGTTGTGGAATTGACCGAGTTCAGTTGCCAGTTGCCGGATTTTATCTTCTGTTGAAAGCGGTTCGTCTGCTGCTGCCACCCGCAGGTCCCTGAGGCGTTGGCGTTGTGCTTTCACCCGCATAATGATCTGTGATTGTTCTTCTTTCTGGTACTGTTTGATCACTTCAGGGTGCAGGTATTGCTGCACCATCTGCACAAACACGAGGTTCTCTTTAAAAAACTGTGGCAGGTAGATATTTTTACTTCCTTCATAACTCTGCTGGTCAAAATCGATAGCACGGATGCGGAACTGGATGTTGTCAAAGTCCTGCACGATATCAAATACAAAATTATAACTGCGCATATCGCCCAGCAACCTTACAAAACAGCGTTCGTTGAATTTTACAAATTCCTTGGCCAGTTTTTTCAGGTTGTATTCCGGCCGGGTGATATGGTCGCGGATGAACATGTCGCCCGGGATGCCGGCAATATGTTCTTCTGCAAGTGTGTTGTTGTCTACTAAAAAATGTATCCAGTATGGTGAGAGCATGTGCTCGAGTTCCATGCCGAATATGCGGGATGCATCAGCGATCTTCAGGTAAAAATAATCGTACACTTCGTTGTAGTTGTTTACGATTTTTATCCGGAAGGGTTTTGAGTTGCCAAAAAGGCAATAATCGATCCTTTCAATGTGAAGGTGCTCTTCCGCCTGGGTATCACCACTGGCTTTGAGCAATGAATACACCCGTTTTAAAGCAAGATGAATTTCATGGGTGAGGGTTGGGTTAAAAAAAACCGTTTCCCAATAAGTATCCTTCCCCTGTGCATCCTTAACAGGAATGCTGAAATCGAAATGCTTGAGGGTTTCGTATGAAATGGGCAAAGAAATTTCCCTGCCGTAGCGCTTCAAATATTTTTTAAAGGGTTTGCTAACGGCAAAGGATAACTTCTTTTTACTGATATGATCATTCGGTTCCTGGATCATTATATTTCATGCGCTGTCTTCCTGAAACGGCCCCACCATTTGCTTTTTTTAACTGCTTCCTGTGTATCAAGATTGCATTTGAGCTGTGCATCCACCACCGATATCAGCACCATGTTGAATATGGAACGGATGGAACTACCCAGTTGCAACACATGTACTGGCTTTTTAAGACCCAGCAGGATCGGCCCGATTGAGTCTGAGCCACTCACTTCCTGTAACAGGTTGTAAGCGATATTACCTGCCGACAGGTTGGGGAAAATAAGAGTGTTCACATCGCCGTCGAGCAGTTCTGTGAACGGATAATTTTCCCTTAGTATTTCCTTGTTAAAGGCCAGTATCCCCTGTACCTCACCATCACAGATCAATGAGGGTTCTTTCGATTTTACAATTTCCCTGGCCCTGCGTACCATCTTTGCTTCCTCTCCATCACTGCTGCCGAAATTGCTGTAGCTGAGCATAGCGATCCGCGGTTCTATATTGAAATGCCTGATCTCCTTTGCCACCAGCAGGGTAATTTCTGCCAGCTCTTCAGAAGTGGGGTTGAAGTTGATGGTGGTATCGGCCAGGAACAGCGGTCCACGTTTGGTGAAAATAATGTACATACCCGCCACTTTCTTTACACCTTCTTCGGTGCCGATGGTTTCGATCGCCGGCCTGATAGTATCAGGATATTTTTTAGTAAGTCCGCTGATCATACAATCTGCTTCCCCTGTTTCCACCATCATGCAGCCAAAATAATTCCTGTCCTTCATTATTTTGTAGCTCTCATGTTTATTCACACCCCTGCGTTGACGTTTCTCATAAAACAGTTCACCGAATTTCATCCGAAGTTCTTCATGTTCATCATCTTTAGGATTGATGATGGGCATGCCTTCAATATCAATTCCATTTTCTGCAGCGATCTTCCGGATTCTTTTCACTTCTCCTAACAGTATCGGGTACCCGATACCTTCTTCCTGTGCCATTTGCGCCACTTTAAGGATCTTCGCATTTTCGGCATCAGCAAATAAAACACGCTTAGGATCTTTCCTGGCCATATTGCTGATCACACGGCTGAGTTGATTGTCGAGTCCCAGCCTTTTGTTGAGCGACAGTTTGTAAGCATCCCAGTCGGTGATGGGATATTTCTCCACGCCGCTGTCCATCGCGGCCTGAGCCACCGCCGGCGCTACCGTGGATAACAGCCTTGGGTCAAGCGGCTTGGGAATGATATAGGTAGGGCCAAA
>CAYVLT010000223.1:0-7439 GCA_964452405.1 uncultured Ferruginibacter sp.
CGCCCCTTGTTAGGGATGGGGCGACGATGGTACACAATATACCATTCATCCGTGCCAGGTATATTGATCACGGAATGATGCCCGGCACCGGTGGCAACTTTTTCATCTGCCTGCAGGATGGTGCTCTTTCTTTCAAAAGGACCGGTTACCTTATCCGCAACTGCATAGGCTACTTTATAGGAGCCGTCCGTCCAGTTACCTTCGCTCCACATCAGGTAATAGCGCCCCTTACGGGTAAACAGGGTGGAACCTTCCACGTATCCTTTTGGCGTAATTTCCAGTACCCCGCTGCTGTCGGTAAAAGGAACCAGGCCGGTAAAATCCTTGTTGAGTTTGGCAATATTACAATGCCCCCAGCCGCCGTAAATAATATAGTACTGCCCGTCCTTATCATGAAAAACATACTGGTCGATGGGTTGGGCATTGTTGTAAAAATGATTGATAAGAGGTTTGCCCAGCCAGTCTTTAAAAGGCCCGCCGGGGTTATCGGCTACGGCCACACCAATGCCACCCAGTGTATCGTCTTTTACACCATTGCGTAGTTTGCTTTGGATATCGTTGGCCGAGAAGAAAAGAAAATACCGCCCGTCTTTTTTCACAATGGCAGGCGCCCACATGGCCCTCTTAGCCCACTTGATGGCTGCCGTATCAAGGATATGCGGATGTTTGGTCCAGGTAGCCATATCGGCAGAAGAAAAAGCATCAAGAAAAACCTGTTGCTCATACTTTGCTGAATAAGTAGGATAAATCCAGTATTGCTTACCGAATATCACGCCCTCGGGATCGGCATACCAGCCATCTATTACAGGGTTTTGCTGCCCTGCTGCAAACAGGGGACAAAGGAAAACCAACAGGCTGCAGGCGTTTCTGATGCAGCGATGGAATATTATTTTCATAAGCAGCATTGTTTAACAGGCAGGTATTCATCAGGCGGATGCCTGTTGTAAATATATTCCCATATGGCGGATTTTAATGGGCGTTGGCAAAGAAAGCAGCGATAAAGACAGACCGGCATGCTTGTCAGTGGTTGCCGGTAAAGGATCAACATCGTATCAATTAAAAGAAGTTCGTGAGCAGGGAATCCTGGCGGATGCAAATTGCCTGTCTGCCGCCTGGCAGAAACAGTACCTGTATATTGAGTAATCATTTTACCGGCTGTGGCAAATAAAAAAGGCCGGCAATGATTGCAGGCCTTTTGTTCGTGGTGTGGGCCGGGATTGAACCGGCGACACAAGGATTTTCAGTCCTTTGCTCTACCAACTGAGCTACCGCACCTTTCCAGCGCTTCCGCTATCCCGCTTTTCAGCGGGACCTTGAAAATCCACCCATCCTTTGCCTGGTTGATTTTCTACGGCCGCACCAATATCCTTTTGGGATAATTCCCTTTCGGGGCAGCAAAAATAGGAGATTTGAATTAAATATCACCAACAAAGCCGGTAAATTATAAAGCAAATAAAAAAGAACCACCGGGACCAATGGTTCTTTTTTACTATTCCGGGGTGGGAGTGTATTATTTCATGGAGGCGATATCAATCACGAAACGATACTTTACATCGCTCTTCAATATCCTTTCATAAGCCTCGTTGATGTAATCGGCCTTGATCACTTCCACATCACTCACTATGCCTTTTTCAGCGCAGTAATCGAGCATTTCCTGGGTTTGTTTGATGCCCCCGATCAGAGAACCGGCCAGCGAACGGCGTTTGCCGATGAGGTTGAAAGCGCCTACCAGTGATGGTTGTGGCGGTACACCCACCACCACCATGGTTCCGTTGAGGGTGAGCAGGTTGAGGTATTCATTGTAATCGTGCTGGGCTGATACCGTATTCAGAATAAAATCGAAGCTGCCCTGCACGCTTTTCATGGCTTCCGCATCTTTGGTTACCACGAAATGATGGGCGCCCAATGCCAGCGCATCTTCTTTTTTAGAGGGAGAAGTGCTGAGTACGGTAACCTCCGCTCCAAAGGAAACGGCGAACTTAACCCCCATATGGCCCAGGCCGCCGAGGCCCACCACCGCTACTTTGTGGCCCTTGCCGATGTTCCAGTGGCGCAGCGGCGAATAAGTGGTGATGCCGGCACAGAGCAACGGTCCCACGCCTTCGAGGGGCAGTTTTTCTGAAACGTGCAGGCTGTATTTTTCATCCACCACCAGTTGCGTGCTGTAGCCGCCATAAGTGGGCTTGCCTTCCTTATCGAGGCCGTTGTAGGTGGCCACCATGCCATTGTCGCAATATTGTTCTTCGTTGGCCAGGCAGCTCGGGCAGGTGCGGCAACTGTCAACAAAACAACCCACGCCGGCGAGGTCGCCTGGTTTAAAACTTTTTACATGGTCGCCCACCCGGGTTACCCTGCCTACAATTTCATGGCCGGGCACCATGGGATAAATGGAACCTCCCCACTCATCTCTTACCTGGTGAATATCGGTGTGACAAATGCCGCAGTACAAAATCTCCATTTGTATATCATGCGGACCGGGTTCTCTTCTTTCAAAATTAAATGGTGCCAGCGGGCTGCTTTTGGAGGCGGCTGCGTATGCATTGGTAGCTATCATCGTGTTAGGTTTTAGTGTAACAGTTTTGGGTAACCCGTGTGCCGGGTGCAGTGTTGGGTACGCAAGGTAATGATGGTACCCGTAAAAATAAAGTCCCCTGCGTTAACAGGGGACGGATGCATTACAATTAAAATGTTGTTTAGTTGCCGAACACGCTTAAAAACTTTATCCGCATGATCTTGAGTTGTTCCCAGGTAAAACTGCTGTCGGCCAGTTCTTCCTGCGCCACGGCCAGGCTGCTGGTTTCGCAGGCTTTAAAATAATCAATGATCTCTTCCTGCTCATATTCATCCACCAGTTCATCAATGGCATAATCGAGGTTGAGGCGGGTGCCGCTGGCTACGATGGTTTCCATCTCTTCGAGCAGCTCGGCGATCTTGAGGTCTTTGTTTTTGGCGATGGTTTCCAGCGGGATCTTTTTATCTACATTTTGAATGATGAAGATCTTGTTGTTGTTCCGGTTCACCACTCCTTTCACCACGAAATCATCCGGGCGTTCCACTTCGTTTTCTTCCACGTATTTTGCCACCAGCTCCACAAACTTTTTACCGTAGCGCATGGCCTTGCCCTTGCTTACGCCCTGGCATTTTTCCAGCTCCTGTATGGTGGTGGGAAACATGGTGGCCATATCTTCCAGGCTGCTCTCTAAAAAGATCACGAATGGAGGCAGGTTATTTTCTTTGGCCACGCGCTTGCGGAGGTCTTTCAGCATCTCCATCAGTTTGGGGTCGGTGGCACTGCCGGCAGCGGCGCCTGCGGCGGCTTCATCATCATCTGCATCGGCGCCCTCAAATAAATTGTTGAGCACAATTTTAAAGGAAGCCGGTTTTTTATAAAAGGCCTCGCCTTTTTTGGTCAGTTTCAGCACACCATATTCCTCGATGTCTTTTTTTATCAACCCTTCCAGTATCATCTGGCGCATCAATGAATTCCAGAAATGCTCGTCTTTGTCTTTACCAATACCAAAAAAATCACGCTCATCATGGCGGAACATTTTTACCTGGGTATTGGCCTTGCCTCTTAATATGTGCAGCAGGTAATCCATGGTAAACTGCTCATCGAGCCCTTTGATCACGGCGAGTGCCTGCACGGTCTCGGCTTTTGTTTCAATCTGTTCTTTTGGATTGTTGCAGTTATCGCACATGCAGTTGCAGCCCGACACATCATATTCTTCTCCGAAATAACTCAGTAATATCTTTCTGCGGCAAACAGCGCCTTCAGCATAAGCCACCATTTCGTTGATGAGCTGGGCGCCCACTTCTCTTTCGCTGAGCGGCTTGTCACGCATCAGGTGTTCCAGCTTGGCCACATCTTTATGGGAGTAGTACAGCATACATTTGCCTTCCATGCCGTCCCTGCCTGCCCTGCCGGTTTCCTGGTAATAGTTTTCGATCGATTTGGGAATATTGTAATGGATCACGAAACGGATATCCGGCTTATCGATGCCCATTCCAAAAGCGATGGTGGCCACGATCACCTGCACATCTTCATTCAGGAACTGGTCCTGCCGCTCGGCCCGCAGCTTGCTTTCGAGGCCGGCATGATAGGCCACAGCCTTGATACCGTTTGCCATCAGCATCTCTGCCAGCTCTTCGGTGGTTTTGCGGTTAAGGGTATATATGATACCGCTTTTTCCTTTGTGCTGCGAAATAAAGCGTACGATGCTTTTGGTGGTTTGGTCCTTTTGTATTTTAGGCAGTATCTCGTAATATAAATTGGCCCGGTTAAAGGAGGAGATGAAGATCCTCGGGTTCCGCAGGCCGAGGTTGCGCAGGATATCGCTCTGCACTTTGGGGGTAGCCGTAGCCGTGAGGGCGATCATGGGGGCGCTGGGTTTTATCATTTCCATCATATCCCGCAGTCGCCTGTATTCGGGCCTGAAATCGTGTCCCCATTCAGAAATGCAATGCGCTTCATCCACGGCGAAAAAGGAAATGTTGAGGTCTTTGAAAAACTCAATATTATCTTCCTTGGTGAGGGTTTCGGGCGCCACGTACAGCATTTTTGTTTTGCCGGATACCAGGTCGTCCTTCACCGTTTTTTGCTGGCCTTTATTGAGCGTACTGTTTAAAAAATGTGCCACATCATCATTACTGCTGTAGCCTCTTACCAGGTCAACCTGGTTTTTCATGAGGGCAATGAGCGGGGATACGATGATGGCGCAACCTTCGCTGATGAGCGCCGGCAACTGGTAGCAAAGGCTTTTGCCGCCGCCGGTGGGCATGATCACAAAAGTGTCGTTGCCGTTAAGTAAATTATTGATGATGGTTTCCTGCTGGTCTTTAAATCCACTGAAGCCGAAATATTGTTGTAGGTGGGTTGCCAGGTGGTGGTTTTTCTGTGTGTCCTCAACGCCTGCTGATCTTTTTTTCACAGGGGCCGTTTTTTTTTCAACTCCTGTTACTTTCTTTGCTTTAACGGTTGCCATAGCTTTCTTTTCCTCAGAATAAAATAGTTGTGATCGGGATAACAACTTTACTGGTTTTTCATTTATACAGCCTGTAAAGTTAGCTCAATATAACAGCTATTCAAAATAGCTCTTTGTTATTGGATTGTTTAAGATAAGCCTTTTTTCACAAACATTACCAGTTTTGTTCCCCCGGCGAAACCTTTTGTGTTGTGGATGATTTAGAGTAGGTTTGCGCCTTGTTTTTAATGGTTGTTACACACTACAACTCCCGGGTGTACAACCGTAAAAAGCGCCTAAAAAATAAAAGCGGCTACAGTGCGTTTAATGATTACTCAACGGCATTGACCGGAAACAGGTAATAACAAAGAAAACCGGAGTATGAACAAGAATCATTACGTGGCGATTATGGCAGGTGGAATTGGCAGCAGGTTTTGGCCAATGAGCCGCACAGATTTTCCCAAACAGTTTTTAGATATTTTAAATACCGGCCGAACGTTGATACAGGCTACGTTTGACCGGTTTGCCATGTTTATCCCCACCGAAAATATTTACGTGGTAACCGCCGAACAGTACACTGATATTGTAGCGGAGCAGTTGCCGGAAATGCCGGCAGCAAATATTTTAAGTGAACCTTCGCGGAAAAACACCGCTCCCTGTATTGCTTATATCTCTTACAAGTTGCGGCAACTGAACCCGGATGCCAACCTCATCTGCGCCCCGGCTGATCATATTATATTACAACCGGAAGCATTTAAAGAAGTGTGCCTGGGAGCGCTCGACTTTACAGCCCATATCAAAGGACTGGTTACCCTGGGCATTAAACCCACCTATCCCAACACAGGTTATGGCTACATACAATTTGACCAGCAGCCGGTAAGTGAAAATGTATTTAAGGTGAAAACCTTTACCGAAAAACCCGATAAGGAGCTTGCACAAACCTTTTTACTGAGCGGCGACTTTTTGTGGAATGCGGGCATTTTTGTGTGGCAGGTGAAAAACATCATCCATGCATTTGAGAAATTTTTGCCTGAAATGCATGATGTGTTTGACACTGAGAAGAACTACTTTAACACCAGTGCGGAAGTGGAGGCCATCGAACGCATCTACCCGCAATGCGTGAATATCTCCATCGATTACGGCGTGATGGAAAAGGCCGATAACGTGTACATCATTCCTTCTTCCTTTGGCTGGAGCGACCTCGGCACCTGGGCCAGCGCTTATGACAACCTCGAAAAAGACTATTTCGACAATGCTGTGGCCGGCAACAACGTGATCGTGATCGACGCCACCAAAAACATGGTGCATGCCGATAACAACAAGCTGGTGCTGCTGCAGGGCCTCGACGACTTTATCGTGGTGGATACCAAAGATGTGCTGCTGATCTGCAAAAAAGACAAGGAGCAGGCCATCAAGGAATACGTGGCAGAAGTAAAAAAACTCAAGGGCGATAAGTTTCTTTAACCGGGCTGCGGGTTATTTCATTCAACAGAAGTCTGTAAGGTGGATGGGGGTACGAACATACTAAAACTATTATATGTTCGTTATTTATGAACCCTACATAAAGTAAACTAAATCTTTGTGAGCCACTTGTATGAATAAAATCCGCAGGGCTTATCACTTCGTACTGATGCCCTTTATAATGATTGCTGCAGTTGTCCTGTTCATCCTCGATAACCTGAATGTAAATGTTACACCGTTCGTTTCTTATATCCTGAAAGAAACAAAAAAACTCTGATACCCGTTCCCGTTATCTCCGTTTTTATACTTTTTAGCATTCTTTCTCGTTATAGCAGTACAAACAATTATTAATCTCCTGGTACACAGGTTAAACAAGTTGTTATGCAGAAGATGCTGCTGATCGCGGGCTCCCTGTTGCTATGCCTGCCCTTCCTATTTAATTGCGATATCAATCCTGTATTGGCCTATAATCAAAAAGAAAAATTTGATCCACGCCTCTCTTACCTCGACAATGTAGATAAGCTGCAGGCTTACACTGATAGTATTGCCGGCGCCAGGCATATTGAGCAAGGCACTTATGCATATGTTGAGCTGCTGGAATCAGTAATTGAAGAACGTTTTTACCATGGCTTTTCGCACCTCACCCTGCGCCAGAACTGGATCGCAGCGCTCGCCGGAAAGCTCATCAAAGAAGATTATGCCTGCCTGGTGCAGCCGGATAAAATATTGCAACATCCAAACGCGGCCTGCTCCCAACAGGCGCTGGTGATGATGGCAGTGCTCCGAAACAAAGGGATCAATTACCGCCGTCTCGGGTTTCCGCATCATTATGCCATGGGCGTGTCGCTGCAGGACGAATGGTATTTTTTTGACGCCAACATGGAGCCGTCTATTTCAAAAGAAAACCGCCGGCTGGCCAACTGGCAACACCACAACGACTACCTGAAAAAATACTACGACCGCAACCGTTATACCGACCTCGATTACCAGTTCGGTCGCGGCCAGATCGCCCTGGTG
>CAYVLT010000224.1:0-7439 GCA_964452405.1 uncultured Ferruginibacter sp.
TGGAACGCTCTGCTGATGGCAGGAACTTTACGGCAGCGGGCACAGTAAGCGCCAGTGGTAATGCAGGGGCCGACCTCAGCTACAGCTTCACAGATGCAGCCGCACCACAGGGCACCGTGTTTTACCGGGTGAAGAGCCTGGGCACGGCGGGTGATATACGCTACAGTGCAACGGTGAGGGTCGGAACCGGTAAATTAAAACCAGGATACTCCATATCGCCTAATCCATTGGATGGTTCTTTACTGACAGTACATTTGATCAACCAACCGGAAGGCAGGTATGTGATCAGGGTGGTTAATAATCTTGGACAGGCCGTGCTCACGCGTGAGATCAGTCATACAGGCGGATCGGGAAGTGAATTACTACAATTCACAGATGAGATTACCCGGGGCATTTACCAGGTAGAGATCATGGCACCAGACAAAACGATCAGCACAAAATCGCTTGTTATAAACAGGAAATAAGCAGGTGGTCCGTTGAATAATAAAACGGGTGAATGGTTAATGGCGAGAAGCTGGTAATTTTACCAGTGATATTTACAGGGGCTGCCTTTTCGGGTAGCCCCTGTAGTTATGAGACATTCCTATTTGAAATTTCTACCCCCGTGAATCACATCCATCTCACGGGAAGTACGACGACCAGGCTTAGCGACGGGAGCCGTTTTTTCATCAGCATACGCCAGGGTAAGCACAGGCGGGCTTTCGGCTTTTCGTGGAGTAAGCCGCCGGAGTAACTTTGAAAAATTATAACAGCGTTGCACAATTACGTGTATCACCTCCCCCTCCACCTGCAGTTTTCCTTCCACCATGATAAGTTTTGATTGGAGTATCTCTTTTCTGAACTGCTGGAAAAGGTCTTTAAAAATTACAAGGTTGGCAAAACCGGTTTCATCCTCAATGGTCATAAAACAAATGCCTGCTGCAGTACCGGGTCTTTGCCGTACCAATACAAGGCCGGCCACTTTTACCATGGCGCCATCTCTTAATTGTGACAACTGTTGGGTGGTAATCACGGACAACTGATTGAGCTGTTCCCTTAAAAAGCTTACCGGGTGCGCTTTCAGCGATAAGGAAGTGGACGCATAGTCTTCCACCACATGTTCCGAAACAGTCATAACGGGAAGGGATACCCGCTCTGCGAGGGCATCAGCAGCCGGCTGTGCTGCGAATATCGCAACAGGTTTATCCTTGGTGGAAGCTTCCCATAAAGCGTTGCGGCGATCAAAACCAATTGAACGGAAGGCATCTGCAAAAGCCAGTCTTTCAAGGGTTGATTCATGAAGACCCGCCTCCCTCAATCCGTTCATATTGCTGTAGCCTTTGTTCCTTTTTGATAAAAGCAATTCCATGTCTTCTGTTTTCAAACCCTTCACCTGCCGGAACCCAAGTCTTAACGCATGAAATTTTCCTTCCACCTTCTCCAGTTGATTATCCCAGCCAGATAGATTGATATCAACTGGCAACACTGTTACCCCATGCTTTTTTGCATCCGCCACCAATTGGGCCGGCTGATAAAAACCCATGGGCATACTGTTTAAAATGGCGCAGCAAAATACATCCGGGTAATAAAATTTGATCCAGGAGGAAACATATACCAGCAAGGCAAAACTGGCAGCGTGACTTTCAGGGAAACCGTAACTGCCAAAACCTTCCAGTTGTTTAAACACCCTGTTGGCGTAGGCTTCAGAATAGCCATTTTTCATCATCCCTTTTACCAGCTTTTGCTGGTATTGCGTTACCAATCCCTTTGCTTTAAAAGTGGCCATACTCCTGCGAAGTCCGTCTGCCTCAGCGGGAGTGAATCCCGCCGCAACAATCGCGATCTTCATGGCCTGCTCCTGGAACAGCGGCACGCCAAGGGTGCGTCCTAAAATTGATTCCAGTTCTTTGGACGGATACTCAACGGCTTCTTCCCCATTTCGCCTGCGTAAATACGGATGCACCATGTCGCCCTGTATAGGACCCGGCCGCACAATGGCCACTTCAATCACAAGATCATAAAAGCTGCGTGGCTTTAACCTCGGCAGCATACTTTGCTGTGCCCTGCTTTCGATCTGGAACACCCCGATGGTGTCTGCATGGCTGATCATTTCATATACCTTCGGGTCATCCTGTGGAATATTCGCCAGGGTAAGATCAAGACCATAGTGCAGCTTTGCCAGGTCAAATGCTTTCCGGATACAGGTAAGCATGCCCAACGCAAGCACATCAATCTTCATAAAGCCGAGCGCATCAATATCATCTTTATTCCATTCAATGCAGGTACGGTCAACCATTCTTGCATTCAGGATGGGACAGAGATCAGAGAGTTTGCCTTTTGTGATCACAAAGCCGCCGGTGTGTTGCCCCAGTTGCCGCGGGAAACCCATGTATTGCCGGGTAAGCTGTAATACCTTGAGTAAATGCGGATCGCCGGGAGGAATGCCCAGTTCTGCCAGTCCCCGGCCGTCAAACCATTCATCTGTGAACTCCCATACAGAACCCGAGAGCCTCCTGATAATGTCTACCGACAAACCCATTACTTTACCCACATCATTGATGGCGCCTTTCTGGTGCAGCTGCGTTACCGTGGCAATAATGGCCGCCCGGTGACGCCCATATTTATTGAATATATACTGTATTACTTCTTCCCTGCGTTCATGCTCAAAATCCACATCAATATCCGGTGGTTCATTGCGGGCAGCGGAAATAAAGCGCTCAAACAAGAGATCGAATTTAGAGGGATCCACAGAAGTAATGCCCAGGCAATAACATACGGTTGAATTGGCAGCCGACCCCCGCCCCTGGCAAAGAATTTTTTGTTCGCGGGCATATCTTACAATATCATATACGGTAAGAAAATAGGATGCGTACTCCATCTCACTGATGAATTTCAATTCGTATTCAATTGCAGCGATCGTTTTGCGTGGCAGCACCTCACCATATCTTTCTTTTGCACCCTGCCAGGCAAGACGGGTGAGTTCTTCCTGCGCATTACCATTTCCTCCCGTAACCTCTTCAGGATACTCGTATTTCAACTCCTGTAAACTAAAACTGCAGGCGTTGGCAATTTCATTGGTCCGCCGGATGGCATCCGGGTATTGCCTGAACAGGCGTTGCATTTCTGCAGGTGATTTCAAAAAACGTTCGGCATTGGGGTACAAACGATACCCGGCAGTATGAATGGTGCATTTCTCCCTGATGCAGGTGATCACATCCTGTAACTGGCGCCTTGCCTCATCGTGGTAATGTACATCGTTGGTGGCAACAAGCGGTATGTGATATTGCCATGCATAATGCTGCAAACGATAAAGATACTTTGCATCGTCTCCAAAATACCTGCGGGAAGCAGCGATGTACAGTTGCTGATGAAAAGCTTCCGCATACTCTTTCAACTGCACTTCAAAGGAAGTATCGAGATCAAAATGCTGATCCAGTTCAGCAGGCGGTATCATTACAAATTTCACGCCCCCGGCATACCGGTATACATCCGCCTTATACAGATAACAGGCTCCCTTTGGGGCACGCTGGTTGCCCAGCGTTAAAAGATTACATAATTGCGAATACGCGTTTATGTTAGTTGGATAGGCCAGCAGGCTCATTCCATCCAGCAGGTCGAGCCGGCAGCCTACAATGATGCGGAGACCGGCGGTTTTTGCCGCAGCATGCGCACGTACGATCCCTGCAAAACTGTTCCTGTCTGTGATGGCCACCTGCCGGTATCCTAAGGCAGCCGCTTCCATTACCAGTTCTTCGGGGTGAGAAGCGCCGCGGAGAAAACTGAAATTGCTGGTTACCTGCAATTCCGTATACCCGGCAGTGTCACCGGCAGCAGGATCAAAAAAAACGTTTATCCCATCCTGTTGTACTTCCATCTTTTATCATTATAATTGACGGCATTGTTGCTACGAAAAAAAACCATGAATAAACCACCGGCTACCGGCAGGCTGTCCATAATGCCCTGAGCGGAACAGCCAGTATCTTTTGCCCGCTTCATCTTCCACGATGTAGTAATCACGGTGATGGCCTTGCTGCAACCACCATTCCTGTTCAATCCGTTCGGGACCATCGGCCTTGATGATCTTATGCAGCTTACCCTGGTAGCGAAAAAGCATGGGTGGATAATCGGGTACCGGTGCAGTAACCTCCACCAGTTGCGGCTTAAAGAGTATTTGCAAGGGCCTTGGCCGGCCGCGTTTCCAGGGCGATGCAACCGCTTCATCCATGGAGATGGCCTGTTTAAAGGAATGTTCAGGCCAGTAATGATCCTGCGATAAATAACGGTGAACAATACCCGCACCCATCTTACCTTCTATACGGTCGATCAGTTCGGTTAAATCAACCTGTTGCAGCCCGGTGCCGGTATGCCAGAGTTTTTCCTGGGCTGTGAGGAGCATGCCTGTTTTTTTTACCTCCAGTACAAACAATTCAATACCCGAAGCAGGTTGTATGTTTTCTATTTTAAGCTGGAATAATTTATAAAGATGGGCAACATTGCAGGTGGCGCTGTTGGTACCTATCCCGATCGCCTCCACTTTTCCATCAACCCGGTAAGCCTGCAATACCGCCATCCGCACACCGCTCCCCTCTTTTTTTAACCGCTCACAAATCATTTGCAATAATTGTTGTAACGCGATGCTGATGCCGGCAGCAGTCACAATGGGTTCAATACAGGGAAGGCGTTCACAATAAGGTTCCGGAGCCTGCACGGGTATCAACCATTCCTCTTCCAAACCCAATGCCTGGTGGATGCGCTGCAAAATACCGGAACCAAAGCGGCGACGCAAAGCGGTGGAGGGCATGCAGATAAAATCACGTACCTGGAACAGGCCTAACTTTTCCAGTTTTTCAACGAGGGATATCTCAAGGCGGAGGGCCACCGGCGGCAAGGGCTGCAACGCTGCTGCCTGTTGGCCGGTTTCCACAACCAGCTCCCGCCCAAACCTGGCCACCGCCCATGCGGCTCCCACGGTATCTGCCATTGCCATTTTTACCTGGTAGCCCAATGCAGATAAGCGTTTATAGATAGCCGTTAGGTATTCCTTTTCGCCGCCCCACAAATGAGCACAACCGGTGGCATCGAGTAAAATGCCATCGGGCAGGTTCACCGCTGCCACAGGTGTATAGCGGGTAAACCACACTGCCAGGTTTGACAAAAGGGTTGCACTATATGCTTCCTGGTCATCGAATACCTGCAGACCCGGCACCAGGGCCCTCGCATCTGCTAAAGCCATACCCGTATAAGCTCCTTCTTTTTCTGCCAGTGCATTTGCAGCCGTTATCAACATCCTGCCATGACGGGGACAGGCCAATACAAATGGAATGTTGGCCAGGCCCGGTTGCCTGCGTACAAACCAGTCAGTTTTAAGATACCTGAACCATATGGAAACAAAACGCCGCTGCATTTTTATCCCGTCTTTTTTCGTGGTTGAAGTAAGATGGCCGGTACAGCATCCACCTGCCTGAAACGGCCGGCGGCATATTCTATCTGCCATTTACCCGGCCGGCCGTTCCGTACCTTTTGGAGTTCCACCTGCCAGCGTGGATAACCCACTCCGGGCATATTGCCGGGAAGCACGCTTGGTAAGGAAGTTATTTTCCATCGGGCAATACAGGCATTGGTGGTGAGGTTGCGGAGTGGTTTTCGTATAATGAAGCCCGTTACCATGCTTTGTTCCACCGCCAGTTGCAGCCGCCTCGACACGGTGAAACTGAATTCGGGCAATTCGGCAATTACGCCGGCGAGTCCCCTGCATTTGAGTGCTTCTTCCAGCACCCATTGTATTTCCTGTTGTTTTTGCAGGTAAATGAAAATGATGCGGTGCGGATCAATACCAAAAGAAGCAAGCGCTGGTGGAAAAACAGCGCCGCGGCGTGTGATCCAGATGGCAGCACCATTATGGAGCATCAGCGATGCCAGTATGCCACAAACAAAGCCGGAAGTGGCAGCCAGGTCTTCTGTCGCATCCGTGATAAATTCGTGTACAGCACCCACGGGAAAATGATTACCTGGAAATGCCTGGTTAATTGTGCCAAGACCATTGTCCACCCCGGTATCCTGCGCCAAAGCTTTATAGCCCTGCAGAGGAAGCAACTCTTTACGCAACTGCGCCAATATATCTGCCCGGGTCCGCTCCATATATTTTATGCTACTCATTCCAGCAATAACGCCGGCACAATATTACTAAATTATTTAGTATTCCACAAACCTCTTTACTATCTTAAAATTTTTCTATTACCATCTTTCAAGGCAAAAGCCATGCAGGCCTTGATAATAGTAATTAACTATATTATTATAAACTATATAAATTATTATTATCAAACAGAACTTAATACATTTGATTTTTCGAAACAATAAACTTGCAATAATGGAAAATCACACACATCCAGACACTCCGGTATTAGACGTAAATAACCAACCTGCCAAATGCCCGTTCCATGGCGGATCCTTAAAGCAGAGCGCAGGTGCGGGTACCCGGAACCGCGACTGGTGGCCCAATCAACTGAAGTTAAATATCCTTCGACAATATTCGGATTTATCTAACCCGATGGATAAAGACTTTGATTATGTAGCCGCATTTAAAAGCCTTGACCTTGCAGCCGTAAAAAAAGACCTGTTTGAGCTGATGACCACTTCGCAGGCATGGTGGCCTGCTGATTACGGACATTATGGTCCGTTTTTTATCAGGATGGCCTGGCATAGCGCCGGTACCTATCGTATCTCTGATGGCCGCGGTGGAGGCGGTTTTGGTACGCAACGTTTTGCACCATTGAACAGCTGGCCAGATAATGCGAATCTTGACAAAGCCCGCCTGTTGCTATGGCCCATCAAACAGAAATATGGTAAAAAAATTTCCTGGGCCGACCTGATGATACTGGCCGGTAACTGTGCCCTGGAGTCGATGGGTTTTAAAACCTATGGCTTTGCAGGCGGAAGAGCCGATGTTTGGGAGCCGGCAGAAGATGTGTACTGGGGCGCAGAAAAAGAATGGTTGGGAGATCAACGGTATACCGGGAACCGGGAACTTGAAAATCCACTGGCAGCCGTACAAATGGGATTGATTTATGTGAACCCTGAAGGACCTAACGGTAACCCTGACCCGCTTTTAGCGGCGATCGACATCCGTGAAACTTTTGGCCGCATGGCAATGAATGATGAAGAAACAGTAGCGTTGATAGCCGGTGGACATAGTTTCGGCAAAACCCACGGTGCAGCAGACCCGGGTAAATATGTAAGCAAAGAACCTGCTGCCGCCAGCATTGAAGAGCAGGGATTGGGATGGAAAAATAGTTTTGGCAGTGGTAATGCCGGCGATACCATCACCAGCGGACTGGAAGGAGCCTGGACCACCACTCCTACCCGGTGGAGCAATAATTTTTTCGAAAATCTTTTTGGATTTGAATGGGAATTGACCAAGAGCCCCGCTGGCGCCCATCAATGGAAGCCAGTGAACAACGGCG
>CAYVLT010000225.1:0-7438 GCA_964452405.1 uncultured Ferruginibacter sp.
ATAGCCGAAGTGCTCCATCGGCTTGCAGGCCCGGGGCGGCCCCGTGGTGGACATCCGCCGATGCAGGGCAACGGGGATGCAACACCTCCGGGCCCACAGGAAACAGGCCCCGGAGCGCCGCAGGCACCATAAATACCAACACACCATCAGCAACACTAATAAACACGATTATGCGAAAAGTACGCTTTGCCGCCGTTACCATTTTATTACTAACGGCAACCAGTAGCTGCAAAAAAGACAGCAGCACCAATACGCCGGCAGATACTACCGTGCCTGCCATCTACAGTAAGATATACGGCGCCACCAGCATCACGTCGGATGGCACTTATATCACCATTAAAACCAATGGGGTACCCGATCATGTGAGTGTGTACTATCCTGCCGGCAATGCGCTCTATCAAAATTTCAGCGGTACTACCTATAACGGCTACACGTTTAATAAAAATCCCAATTCCATTGCCACCCAGAATCTCACTTTCAAAATTCCATTGAACCCGGCCGTGGCAACCAATCATACTGAAACACCGTTAGGTCCCATCGGGGTTTCCCTTAATGGAGTGCCCTTCTTTAACCAGTATGCTGCCATGCGGGCACCACTTACCAATGAAGCCACCAGTTTTGATAAGTACTGGGGACACCCGCAACAAAGCGGGCAATACCATTACCATGTAGAACCCATTTATCTTACCACGGTAAAAGCCACCAAATCATCACTGCTGGGCTTTTTACTGGATGGATTCCCGGTGTATGGACCGGAAGAAAATGGAGTAACCGTTACGAATGCAGATCTTGACAGCTATCATGGACACATTGGTGTAACAGCCGATTATCCTGCAGGCATCTATCACTACCATATCACCGCTGCTGACCCATTCATCAATGGCAGTGGGTTTTACGGAACACCTGGCACTGTATCACAATAGTATGAGGTGGCTGTCCATTTTTTTATGCTGTATACCGGCACTGTGGAGCTGCACCCCCGGCGAAAAGGCGGGTATCAGCAGGGACAAGAGGGCAGAGGTACCCTTGCATTTTGTACCCGCAAACGACAGTTTATTTTCTTCAAAACAGGATACAGTTTTATTGAATGGTGTTGCATTCTCAGGAGTGCAGTTCCTGTTGTATCCCAATGGCGACACAGCCATGTTGACTCCTTTTTTAAACGGGTTGCAGGAGGGTATTTGTAAAAAATGGTACCCGGGTAAACAACCGGCAGAAGAAAGGTTATTTATCGCTGGAAAAAAAGAGGGTATTCACAAGGGTTGGTGGCCAAACGGACAACCAAAATTCTGGTTTGAGATCTCCAATGATGTGTACACCGGAGATTTTAAAGAATGGAACAACAATGGCATATTGATCAAACAGGCACATTACAAAAACGGCCAGGAAGATGGCCGTCAACAATTATTTTTTGATGATGGCACCATTAAATCGAATTACGTGATCAGGAACGGGAGGAGGTATGGCCTTTTGGGAACTAAAAATTGCACCAATGTATCGGATAGTATCAGCGGCACTGAGTAGTTTGTTGCTGGCTGCCTGCGGGCAGGCGCCTTCCGCAACGCACCTGCCTTATTACAACAGCGCGGATTTTACCCCGATGTTTATCAATCCCGCTGTGGCGCCCGATTCCGTCACCCACCGGGTAAGTGATTTTAGTTGCACGGATCAACACAACCAAACGATCACGCAAAAAGATATCGAGGGAAAAATACATGTGGCCAATTTCTTCTTTACCGGCTGCGGCAGCATCTGCCCGGTGATGATGAAAAACCTTGACAAAACCTACCGGCAATTCAGTAACGATAGTTCCATTGTTTTTCTCTCCTACAGTGTTACCCCCTGGCGTGATTCGGTAAGCCGGTTGGCGCAATATGCCGCCAACCTCAACATTGGCAATACCTGGCACCTGCTAACCGGTAACCGGGCTTCGATCTATGCACTGGCACGCAGGTCGTATTTTGCCGAAGAAGCACTTGGCTACAATAAAGACAGTACAGAATTTTTACATACGGAACACATCCTGCTTGTAGACAAGCAAAAACGCATCCGGGGCATCTACAATGGAACGCTGGCGCTGGAAACCGAACAGTTGGCGAAAGATATCCTGGCGCTGCAACAGGAATGAGGTGGGTTATTTCGCAATGGCGATCTTCACTTTTTTGCCTTTGATCTTTTCATTCTTGATCAATTCAAGCGCTGCGCCGGCCTTTAATTTGCGAACCGCTACAAAACTCGAAAAATCCTTCACGTCTACCAGGCCGATATCATCCTTACCTAATTTTCCCACTTTTGACAAAAAGCCGACGATGTCAGTTTTATTCACTTTGTCTTTTTTACCAGCGGCAAAAAATACTGTGGTCCATTTGGGTTTTTCCGGCAGCTCCAGTGTTTCGTACAATTCCATTTCAGGCAGGTGGCCTGGTACAAATTCAGGCAAAGTTTCATCGGGTCCCAACAGGATCACAGCTTTGCCACCCGCCATCATACGGGCAGTGCGCCCATTCCGGTGCGTATATACGTCGCCGGTAGCAGGCAGGTGAAAATGAACGATGTATTTGATGTTCGGGATATCCAGCCCGCGGGAAGCGAGGTCTGTTGTAATCAGCACATTGGAGGTTCCGTTCCTGAATTTACAGAGAGCGCTTTCACGTTCGTACTGCTCCATTCCGCCATGGTAAAATACATTCACGATACCCATGTCTTTCAGCAACCCGCTGGTACGTTCCACTGCATCCCTGTGATTGCAGAAAACGATCATTGATTTATTGCCTACCTGGCAAATGAGGCGGAATAAAGTATCCACTTTGTCTTTCTCCGGCGAGCGTAGCAACTGGATAAACAATTCATCAACCGCTTCTTTTTGCACAACCGGGCTCAAAAACTCCACCACGCCCGGTGAATCGAACCCGATAAAAGAAGGTATATCACTGGCATGGGTGGCCGACGTGAGTATGCGCTTTTCAACCGCCGGCAGCGAACCGATGATGAACTCCATTTCTTCCTTAAAGCCCAGTTCAAGTGATTTATCAAACTCATCCAGTACCAGGCAACGGATATTTCCGGTGGAAAAATTATCCCTGCGGATATGATCAGCGATCCTGCCCGCAGTACCGATAATGACAGCAGGAGATTGTACGAGGCTGTTTTCCTCTATTTCTCTTTTGTGCCCTCCATAGCAACAGGTTACCTTATAGCCGCTGCCCATTTTGCGAAACACTTCATCAATCTGTAAAGCCAGCTCACGGGAAGGCGCCAGCACGAGGGCTTGCGTGGTTTTTACGGCCGGATCAAGACGCTGCAGCAAGGGCAATAAAAACGCGAGGGTTTTGCCCGAACCGGTGGCCGAGATCAGTAACACATTATCATGCTCATCATTTGCCGTTAAAGAAGCCTGCTGCATTTCGTTCAACGCCGCAATCTTCAGATTGGCAAGCACTTTTTTTGTAGAAATATTTACCTGTTGCATTTCGGTAAAATTAACTGTAAATTAGTGACGGTTCTTTATTTTATTAACGATAAAACTCCGCTATATGGACACGCTACACCGTCTTGAGCACTGGGGAGATACGCATCATCCCAAATGGCTCGACATCATCCGCATTGTACTTGGCCTGTTTCTTTGTTATAAAGGGTACGACTTTCTCCAGAACTCGGGCCTTGTTACAGGCACGCTCTCTACTAAAACCTCGTTCGGAAATTTTGCCGTGATCGCATTAACACATTACGTGGTGTTCGCCCATCTCATCGGTGGCATTTTGCTGGTGGTGGGTTTTTTAACCCGCTTCGCCTGCCTCATCCAGATACCGATATTATTAGGCGCCATCATTTTTGTGAACCTGGCCAGCGATGTGCTGCGGCCTTACAATGAATTGTTTTTATCTGTGATCGTGCTGTTGCTGCTTATTTACTTTTTAATTGCCGGCAATGGCCCCTGGGCATTGAAAATAAAAGACAATAAAACAAAGCACGTGTAGGAAAAGCCGTGCTGATTGATGAAAGCGTTAGGGCGAAAATAAAAATACGTGTGCAGGGGGTGATTTTCCTTTTGCACACGCATTATATATTGTGAAGAAGATAATATCCGGGATCGACTGGTACTATTTTTCCTGCAGGCCGCTTTTTTTCCAGTCTACAAATACCGCAATATCAGTTTCAGAAAGTTTTGGATGGCGCATAGGCATGAATCCCCGGTCGCCTGGATTTTTCTGGATGCGTTCGATCATTTCATCAGCATAATCTTTTGCATTGGCATAGTTGTCCAGTGATTTTTTATTGCCCTGGCCTGCAATATGGCAGGGAGCACAACTTGCCACGATGACTGGTTTAACGTTTGCCTCAAAAGTAGTGGCAGGAGCAGCAGTGCTGGAAGCTGATTTTGAAGAAGAACAAAACTGGAAAAGCAACACGGCAGTAAAGAGCGCCAATGCTGTGAATAGTTTACGCATGGTTGAATGATTTTTGTTGTTGAAGTATTTAACAAATGTATGGGTTACAGGCGGCAATGGAAAAAAATGAGATTAACGGCTGAAATATTGCGACCAAATGCTTTCCCGCTCCGCCAGCGGCCACCAGCCGGTTGCCACATGTCGTATATACACCTGTAAATGGCGTGTTTTCACCTTCAAAACTAGTTTACAATTGCTACATTTGAAAAGCATTGATCATTCTAAATACTACCATCGTGCAGGCAACCATATTCAGCAGGCTGGATGAGAGCACCCGGGAACTGCTGGCAATACTCGAAGTTTTTACACAGGAAAAATTTAACCAGGCTCCGCCCACAGGCGGCTGGTCGGCGGCTCAGGTGGCTGAGCATATATGGCTTTCAGAAAAATCCTTACCGGCGTTATTACTCGGGCCATCAGAGCCGGCAGAAAGAGCTCCCACCGAAAAAGTTCTCACGATCGAATCCATCTTCCTCGATTTCAACAGTAAACTATCTGCTCCTGGTTTTATCCTGCCTTCCGCAACAGAACAGGATAAAGAAAGTCTGCTGCAATCTTTAAAGGAAGCAAGGGCTGCCATTAAAGCCACTGCAATGGAAATCGACCTGGCAAGAAGCTATCCATCCAAACCATTCCCGGGCCTGGGCGCATTCACCGGTATGGAGTGGCTGACTTTCATTACCTGCCATGCCCTCAGGCACAGTCACCAATTGCAGCAGGTACAACAGGCCATCGGCGCATAAACAGTCATCCATCCACCAGCAATCTATATAATTTAAGTTATGAACGAAGTAGATAATTACATCGCCGGTTTCCCGGAGGCAGTGCAGCAAATGCTGTTGCAGATGCGAAGCACCATTAAAAAAGCGGCGCCCGCCGCCGCTGAAAAAATAGGGTATGGCATTCCCACTTTTACTTTGTATGGCAACCTGGTACATTATGCCGCATTCAAAAATCACATCGGGTTTTACCCCGGCGCCGAAGGTATTGAAAGGTTTGCTGAGCAATTAAAAGGTTACCAGGGGGCGAAGGGTTCGGTGCAATTTCCCTTTGGTGAAAAACTGCCGCTGAAACTCGTGGGCAACATTGTCAACTTCAGGGTACAGCAAAATGAAGAAAAAGCACTCTTAAAAAAACTGGCAGTGCGTTGTAGTAACGGGCATGTGCACCCGAAAAACACGCCTTGTCCGCTTTGTAAAAAATCACCGGTAAAGGAAACCGGTATTTATGAAGGACTTTCGGCGCCAGCCAAAAGAGCGTTGGAAAATGCAGGAATAAAAACTCTGGAAACTTTGTCTACTTATACGGAAAGAGAAATATTGTTATTGCATGGAGTAGGGCCATCCTCGCTGCCACTGCTGAAAAAGCGGCTGGCTGCCAAAAGACTGGCATTTAAAAAAGCGGGTAACAGCACCCGGTGAACCGGTGCCTGAAACAAAGGCTTCCCTCACTACTCTACAAAAAGATCTGCAATGGTTACTTCCAGTGCTGTGCTGATCTTATACAATGATTTGATGGTTGGATTGATCTGCCCCGTTTCAATTCTCGACAACCTTGCTTTTTCAAAATCACATTTGAAGGCCAGGTCGTTCTGTGTCATTCTCCTTTTTTTACGAAGTTCTCTTATCTTGGAACCCATGCGGAATAGTACTATTGTTTCACCCATACGGCTTACGTTTAAACAGTTGAACCGTAAAGTTTGAAAAAACCTGGTCAACGAAACATAACATTTTTTCTAAATCCGTATAGTAATTATTCTACAGTGGAAAAAGGTTATTCCACGAAAAGGGCGGAGATGTGTACGTCGAGCGCCCTGCAGATTTTAAATAAGGTACGAACAGTGGGGTTCGACTTTCCGGATTCAATCCTGGACATACTGGCTTTTTCAAATTCGCATTCAATAGCAAGATCATTTTGCGTCATATTCTTCTTAATACGAAGCATCTTGATCCGCTCGCCCATCTGCATAAGCAATTCTGGTTCTTTCATATAAATATTTTCTTTTCTATCTACAAAAGAAAGTAAGGTCATGGGTTCAAGTGTTGTCTTAAACCACAATTGTAGAGTTTATTCGCCTCAGATTGAATGATATAAATCAGCCAAAAAAATGAGATTGATTAAGCCTTAAAAAAAATATTTTGTTTTGTTGTTATTTATCACAACTTTGTACGAGGAATGATTATTCAGGCGCTCATTTTATTAAACAACCCCTTCAAGGAGAAGCCTTCAACATCCTGTTGAAAAACCTTTAATAATTTATTCCAACCCTTTTTCAACAAAACCTATGCTGCAGTTGGTACAACATATTCCTGTCGGGTTTGGTACTGAGCCATTTTTCAGTGTAGATACGGATGGCATCATTTCAGGTTGTAATGAGGCAGCAGCCCGGTGTACCGGCATAGCCTACGAACTGGTTACCGGCACCAGGTTTTGCAACTTGTTTACCGAACCGGCGCTGGCAGAATCACTGATCAGGAAAACCATGCTGCAGGGAAGTTGCAGCAACGTACACCTCAACATAAAAAATAAAAACGAGGGAGCTGTTCCCGTGATGCTTGATGCCTTTGGGTGTATGGATGAAACAGGCAACCGGCAGGTATTGGCGATGGCAAAAATGTTGAACCGTCCCGGTGATGCCGCCGCTTACTTTAAAAAGATTGAAAAAGAATTCAGCGACTACAAATATGCGCTCGACGAATCTTCCATCGTTGCCATCACTAACCAGCGTGGCATCATCATTCATGTATATGATAATTTCTGTAACATCTCAAAATACAGCCGGGAGGAGTTGATCGGGCAGGATCACCGGATCGTGAATTCAGGCTATCATCCCAAAGATTTTATCCGCAACCTGTGGCAGACCATTGCCGGTGGCAACATCTGGCATGGAGAGTTAAAGAACAAAGCCAAAGATGGCTCTCATTATTGGGTAAGCACCACCATCATCCCATTTTTAGATGAAAGGAACAGGCCGTATCAATACCTCGCCA
>CAYVLT010000226.1:0-7400 GCA_964452405.1 uncultured Ferruginibacter sp.
GGTTTAATACAGCACTCACAGCAAATCCGCACTGATCAGCAGTGCTTCTTGTTTTTTAAATACATTTGCACAGTTTAAAAAACAATCCGGATGTCAAAAGCCATTAAAGATATTATCGGCACCGCCGTTTCAGTGAAGCAGCAACTGCTGGCAGATGCAGAACTGTTGGCCACCGCGGAACAATGCATCAACCTGATCGTGGCTGCTTTCTCTGCAGGCAACAAAGTGTTGTTTTGTGGTAACGGTGGCAGTGCTGCAGACGCACAACACCTCGCGGCAGAATTCAGCGGCCGCTTTTATATTGACCGGCCGGCGCTTCCCGCGGAAGCATTGCATTGCAACACATCCTACCTCACAGCCGTTGCCAATGATTACAGTTATGATATGATCTATGCCAGGCTGTTGCAGGGAATCGGTAACGCGGGAGACATACTGGTGGGCCTGAGTACTTCGGGTAACAGCACCAACATCATAAAAGCATTTGAAGTGGCCCGGCAGAAAGGGATGATCACGATTGGATTCACCGGTGTTACGGGTGGTGAGATGAAAAAATTATCTGACCTCCTGCTGAACGTACCCTCTGCCGATACACCGCGGATACAGGAATGTCACATGTTACTGGGTCATATAATTTGTGAACTGGTGGAAGAAAAATTATTTCCCAAAATCAATTGACCAGTTAATTTCTGATCCGAAAAACAACATGAGCCAGGAAACTGCTTCCACCACCAGCCATTTAAATTTACAGGCCATCATCCTTGCCGGGGGCCTCGGCACCCGTTTGCGCCCTGTGGTGAATGATGTTCCCAAATGTATGGCCCCGGTTGCCGGTAAGCCTTTTTTACAATATGTAATTCAACACCTCCAACGGCAAGGTGTACACGATTTTATATTTTCACTCGGGTACATGAGTGATACCATTGAAACCTTCCTGGCTGAAACCTATCCTGGTTTACATTACCAGGTAATTGTTGAAAACACTTCACTAGGAACCGGGGGTGCCATCCGCTTTGCCTGCGCCAGGGCGCATACAGAAGACGTTTTAGCTTTAAATGGAGATACGTTGTTTGAAGTTGAGATCGACAAGATCGCGGCCCTGCACTGGAATAGCCAGGCCGATTGCACGCTGGCCTTAAAACCGATGAAAAATTTTAACCGGTATGGCGTGGTGGAAACCGGCGGCGATCAACGGATCATTAGTTTCAAAGAAAAACAGGAGTATGCAACGGGCCTCATCAATGGCGGTGTTTACCTCATCAACCGCAAAAAATTACTGGCCTGCGATCTCCCGGAAAAATTTTCCTTTGAAAAAGATTATCTCGAGCGGTATGTTGCAGCGCATCCATTCTTCGGACTCGCACAGGACGCATACTTCATCGATATCGGTATCCCGGAGGATTTTGAAAAAGCACAATCAGACTTTGTTTCAAAATAACAATGATGAGTAAACCAACCCAACTTTCTTTAAAAGATTTTGATGGATCCTGGACGCTGCTCCTCGACCGGGACGGTGTACTCAACCACCAGAAAGAAGGCGGGTACATTTTAAACTGGGAGGAATTTATATTTTACGAGGATGTACTGGACGCAATGCCATTGCTGGCAAAGCTTTTCAATAAGATTTTTATCATCACCAACCAGCGGGGCGTTGGCAAAGGATTGATGACGGAAGATGCATTACAGCAACTGCACTTGAAAATGCAAGCCGGTATTGAAACAGCCGGGGGCCGGATTGACGGCATCTATTACTGCACCGCCGTTGATACAGCACATGGTAACCGAAAACCCAATACAGGCATGGCCATGCAGTTGAAAGAGGATTTTCCGGCGGTTGATTTTTCCAGGAGCATTATGGTGGGAAATTCGCCAGGCGATATTGTATTTGGAGAACGCATCGGGGCCTTCACTGTTTTTTTAACCACTACTTCGCCGGCTGAGAAAGGCGGCAGTCCTGGTGCCATATTTGCTTCGCTGGCCGATTTTACTGCAGCGCTGCCTCCGCTTCGTTAATATTTTCGTTAATTTGAAAAACGACGGGATAACAGATCAACCTTTATTTATAATTTTATTGCATGCGGAAAATTTTCCTGTTTGTAACCTTTTCTCTTTCGATGACTGTATCGGAAGCTCAAAACATCAGTAAAAGCGACTATAAGTACCTGCAATCGCTGCAAGACAGCCTGAAAGACTATGCTAATAAAATTGTAAATGGTCAGAGCGCTTCGATTCGCTTCACCAACGACAGCATCTTCACAAGGCATTTTGTAAAGGCACTCAAAACACCTCACTCCTTCCAGTTTCCTTTTGACTCATTGGTTACCATTTCAAAATTATATGCGCCCGACAGCAGCTTCAGGATCTTTACCTGGCAACTGGTGGTGAATGATAATTTAACCCGGCAGCATGGCGCCATACAAATGCGTACTGCAGATGGTGAATTGAAACTATTTCCCCTGATCGATAAATCGGATGTTACGGCGCATCTGGATGATACAGCCGGTAATAACAGGGGCTGGATCGGCGCAGTGTATTACAAGATCATTGAAACCACTTCAGCTAACCAGCACTACTACACGCTTTTGGGCTATGACGAAAACAACATGCGCAGCAACCGTAAGATCATAGAAGTGCTGAGCTTTATGAACGACGAACCAATGTTTGGTGGCAGGTATTTCAGTTATGAAGAAGACACCGTGTTCAAGCCATCAAAAAGCAGGTATGTGATGGAGTATAAAAAATCAGCCGGCGCCAGGCTTACCTATGACCAGGACATGAAAATGATCGTGCTGGAGCATCTCGAATCAGAAAGTGGCGAACCCAATAAAAAGTGGACTTATATTCCCGATGGCGACTATGAAGGTTTCAAATGGAAAAACGGCAAATGGGTGCACATTGAAAAAATATTTCACCAGGTAACACCCGAAGGACAGGCGCCCATGCCCGAACCCGTGAAAGACGCCATGGGCAATACCATTGAAGAACGGTTAAAAGACAATTCACCGGTGGAAGAAGAACCAGCCACCCAGGAAAAAAAAGCTCCTCCAGCTAAAACCACCCGAAAGAGTTCCAAAAAATCAAACCGCTAAATACGGGTTATTATTCTTTGTGTTCATTTTTATAAACCCTGGCGGGCATAAAGAACTTTTCTTACTTTTGGCCCCATGTCAAAACCAGTTATTTGTATAGGCGCCGCATTGGTCGACGACCTTTTTCATGCCCACGACCCTATGATGATGCACACCACTAACGAAGTGACCCAAACCCGTACTGCCGGTGGTGTTGCCAGGAATATCGCTCACCAGTTATCAATCTTAGACATACCGGTTCAATTGATCAGCGTTTTTGGAAAAGATAACGATGGAGATTGGTTAAAGCAGGTTTGTACCGATGCCGGTATTCTGTTAGATGGATCCATCATGGATGCCCCGGTCACAGGAAAATACACGGCGCTCATTGATAAAGACGGCAGTATGTTCACCGCGTTGCTTACCAATGCAGCTTTGCATTTAATTACGCCGGAATACCTGCAACAACATGAGGCCTTGCTGGGTTCTGCGGCCTACCTGCTGGTGGATGCCAATATCAGCATCGAAAGCACCAACTGGCTCATTCGATTTACCAATGCGAACAATATCCGGATGATCATTGAACCGGTATCGGTTCCACCGGCGAAAAAAATTGCTGCCTGCAATTTTGAAGGTCTATACCTCATTACTCCCAACGAAGATGAATTGCCATCGCTGTGCAGTGCGGAAGCAACCACTACCGACGAACAGGTTGCCGAGTTATTGAACAAAGGCATTCAATATGTTTGGTTACATAAAGGCAAATTGGGTTCTGCCTTGTATAAAAAAACCGAAACGCTCCAATTAAATGCCCCAACTGCCAACGTGGTGGATTGCACTGGCGCCGGTGATGGCTCTGTAAGTGGCTTTATTTTATCGAAGTATTTTGGTAAAGACAACCTTAACAGCCTGCGTACCGCCCATACGCTGTCGGCCGAAATATTACAGGTGCATGGCGCTATTGCAACCCATCTGAGCCAGGAAAAACTGTTAAACTCTGTATCAAAATATTACGAAGAATAATGAATCATTCGTTGTTGAGCATCTTACCGGAAGTACAGGCGGCGTTGCAGGAAGGCAAACCGGTGGTGGCACTTGAGTCCACCATCATTTCTCACGGTATGCCCTACCCTAAAAATGTGGAAACTGCCCTGGCGGTGGAAGAGGTGGTAAGGCAGCAGGGGGCCGTACCGGCAACCATTGCCATCATGAATGGCAAATGTCACGTTGGACTTTCCGCCGGAGAAATCGAGCTGCTGGGAAAGCAACAGGATGTGTGGAAAGTGAGCCTGCGTGATATTCCATATGTATTGACCAAGAACCTTTACGGAGCCACCACCGTGGCAGCTACGATGCGGATTGCTTCACTTGCCGGCATTAAAGTATTTGTTACAGGAGGCATCGGCGGGGTGCACCGCGGGGCAGCTGCAAGCATGGATATTTCTGCTGATCTTACAGAAATGGGACAAACGCCTGTTGCCGTGGTTTCGGCCGGGGTAAAGTCGATCCTCGACATAGAACTTACATTGGAATACCTCGAAACCAAGGGTATACCGGTGGTTACCTTTGGCCAGGATGAGTTTCCCAGTTTTTATTCCCGCAAAAGCGGGTACCTGTCACCGTTACGACTGGATTCCACAGCCGACATTGCCCGAATGTTGTACACAAAATGGCAACTGGGGTTGCAGGGGTCTGTACTCGTGGCTAACCCTGTACCCTCTCAATTTGAAGTGAGCCGGGAAGAAATGGAGGTTCACATTCTGCAGGCCCTGGCAGCCGCTGATGCCAACCAGGTGAAAGGTAAACATATCACCCCCTTCCTGCTGCAATATATAGCGGAACACACCAAAGGTGAAAGCCTGGAGGCAAATATCTCATTGGTATTGCACAATGCGAAGGTGGGTGCGGGTATAGCCGCCGATTACATGCTATTGTAGCCTGTTATTTTTCAGCATTAATTTATTGCCCGATTTTATTAAATTTACAGAAACAAAAGTTTCAAAACTTTTGCTTTAACCCTTATGTCAAAAAATTCTAACTGGCTGTGTGTGACACTATTTTTCGCATTGATTACGCATAGTTCAAAAGCGCAAACAGTTCCTCTTTCTGACTGTACAAACTGGCTTTCCCTTCCCAGTTACCTGTCCTATGCGGAAGCAGGTCGGTTAAATATTACAGGTAATCAAATTACTGTAGAAGCCATCTTTAACAGAACCACTCCTTACTCCGGAGGCCTGCTATATGCCGGGGACCTTGTATCGAAACACAATACGCCCGAGGATGTAAATTACCTTTTACGGCCGAACGAAGCTGAGATCACCACCACAAACGGGTATTTCAGAACGCCTAACCCTTGTGTGGAAATCCAATTGAACAGGACCTACCACGTCGCAATGGTGTATAATGGGAACACGTTGAAATTTTACAGGGATGGAATTTTACTGACCCAGGTGGCTGCATCGGGCAACCTGGTTCAAAATAACTGGAAAACCAGGATTGGATTCTATGAGCCGCAAGGTTATAATACCAACTTTATTGGGTACATCAACGAGGTTAGAATTTGGAATATCGCCAGAACGCAGGGTGAAATCAGGGCGAATATGAATATTTCACTTCCAAATCCTTCCTCACAAACAGGGCTACAGGCATATTACACTTTCGATGCATTAACCAACAAGCAGGGAAATGCCGCATACAACGCAGTTTTGGCCGGCAATGCATCCATCAATCAAACCAACCCAGCCTGCACACTGGTGGTTGATTCCTGCAACAGCGTAACGCCTGTGATACTTACGTCTATTACCACACAGGTAAAAAATAATGACCGCATTATCCTCAACTGGCAAACAGAAGAGGAATACAGCATCTCAACATACTTCGTTCAACGCTCTTTATCTCCCGACAAAGGATTCAGTAATATCGGTTCGGTCACAGCCGTCAATAACCAGCGTAGTCATAGCTATGCTTTCGAAGACAAAACTGTGCAACCGGGCCCAACCTATTTTTACCGCCTGCTCATAATGGAGAGGTCAGGAACATCCCGGTACTCACCGGTGCGTAGTGAAAAGATCCCGACCCGCCACCTGTATGCATCGGTATACCCTAACCCAACCCAGGGAAATACCACCCTCACCATTGCTGGATATACCGGCAGGATTTCAATAAACCTGTTCAATGCGGTGGGAGAATCGGTTTTCGCAACCACCAGGCTCGTTAGTAACAATTCGGGAAATACGATTTCGCTGCAACAGCTTCCCAAAGGCAGTTATTGGCTGCAGGTATTAACCACTGATGACCGTATTGTAAAAAAGATCATCTGTCAATAAGATCACGGGGCTTATGCTGTTATTATTGTGAGTCACCCTCTGCCGGAACATTCTGTTTATCCCGCTGATAATCCCAAAAAACAAGCAGTAGCAATAACAACTACTGCTTTTTTGCTTTAAGATATTTAAACTATTTTGCAGCCACTTTAAAACCGGAATAATACATGAAGAATATCACTTTTAAATCGCTGCTGCCCCACCTGATTGCCGTGGTGGTTTTTTTATTGGTAGCAGTAATTTATTGTAAACCTGCTCTTGAACCTGGCGTGGTGATGCAGCAAAGCGACTATGCCCAATCTGACGCGATGAAGCACCAGTCGGTGTTATACCGCGAATCTCATGGCGTTTACCCGCTTTGGGTTACGAGCATGTTCAGTGGTATGCCTGCTTACAATATCATTTATGAAGGCCATTTTTCACCGCTTATTTATCTTGATAAAGCTTTCCAACTCTGGTTACCCAAGCCCCTCAATTTCTTCTACCTCTCCTGCATCTGCTTTTATTTTCTGTGCATTTGTTTACGCCTCAGGCCCTACATCGGTATCCTGGGCGCACTGGCTTTTGCATATAGTACTTACAATCCAATATTGGCAGCCGCCGGTCATGATACCAAACTTCTTGCGCTTGCTTATGCCCCGGCATTGCTCGGGGGTATTGTGCTGATCTTCGACAAGAAATACATCTCCGGCTTCATATTAACAGCCTTGTTCGCCGCCCTCCATTTGATGCAGAATCACCAGCAGATCAGCTATTATTTATTCCTGGTGATACTGGTGATGTCTTTGTTCTTTGCAGTACGCTGGATCAAGGAAAAAGAAACTGCCCATTTATTAAAAGTAATACCTACCGCATTGGGCGCTGCCATCATCGGCGTGTTGATCAATGCCATCTTATTATTCCCGGTAATGGACTACGCAAAATATTCCAAGCGGGGCGGGCAGTTGATCCTTGATTCCACCGAAGCAAAAAGCGCAGGCAGTGATAAAAGCAAAACCTCCGGTTTGTCGAG
>CAYVLT010000227.1:0-7331 GCA_964452405.1 uncultured Ferruginibacter sp.
TAGGTGTGAGAAAAATAAGTTCAGGATCGCCCATTGGGTTCATGTTATTGCCGGTACATTCATTCGAGTTATGGGAATACTGGCAAACCATCACCGGGTTATCTGCTTCAATATAATCGCCAGAGGTGCTGGTAAATTCATAGAAACAGTTTTGTTGCAGGCCTGTAAGCACCGTGCCATTTCTTTTTACAATGGTAGCGGGATTCGCCACCAGCACCCGGTACACGTTCAGGAACGGTGTGGTTAACGGGTTACTGGTAGCGATAATACTATGAAAACTGAGATACCTTGTTCCCCAGGCACTCGCCGGAAAAACCTGCTGCTGTGCCACTTCGCCGCCATCCGTGAGGCAGAGTATGAAACGACTGGCTCCACTGAATACAGCTACCGGGTGGCAGTTGCCGTCGGCGCCGGAAACAGAAACAATTTTACTGCCAGTTAAGTCACATTCATTGGCATCACTCACCTTGGCAAACACATTGTACAATTCTCCTTTATGGAGGTTCACCGTGATGGTTTGGCCTGGCAATACGCCGGATTCAGTGGTGTCGGAGGGAGTGATCTGCAGCGTGGTGTTGTCTTCCGCGGCAATCACGTAAAACCAGTTGCGGCCAGGGTAGCCGGGTACAGGCGGCTGTTTATAGTTAACCGAGTAGTAACTGTACCCGTAAGCCTCCACCGGGAAGAGCATTGTAGCCCCCGATAGCTGTGTGTTGTAGAGGTGAGCATACACCACAACAGGTTTGGTACTTACTATATGAATGGCCCTGTCAAAAATACCCTCATTCATGATCCTGCAGTCGGCGGCTCCACTCTTCGGTAAGGTGATACCTACATTCATGCTGTTGGCAGCGATGCTCACTGTTTGGGTCCATGAAGTGTTGTTCACAGAAACGGTAACCTCGCAGGCCTCGTCGGCACTGATGTACAGCACTTCTTCCTGGTTATTCAAAACACCATAATCTGCAATGTCAAATGAAATGCAATGGCCATAGCCCAGCCAGAATTCTGTGCCCTTGTTGGATTTGTCCTGGGCATAGGAATAGCCACAAACCAGCAGCAGTAAAATATGGAGAATAGTTTTTTTCATCGATCAGTTTCCGGATTGGCAGTTGGTTAGCGGCTGTACCCGTAAAAAGGGCCTGCTCCTGTGCCATAGTACCCATACCTCTACAAAACTACCTTACCCCCTATAATCATTCCTAGGTGTTTATACTCAATTTTTAAATTGAACCGAAACACTTAAAAAATTCGGGACGCTCAATTTTACCTTTATTGCTTCAAACACAGCTTTTCCAATATCCGCATTAACCAGTTTTACCGGTACCCTTTTCAGCAATTATCATTTAAAAAACTGCATCATGAGAAAATCTACGTTACAGTCATTTGCCATTGTGTTGATTTGTTTTTTAGTTGCCGGATCAGTAAAGGCGCAAATCGACAACAGCAAATGGAAGTTCAGTAATCCCAAACCATTTGGATTTGTTTCATACCAGATCTCCTATGCCGATGACAACAATGCGTTGGTGGTTGGCGAAGCGGGTGGTATTGCTAAAACCACTGACGGAGGCGGTACCTGGACTTATTTTGCCTACACCACCACCAATGCTGCCGGCGATATTTCAAGACCTTTTTTTAATGATGTGCAATATGTAAATCCCCAGCTTGCCTATGCAGTGGGCAACGATGGGATTATGGTTAAAAGCGTTGATGGAGGCACCAACTGGAGCCTTGTTACCACCCCTTTTTATGCCGGCCAGATGGAGATCAATACCGTGTATTTCAGCAGCGCTGATACCGGCTATATTGGTGGCGACGGCGATGCAGTAACGCAGCAGGCCACCATTTATAAAACCACCGACGGAGGAAGCAGCTGGCAGCCGATGTATGTATTTCCTGCACCTGCAGTGAGCTGGTTGAGCAGCGCCATTTACAAGATCCGTTTTTCTCCATCCGGCATTGGATATGTAGGTGGCGCCGCAGGAATGATCTTTAAATACGAAGCTGGTAACTGGTACGACTATTCGATTACAGATACCACCGTATTTACAAATGTGAATGCCATTGATACTGTACTGTTCGACAACTGGAATGGCGGATTTGATACCGTGGCAACCACTTATTCTGATAATATATGGGGACTCAACCAGCAAAACTACCGGGCCATTGCCATTGTGAATGATACGGTGGTGGTATTGGGTACCCAAAATAACGGGGGACTTGTACGGATCAATACGGAAACAGTATCCGGCAGCTATATTATGTTGAACAATGGTTCTGCTCTGGCCCAACGATATGCTCCACTTAACAGCCCGCAGATTTATAATCTTGCCTGCCGGGATGGTGTTACGGTAGCGGGAACAAGCAGCGAAGGAAAAATATTAATGTCTTCCGACAAAGGACTTAACTGGCATGCAGATAACGTGTATCCTGAAGGTTCCAGCGAGGCAGGCATTTCATTTTACGGCATTGACATCAGCAGTGCCAACCGCTTTGGTTTATGTGGCCAGGCGGGTATTATCGCCGACTCTGTAAGCTCCTGGCGGCGTCCTTTTGTGTACGTGAAACAGAGCCTGGGCTTTAGTGGTTATGGAATTGAATCGATGGATTTTTATGATGCCGATTATGGAATGGCTGTTGGCAGTGGCGGCACTATTTTGCGTACTGCGGATGGAGGAACTACCTGGGAAGATGTATCAAACCCAAGCTTTAACCCATGGGATTCCTATACCTCCATTGCATATACCACTCCCGATAACGTACTGGCTGCGGCCAGCAATGGCATGTTTTATAAAAGCCTTGACCGTGCTTCATCTTTTGACCTGTTGTTTACCGAACCCAACAACGGCAGCTTCACCGCCATGGATTTTATCAATGAAGATACCGGGTGGCTGGTGGCTAATATCACTTACACTGATACAGACTTTAACAGCACCTTTCACCAGATCATCTATCATACCACCGATGGGGGAAATACCTGGGATAGCAGCAGCACCGTATTCCCGGTAGTGGCTGATTATTCCCTCAACAATTACCTGTACGAAATTAAGTTTCTCAATTCGCTTACCGGCTATGTCGCCGGTGCTAACGGAACCATTTATAAAACCACCGATGGTGGAATCACCTGGGTACATCTTACCAATGTTCCCGGCTTTGCTGCTGATAAAGCCATTAAAAGCATTTCCATAGCAGATGAGAATACGGTATATGCATCCGGCGACCAGGCCCTGGTGATGAAATCCACCGATGGCGGAAATACCTGGTCGATGTGCAACACGGGCCTCGCCACCCTGTACGCCAACTATCCCAAACTGCTGATGTATGATGCAAACCAGGGGCTGGTTTTCAGCAGTGGCAGTGTTTATTCAACCATTGATGGCGGCGCTTCCTGGAAGCCTTATTATGCTCCCCTCAGCGATTTGCTGGGAGCCGCCTGTTTTGCGCCGGTAACCGGCTGCACCAGCGGAATTTGTAAAAAGGCGTTTGCGGCCGGCTTTTTCAGGGGGAATATCCTTAAGCTGGATGCCGATGTGGTTTTGCCGGTAAAATTCAGTAACCTCACAGGGTCGGGTACCCTAAAAGGTAACCAGCTTTTCTGGACGGCTTTTGCACAGGAATCTGTGAGCTATTTTGAGATCGAGCGTTCACCAGATGGCACTCATTTTCAAAAAATTTCTGCCAGGCTTTATCCCGGTTCATTTTCTTCCCAGAGTTATCAATGGCTGGATGAAACAGCCCCTGCCGGGAAAAACTATTACCGCGTACGGGCCACTGAAAGATCCGGTGCCATATTTTATACCAACATCGTTGTGTTGAATGCAATTAAAGCTGCCCAATGGAATTACCAGGTAAGCAATGGAAGCCTCGTGCTAAACAACGTAAAGATAATTCCGGGTAATGTGGCTGTGATGGTGATAAACCCGGCAGGCCAGGTGGTGGCGGCGAAAAACTGGAATCAGCAGGAAACTGTTTTCAACCAGTCGATCCTGCTGCCGGCAACTGCCAGGGGTGTGTATGCGGTTAAAATCATTAACCAGGGAGCAGTGGAAAGCTTCAGAATTTTTGTAAGGTAATTTTCATGTATAGTGTCTGGTAAATCCAATGTCTTCAGTCTTTAGAAAAACCCGTTGAGCAAACAGAATCAGTCAGCCTTTTATTAAAGGCTGACGTTTCTTTTGATACCACAACAGGCACCTGGATATCCCGGCAGGCTGTTCCGGCGATTTTGTATTTTTACTGCTACCTGCAAGTAATATTGATATACAATGCCTGTTAACTGCGATACGATAACTGCGAGATTTAAGAAAGCGGCCATGCTGCTGGCAGGATGCTGGCTGTTGCAGGCTGTGGTTTTTTCACAATCGCATAGCCAGCAGGAGGCTGCTTACAGCCAGTACGATACAGCCACAGTTTTGCAACTGCTTGATAACGGGAAGCGATTGATGGATAATAAGCCTGAAGAAGCACTGCAGGATTTTATGGCTGCAGCGGCGCAAAGCAGGCAGTTAAAATTTTCATTGGGACTGGCGCTGGCCAATGCAAGAATAGCAAAGTGGTATTTTGGTAATAACACCGATAAAACGATTGACTACGGCAGGGATGCCTTGCAGTATTTTGAGCTGGTTGATTTACCGGTCACAGAGGGAATTGCAGAAGTGCACCTGTTGCTTGCAGAGGCTTTTGATGAACAGGGTAAACAGGATTCTTCGGCCTATTATTATTACCTGCTCAGTACGGAAATTGAATCAGGTAATATTGTTGATCCGCAACTCAAGGTTGACCTCTACACCAAGCTGGCCATCTTCTGGATCAATCTTGATTATGGCAGTAATGAAAACGATGAGTATTACAAAACACTGAAGCGTTTTGTTGATAAGGCGAAAGCAGCAGCGATCTCCATCCGCGACAGTGCTGATGCAGTCACAAGTATCTATTTTTTACAGGGCGCTTACTATCATGCCCTTAAAAGTTTTGACAGCGCCAGGTATTACTACAACACTTACCTGCAGGAAAGAGAGAAGTTGCACAAACTGGTGCTGGCACGCCGCATCTCCACCCTTACCAATATTGCTGATACCTACCTGCAGCAATACAGGCCTGAAGAAGCGATGTTTCATATCAGCAAAGTTGAAACGCTGGTAAATGCACCCGGACAGGGAAGGTACCTGGCATTTTATATGTTGTTCACCAACCTGCTGAAGGGGAAGGCATTGTACCAGCAGAAAAAATATGCCGTTGCCGTAACCCTGCTCAATGAAACACTGGAAAAGCTGAAGAGTACCGGAGCTCACCTGCGGGGCGAAATGCTGGAGGCGTATAAGAACCTGGCTGATAGTTATGAAGCAACCGGCGATTATAAAAATGCATTGCTGCAGAAGAACAAGTACATTTTTTTGTACGACAGCCTGATGCGGAAAGATAAGATCGACATGATCAACCGGCTGGAGATCCGCTACCGGATCGTGGAAAAGGATAAAATACTGGCGGAACAAAAATTAAAAATTTCAGCGATCGAAAACCGGGTGAGAAGCCGCAATTATTTTATAGCAGGCATTTCATTTCTTGCCCTGTTTACGGCTTTTGGTTTTGTGTTGTGGCGGCGGAAAAACATGCACAAACAAAAACTGCAACAGGAGCGAATTGATAACCTGCAACAGAAAATGGAAATTGAAAGGCTCAATGCCACCATTGATGGAGAGGAAAAAGAAAGGGCCAGGATAGCGGGAGAGTTACACGATGGAATTGGTTCCCTGCTCACTGCTGCCAAAATGAATTTTGAAATGGTAAAACGCAACAGCCTGTACAGTAACAACCCTGACTTTATAGAAGGGCTGAAGTTACTGGAAGAAACAGCCTCAGGCCTCAGGGAAACCGCCCACAACATTATGCCCGAAATACTGATGCAGGAAGGGTTGAGCGATGCCGTTAAATCATTTTGCGAACGCATGACGGGTAAAGGTGGCACGGTCATTAGTTTTCAAACATTGGGATCTGCCGGGCAGATAGATGAAGGATTGTTTTTGCCGGTGTACCGCATCATCCAGGAATTGATTCATAATGTAAGAAAACATGCACAGGCCGCTACAGCCTTGGTACAGATGAATTTTCATGATGATGGTGGCCTCGACATTACTGTGGAAGATGATGGAATTGGCCTTGATACAGGAAGGATCAAAAACAGCCAGGGAATGGGCCTTAAAAATATTTATGAAAGGGTAAGGCAACTTGGTGGACGAATCGATATTAACAGCAGCCCGGGCAAAGGAACCAGTATTTACCTGGAATTTGAACCCGGAAAAAATAACAGTGTATGATCAGCTTAGCCATTACAGACGACCAGGTTATTATTTTAAATGGTTTGCAGAAAATTCTTGCAGATGTTCCTAATATTGAGATCATCGGCATTTACCATAACGGCGATGAGTTGCTGGAAGGTTTGGCAGCTCAACAACCTGATGTGCTGTTGCTGGATATACAGATGCCTGGTAAAAGCGGCATCGAACTGTCTGCAACCATCACAAAAATGTATAAGAATACCCGCATCATTGCGCTTACGAATATTGATGTGGTGGCACAGATAAAGAAAATTCTGCAGCAGGGCGTGATGGGCTACCTGTTGAAAGATGCCAGCCCGGCAACCATTATCGCCGCCATTGAAACGGTGCATGCAGGCAACCAGTTTATACAGGAAGAACTGAAGCAACAATTGCTCAGCAGTCTTTCTGCCAGCAGTGCCCGGCAAATAGTTACACGCCGGGAAAAAGAGATATTGCAACTGATCGTGGACGAATTCACCAACCAGGAAATCGCAGATAAATTGTTCCTGAGTTTAAGAACAGTTGAAAACCACCGCAACAACCTGTTGCAAAAATTAGATGTAAAAAATACAGCCGGCCTCGTAAAGGTGGCCATTAAAGAAGGCCTGGTGTAAACCATCTCCGGGCGTTGCCATTTCACAAAAAAGCAGGCAGGGCAAGAGCTTTCTCATAACAACGGGAGGTTGGATGTAGTCATCGCAATAGAAAAGAAAAATTGTGGGAGTGCTGTAATGGATTACACAATTAGTGCACTTTCCTGTCTTTCCATTGGTAGCTGCCAAACTTACCCAGCCAGCCTGCAAGCACGGTATAAAAAATATGGAAAGGTTGGGCCAGCGGGAAAAAGATCAATAACCGGCGCTGCGAAAAAAAACCAGCCACCGGGTACAGGAACAGGAGTTCCACGGTTGTTTTCACCAGCAATAACAATAACCAGTATTGAAACAACGGCAGGTTGAGCAACCGCACCTTTGCATGCGTGAAAAGACTCATCAGGGGCAACAACAGTAAACC
>CAYVLT010000228.1:0-7289 GCA_964452405.1 uncultured Ferruginibacter sp.
GGATGTGGAAGAAGGAGCAGATATCGTGATGGTGAAACCCGGACTTCCATATTTAGATATTGTACGGGAAGTGAAGAACGCCGTAACCGTTCCGGTGAGCGTGTATAATATCAGTGGTGAGTATGCAATGATAAAAGCAGCCGCCAAAATGGGCTGGATCGATGAAAACAAAGCGATTCTTGAAACCCTCACGTCGTTTAAGCGGGCAGGTGCCGATCTTATCGCCAGTTATTTTGCGATGGATGCTGTGCGGTTGCTGGGATAATATTTTCCGCCGATCGGGCGGTATTATGGCGGATAACGGCTAAGGATACACGATCATCGGTGCGCTTTGAACCGAAGTACAAGTGTGCGACGCCTGTGAAGCCGGGTATTGATTTAAAAGCTGACTACAAAAAAAACATCATGTACGAAAAAAGTAACACATTATTTGAACGGGCGCAGCAAACAATTCCCGGCGGAGTGAATTCCCCGGTAAGGGCTTTTAAAAGCGTGGGTGGCACACCGGTTTTTATGAAAAGAGCCAGCGGTGCTTACCTGTATGATGTGGATGACAACCGATACATTGATTATATCGCATCATGGGGGCCCATGATCCTGGGGCATGCTTATGGTCCTGTTGTAAAAGCCATTCAGCAAAAGGCCGCTGAGTCAACCTCCTTTGGAGCGCCTACCGAACTTGAAATTGAAATGGCGGAACTGATCACCTCGATGGTCCCGAATGTTGACCTGGTAAGAATGGTGAGCAGTGGCACAGAAGCCTGCATGAGTGCCATCCGCCTGGCCAGGGGCTATACAGGGAAAAATAAGATCATCAAATTTGAAGGACATTATCATGGGCATGCGGATTCATTTTTAGTAAAGGCGGGAAGTGGTGTGGCCACTTTCAATATACAGGCAGTGCCTGGTGTAACTGCCGGTGTAGCAGCCGATACGCTCACTGCTCCCTTTAATGACCTGGAGGCTGTGCAACAACTGGTTGCGGAAAACCGGGGAGAGATCGCAGCGATTATCACGGAACCGGTGGCTGGTAATATGGGATGTATTTTGCCACAGCCAGGCTTTTTGGAAGGGCTGAGAAAAATTTGTGATGAGGAAAATATGGTGCTCGTGTTTGATGAAGTGATGACGGGCTTCAGGCTGGCAGCCGGTGGTGCACAGGAAAAACTGGGCATAAAGGCAGATCTTGTTACTTATGGAAAAGTGATTGGTGCTGGTATGCCGGTAGGTGCATTCGGTGGTAAAAAGGAGATCATGCAGCACATCGCACCGCTGGGAAATGTTTACCAGGCCGGTACCTTAAGTGGAAACCCCATTGCAATGGTCGCCGGGTATACCTTATTAAAAGAACTGCAGGCCAATCCTTCTATTTATACTGAGCTGGCTGAAAAAACAAGTTACCTGCACAACGGCTTGCAGGAAGTGTTCAATGCCTGGGGGCAACCTTTTGTGATCAACCGGTTTGGATCAATGATCAGTGTTCACTTCAGCGGGCAACCGGTTACAGATTTCGCTTCTGCCGCCGCCGCCAATAATGAGCGGTTTAAAAAATACTTTCATGCCATGTTAAAAAGAGGTGTGTACCTGCCGCCTTCTGCTTTCGAAAGCTGGTTTCTTAACAATGCGCTTACCTATGCCGACCTGGATGAAACCATTGCTAAAACAAAAGAAAGCCTGGCTGAATTAGCCTGATATTTCCCTTTTTTTAATAGTCTACTAAAATAGTAGAAAAAATATTTTCAAATAGTCTACTGATTTAGTAGGAAAATACTATTTTTGGCCTGTACACCAAATGAACGGTTTGTACGTTTGTGTAATATGGCAGAAAATAACCACATTTTTAACCACACATCACCCGCTGAACCTGCGGAGAACAGGCTGTTCCCGGTATTTCTTAAACTGGAATCATTGTCGCTCCTGATTGTTGGGGGTGGGTATGTGGGCTTTGAAAAGCTGAATGCGGTGCTGCAAAATTCTCCGGCAACAAAGATCCGGCTGGTGGCAGCAACCATCAGTGACGATATTAAAAAGCTGGCGGGTGATTATCCCGGAATAAAGCTGGTGGAAAAATTATACGAGCCTGTGGACCTCCACGGGGCCGATATTGTGTTTGTGGCAATCAATGACCCGGCCGTGAGTGAACGGGTGGCTGCCGATGCAAAAAGCCAGGGCAAACTGGTGAATGTGGCAGACAAACCGGCGCTTTGCGATTTTTATCTTTCTTCCATTGTGCAAAAAGGTAACCTTAAAATTGCCATCTCAACCAATGGTAAATCACCAACGATTGCCAAGCGGCTGAAAGAGTTTTTGCAGGAAACACTTCCTGCCGGGTTAGATAATTTGCTGGACAATATGCAGCAGGTGCGCAATAAAATTACCGGTGATTTTACCGAAAAGGTGAAACAACTCAATGAACTCACCAAAACCCTTTTGCAAGACAAGTAATATGCTGAACAAATCACAACAAAAGCTGATAGAAGGAATTACGCACTCCGGGGACGTGGTGCTTACTGCCCAGGAATTGAATTCGTCGAGACGAAAAGTGATCAATAAATACCTGGTGGCGGTGGCAATTGTGATGGCGACCGTATTGTGTATTTATTTTTTTATGTCTGAAGCGCAGCTCAGCGGATTGAAAGCCGCGTTGCGTAAAGATGGGCACCTGTTTTACTGGATGCTGCTGGTGGGTTTCACCGCCGAGATCGTTGCAGGGTCGATGGGCATGGGATACGGTGTGATCTGCACCACCATCCTGCTGATCCTAAATGTGCCACCGCCGGTGATCAGTGCCAGCATTCACTCGGCAGAATCTTTTACCAGTGCAGCCGGCACCGTTAGTCACTGGCAATTATCCAACATCAACAAAAAGCTGGCGATCTCACTTGCCATTCCGGCAGTGGTTGGCGCAGTGATAGGTGCGTTATTGCTTACCTATGTGGGCGAACGTTATGCAAGGATCACCAAACCTTTTATTGCTGTGTACTCGATGTACCTCGGCATCAGGATCCTGCAGAATGCATTTAAAAAGAAAGAGTCAACGGAAAAAAAGACGGTTACGAGGATAACCCCACTTGCATTGCTGGGTGGTTTTATTGATTCTTTCGGCGGTGGGGGATGGGGGCCATTGGTGACCGGTACTTTTATTAAAAACGGCCACACCCCCAGGTACGTTATCGGCAGTTCCACTTTTGCGAAGTGCATTCTTACCATATCCAGTGCAATTACTTTCGTGTTTACTATCGGGGTTCAGCATTGGAATATTGTGGCAGGTTTGCTGATCGGGGGCATCGTGACCGCACCGTTTTCGGCCATGCTTACCGCTAAACTGCCGGCACGGAAAATGTTTATCGCCGTAGGGATACTGGTAATTATCTGCAGCCTGATCTCAATTTACCGTACGCTTTTCCTCTGACTGTAACGTGTACACGAAAATAATCCTGTACATTCTCTTTTAATATTTCAATACACCAGTTATACATTAAAAACAGTTCATCTATGGTTTACACGCTTTTTCACTTTAAATACGCCTGCTGCCGATGTTGTAGCTGAACCCCGGCGCATTCCCTTTTTTTATACTAATAGTCTACTAAAATGGTAGATAAAATTCATTTTTTTTCTCACCGGTTAACGGTGCAGGCAGGCCATTGTGCTCCCCGAAGCGGCCCGCACGGTACCGGTGCATTCATCAACAACAACATCAACAACAATGAAAAAGTTATACTCACTTCTATTGCTATTTATACCCTTTGTTTCATTTGCACAGCTAATCCTTTCCGGCACTGTAGTGGATGAGAATAACCGGGGTTTACCCTTTGCCAGCGTACAGGTAAAAGGCACTGCATCCGGAACCGCTACAGACTCATCCGGCAAATTTTCTTTTTCCACAAATAAAAATTTTCCTTTCACGCTCAGTATTTCTTCTGCCGGTTATGCACAGTTGCAATTTGTGATAAAGGATAACAACAGCAGCACCGGTTTGATCCTGCCGCTGAAAGCAATGTTTCAAAGCGATACCGTGGTGATCACCTCCCGTCGCCGGACGGAGGTGTTACAGGATGTGCCAATTGCTGTTTCAGTGATCAGCGGAAAATTATTGGAGGATGCAGGCGCTTTTAATGCAAACCGCATCAAGGAATTTGTTCCTTCCCTGCAGTTATACAGCTCTAACCCCCGAAACACCGGTGTAAATATCCGTGGATTGGGCGCCCCTTTTGGTTTAACAAATGATGGGCTTGATCCGGGTGTTGGTTACTATGTTGACGGTGTGTATTATGCCAGGCCGGCGGCCGCCACACTTGATTTTATCGACGTGGAACGGGTAGAAGTACTGCGTGGCCCGCAGGGAACTTTATTTGGCAAAAATACCACGGCGGGTGCCATCAGCATTTCTTCCCGCAAGCCTTCATTCAAGGCGGGTGGTAGCTTTGATGTGAGCTATGGAAACTATGGATTTATCCAGGCAAAGAGTACGATCACCGGTCCGTTAAGTAAAAAGCTCGCAGTTCGTGTATCCTTTTCCGGTACCCAACGCAATGGTGTTATTGAAAATGTGAGAACGTTAAAATACACCAATGATATCAATAACCTTGGGATGCAGGCTCAAATACTTTACCAGGTATCCGGTAATACCACCGTTGTTTTGCGGGGCGACCTTTCGCGGCAGCGCCCTGATGGTTATGCACAGGTAATCGCCGGCGTGGTGCAAACAAAGCGGGCGGGTTATCGCCAATTTGATTCCATCATAGCCGCCCTGCATTACCAGTTGCCGACGCGGAATGCTTTTGACAGGATAATAGATCACGATACACCATGGAAGTCTGACAACGACCTGGGAGGCGCTTCAGTAACAGTGGATACAAAAGCAGGTACAGGTACGCTGACGTCCACCAGTTCATGGCGGTTCTGGGATTGGCAGCCTTCCAACGACCGGGATTTCACGGGCTTGCCTGTATTGGCTAAATCGCAAAATCCGGCCCGGCATCACAACTGGTCGCAGGAGGTCCGGTATGCAGGAAAGCTCTGCTCCAACCTGGAGGCTGTTATTGGTTTGTTCTACATCAACCAGGAAGTGAAGATCAATGGAACAGAAGAATCCGGGGCCGCCCAATGGCGTTTTTCACAAAGTTCCACCAGCAGCTTATGGCAAACACCCGGACTTTTCGATGGCTACGGCATATCAACAATTGCCTCGATTCAATCCACCAGTGCTTCCTTATTTGCCAATGCGGATTGGAAAATTTCTGAGGCATTCCATATTACGCCGGGACTACGATTTAATTATGATAAAAAGGAGGTGGCGTATAACAGGAACGCATATGGGGGTTTGCAAACAGATGATCCGGCCCTGGTGGCCTTAAAAAATTCAGTGTACAGCAGTCAAGCCTATGCCATTGCGGCCTCAGAAAATAATTTTACATACCTGTTGAGTGCGGCATACCGACCGGGAAAGTGGCTGAACATTTTTGCCACTTATTCAACCAGTTTCAAACCGGTGGGCGTAAATGTGGCAGGCCTGCCCACCAAAGCAGGTAAGGCGGATACTTCGCTGGCCGTGATCAAACCAGAAAAAGTAAGCCACTATGAGCTCGGTATAAAATCAACGCCTTTTAAAGATGTCATGATAAACATCACGGTATTCAATACGGATATAAAGGACTATCAAACGAATGTACAATCACCTGAACTGGGTGTGAATCGTGGTTATATCGCCAATGCAGAAAAAGTGCGGGTGCGTGGAGTGGAGTTAGAGGCTAGCCTGAAGTTGAGCCGGCAATTCAGTTTTTATACGGCCGCATCCTTCACCGATGGAAAATATGTCCGGTTTACCAATGCCCCGCTGCCATTAGAGGAAACAGGACAAACAGTGAATGGTGTGCAGGTCGCCTTTAAAGATATTTCGGGTGGCAGGTTGCCGGGTATTTCAAAATGGTCTTCTTCATTGGGTGGGGAGTATTCCGTACCGGTTTCATTTCTGGGCAAAGCTGGAAAATTATTTGCCGGACTGGATGGATATTATCGCTCAGGCTTCTCATCGAGTTCCTCGCCCTCCGCTTACCTGGATGTTGATGGTTATGTGTTGTTGAACGGAAGGCTGGGCTTTAAATCGAATAACGGGCTCGCCGTTTTTACCTGGGCAAGAAATATATTCAACCGGAATTATTATGAGCAGTTGTTGGCCGCAGGCGGAAATGCAGGTCAGTATGCTGCTGTGTTGGGCGACCCTGCCACCTATGGCATAACGCTGCGGTATAATTTCTGAATAAATCAAAGAGGCTTCATATCGTAAGCAATTTTAAGTCTGCAAGCGCCCCTGTTCCCAGGGGGGCTTCTTTTATTATTGGAGAGTAGGCCGAAATACACTTTGTGGTAAACCGGCATTTGACATTTCCCCTGTAAATTGCCGGATGAAGAAAAAATGGATATTCCTGCCGGGCTTGCTGCTGGTATTAAAGGTAAATGCCCAAACTAAAAAAACGAACTACTACAACCGTACCTGGATAGCGGTGTCAACACAAACAAGGCTTGCTGAGAAATGGGGGCTCTGGGCTGATTTTCACCTGCGTTCAAAAGACAATTGGGGAGGCGATGGGATTGCGCAATCACTGAACCGGGTTGGCCTCACTTATTTGGTGGCCAGCAATACAAAGCTCACCGCGGGTTATGCATACATTATTGATTTTCCCGATGAAGGACATGAGAATATTTCCACTTATGAACACAGGGTCTGGGAGCAGGTGCAATGGCAAACAAAATACGGTAACAATAAAAAAATGATGCAGTGGTTCAGGCTGGAGCAAAGATACCGGCGCAAGATACTGAACGATGATGCATTGGCCGATGGGTACAGTTTCAATTGGCGCCTGCGATATAATTTCTGGTATGAAATTCCATTTTATAAAAACGGAACCGATAAAAACAGCTGGTCGTTTATCATAAACGATGAGATACATTTTAATTTCGGAAAGCAGATTGTTAATAATTACTTTGACCAGAACCGCTTTTTTACAGGATTCAAATTCCAGACAGGCAAACAGAATAACGTTCAATTTGGATATATGAACCTGTTTCAACAACTGCCGGCAGGTAACAGGTACAGGAACAGCAGTGTGGCGAGGGTGTTCTTTTTTCAGAATTTTGACCTGCGTAAAAAGAAGCCCTGATATTTGTTTTGAAACTGGTGCCTGAGTGTTTACTTTCGCAAAAAAAATCTGAATATGAGCGACACTACCTTAACAACAGGTGAAATCCATACGCAAAAAGGCGTGATGAAATTTGAGTTGTATGATGAT
>CAYVLT010000229.1:0-578 GCA_964452405.1 uncultured Ferruginibacter sp.
AGGGCGTTTCTCCCTGGTTGATGGAGGTGGTTTCATATTCCGTCCACAAAGCCTGGTTGCCTGCGGCAGCACCGGCCCGGTCACCTCTTGCACGGGTAACAAATTTCTGTGCCACAGCCCTGCCCAACGCCTCGCCTGCTTCAATATCACTTCTCACATTTGCGCCGGCAATGATCCTTGCTCTTTTGTGCTCTTCCGCCTTTTGCTGTATATAATCCTGGTCGCCGGGAAACAGTAATTTCAGCATTTCAACGGCTGCCCCTTCCACCACCGCATCTTCTGATGGATAAGAGGGCAATTCAGATCTGGGCACGAGTGCCTGTATGGTTGAATCAACCAGGTAAGGAGCTTTGCGGTTGTAGAGGGTTTTATAATAATAGGCCGACACCAATGCATCGTATTGTGCAGCGCTCACATAAGCGTAGGCGCGTGCCGCGTAAGGCGGATTGGCAAAAGGAAATTGTGGATAGGCCAATGGATTAGCCGCGCTTGGAATAGGGTAAGAATTATCCGGATTCTGGTAGGGCGGTAAGTTGTGCTTTGCTACCATTTCACGCAGAATTTCATTCCAGCGAAGC
>CAYVLT010000229.1:588-7244 GCA_964452405.1 uncultured Ferruginibacter sp.
TCGCGGCATATGGTGGATTGAAAAGGGAAAAAGCGGGTAGGCGAGTGGGTTAGTTGCACTTGGGAACGGGTAAGTGCCGTCGTTGTTTTGCACCGGTGCCAGGTTGTGCCTTGTTACCAGGTCTCTCAAAATTTCATTCCATCGCAACACGGCTCCTGCACTCCAATATTTCACGATCCTTCTTTCTTCATCAGTAAGATCAGCCTGGAAACTCTTTATTTCATTCAGTTGTATGATATAATCAGGCGTGTTGGTTGCGATAGGGGCTGCAACGGATACATCGGTTGGGCCGGTCAGCAGTACCGGTTTCCAGGTACCTGCATCCAGGTCAAGGGCGGCCGGGTTAAGGGCAGCGGCTTTGTCCGTTCTGCCTTCTGTATTTTTATTGCAGGAGCTTACGATCAATATCACGGCGATCGCGGTTACTCCTGTTATTGCCAGTATTTTTTTCATGATGATTATTTTTTTGTGCCGGCTTTTCCGCCTGCTTTTTTTGAAAAATCCAGGATGTAAAAAACACCTCCATATACAGTGGTGCTTTCCCCGATGTTTCTTCCCGCCAATACTTTGCTTCCGCCGGCAATCAATGACAATTCGTGACCCGCCGTAACAAAATATTTAAAGTTGAACCCGGCTGTGAATGCATTCATACGGTTACTGGGAAAAGGCATATTGTTACGGGTGATGTCAAAGCCACCCAACGTGGTCCATTTATTCAGCACAGCTTCCGCAATCATTTTTTCGCTGCGGTAGCCTGCCCGGAAATTAAAGTTGGAAGCATCAGGCATATCCACTTCATTACTTAAAATGAGGTGATCGGTGTAATACGCATCGCGGTCAATTTTAATGTTGTCGCGGGCTACGTAAGTACCCGATACAGTGGCAAACAGCTGATTCCACTGGTAATCCAGCATCAGTCGTGCAACCGCTGTTTTACTTCTCAACCCAATTGATAATGGCAGGTAATCCACCACATAGTTGGTTAACGGAAATGAAACGCCGCCAACAGCATACAATGAAAAGGTGCCCGGGCCCCATTCTTTTTCTATGGGCATCCATTTTACAAAAAGGCTTAGATCCTGCACCCCGTTCATCCCATGCAGGATACCCGCAGAAGCCTTTGTTTTAATGTAAGGAACGCCGAAGCCAATATTGAGTTTGTCGCTTACTCCATAAGCGCCCATTAATGAAAATGCCTGAGTGGATACAGTTCCCAGGTTAGCATTATCGCGTTTTACGCTGCCTTCCCAGTAATTTTTCCAACTGTTGTAACTGTATGCCGGCCCCAGGCACAGTTGTCTTTTGCTCATCATGATGGCATCAAGATCGGTTTGTGCTTTTGACACGATGCTGCACGTCATTACCAGCAGGGTGGCAATGATGCGGCCTGGTTTATTGCGCATAATTATTTCGTTTTAAAGGTTACTTTTTTGAGATGCGGAACGAATATCCCAGGTTGATGGAATAATCAGCAAAGGCGGCATCTCCCTGTACATGTACTTTTTCGGAAGGATCAGTGATCTTTTCGTTGAGCAGGTTTTGTTTGGCGATATCTGCGGCGCTCTGAATGCGGTTCTTTTTAAAGTTATATGGCACAAACAAACTGATAGAATGCTTTCCTGCACGATAGGTAACACCGGTTTCAACTGCCATCACATAACCTGGACGCCTGTACGCAGCCTGTCCGCCAAATGCATCAAATGCAGGGATGCCTTCCCAGCGATAAGCCAGTGACAGGTCGATATTGCGTTGCTTACCTACCGTTACCATTGCTCCTGCACGGGCAAAATACTGATCAGGACATGCGTATACGTTATATCCTGCCAAACCGGAATCCGGTTTTGATTTAAAAGTACCGTTCGATTCTTTCGGGTTGAACAGGTAGTACCCGTTCGCAAAGCCAAAGATCCTGTCCGACAATTTTTTAAAACCCTGTACCTCCACTGTAAAGCCAATACCACCATCACCTGGCTGAATGGCCTGGTCCATCACCGCTATTCTTTTAGTGCCATTCGATTGTGGCGCTACGTCAGTGGCATTGTATTTTCCGTTGTTCAATTTAATGCCGAGGCCAATCAACAGGTTGGCATTCGGGTGGGTTTCAGGTTTGAACAACCAGTAGTTGGCGCTGAGCCTGATGTCACCGAAACCGCGTGCAAACACGCTGTAGCGGAAAGTGTCTTTCACCGGGGCAGACTGGCGCATTACCTGCGACCTTTCGTTACTTGCCCAGGGCAATGTAAAGTTGAGTTGCACCCTGTTGCTGAGCCCGTAAGAAAAATTGAAATCAAAAGCATTGGAATAAATATTCACCGCGTTGCCATGATCAATTCCATCAGCTCCTATGCCGCCACCGGTATTCTGCCGGTGCTTTTGTTCCTCGGTACCCACAAAGTGGCGCCAGGAATGGAACTTACGGAAATTAACCCCCACCTGCATGTCTCCCTTGGTGAGATTATATGAGTTGCCCATTGAACACATAGTGTGTATCCCCCCCATTTGCCGAACGGCCACGCAACCTTGTGCGTGAGCCAGTTGGTTTGCACATAACAGTGCAAACAGTATTATGAAAGATTGTTTCATTTTGTTGTTAGTTTGAGTCAGCAACCGGCTTTGAGATCAGTTGCTGTGGTAAATAATATTTGGAGGATACAGTTAGTGGCGTTCCATTTTCAATTTATCCACCACCAGGTCACCTACTTTTTTTCCAAATTCGGTGCTGATGATGCAGCTGTGATGAAAATGAATACCACCGTAAAAACGGGCCCAGTTATTTTCAATGGCTGCCGCCCTGAAGGAAGGGAACGAGCGGTTAGCAATTCCGAATTCCAACTCACTGGTATCAGTATACGCAAAATTGTCGCCGAATGATTTAGTGAGCGCTTCGGCAGCCGAAGCAGATACGGTGCTGTGTCCACAGGTATATTCAGGGAATGGAGGTGTCTCGAGCAATGGCCGCCACTCCGGATCAACGTATTTATTGATGGCGGTTTCCGGCCTGATGTAATTGCTGCGGAACTTTTCATCCCAGCATTGTATAAAGCCGTCGAACATAGCAATGGAAGTAAGTGCGTAAGCTGCCACTGTTTTTTTGAAATTTGCTTTCGATTTCAGTGCTGCAATGCCCACGATATTCATCCAGTGACCCGGTGGTGAAAACTTTTTGGTAACAAACATCACGTGCCCGGCCACGTTGAGTTTACCAGGCAGGTCATCCCAGAATTGTGCACAATGCATCTGGTCAGGTGTGAGACTGTCAACCGCATTTTTAATTGCCATCATTTCTTTGTAGAAATTGCTGTTCTTATCCTTTATGTCAAATGGATAAGGCCGCGGTGGCAGGAATTGATCGGCACTGTCCATTACCATGGGTCTTATTTCGTTCCAATGCGGCTCCAGTGCACTGGTATAAGCCGGTGGCGTTGGTACCCAACGACCCGGTGTATCGATCACTGTGTACCGGGGAGCGCTGCGTGTTTCTGCATAATTGTCTTTTTTACTCCAGGCCAATATTGCTTTACTGATGGTATCTGCATAGTGCACAGAATTCATGAACATGTCATCCGGCATACCTTTATCTTTTACCAGTTGTTTCAGGCTGTCAACATATTCTTTCATGCTTCCTTCCGGAAAAGTAACAGCCTCTCCTACCTTGCTGAAAGCAAGCAAAGAGGCGAATTCATAGTCGATCTTTTTACTCGTATCCGGAAGCGGCAACGATTTCAGGCCATTTAACTGCCCTCCCAGTGAAATGTATTCATTGGGATAACCGCCGGCTATGCATTCATAAGCCGCAATGTTTGCATAGGCATAGTTACGGCTTGCCACGATGGGCGGAAAGCCAACATGCTTTACCACTTCATTCAGTTCCTTTACAATTTTACAATAGGTGTAAGCGTCGTCAAAATAGGTTTCAGGAACCGGTTTATTGGTACAACTGATTAAAAACAACAAAAAGGCAAAAGGCGCAATAACTTGTTTCATTGATTCTCTTTTGTTCAATATGCAGATACGGACAGGTATACTGCCACTACCGCGTGAAAAAAATAAATGGATATGGTTGCCGCTAAACAGTTGTGTTCACAGGCTTTCCTGCCGGACGCAGACTGTTCAGATTGAGCGCAACGCAGGTTCCCGAACCGGGAACACAGCAAAATAAAAAGGTTGAAAGATTAAGAACAGCGGCTGTCTGGAGGCCGTTCTATTGAAGTGAAGAACAGGTTTTCTTCGAATACGGAGTTTACCAAAACATAATTATTTACCAGCAGTTTACTGCCACAATCAATGCGGGGCAGCATCAGCTCTTCATATTCACTTATAGATTTTTGAAATGATTTGTGCGGTGCATCGCTTTTTTTCCTGGAATCATCCTGTTGAAAATCGTGCGCCACTTTTGCATACTCATTCTTAGATGCTTCGATCCGCATCTTTGATTTATTGGGCAGGCAAAGCATTTCAAGCGAGTCGTTATAAATACGGCATTTTACATATTTGTATTTTACGCCGTCGATCTCGACTTCACCGTCAATACGTTGATAATTGGTGGAATTGGTGTAGTAAGGAAGGTTGGTGGCCTGCCGGATGCTGATCAGGTCTTCATCGTTGTAGTTGTTCTGGTCAATGGCCTGTTCCAGCCTGGCATCACTTTTATTGGCCATATAGTTATAGAGCAATTGGTACCCTGCAACATTGAAGGCAAAAATGGTGAGCATGCATATGGCAACAAGCTTTCTCATCAGTCAGTCTTTGCAAATTAGGGGATTTTTTTGTAAAGCCGGCGCTGCCACAGCATATTTTTTGAATTAATCAATGCAGAATGACTGCAATTATTGCTGTGGCTTAGCTGTTGTTACTGCCTAATAATTGATAAATCGCTTTATGGCAGCACCCCATATCTTTTCTTTTTATTTTACCATGTATGTTTTCTTTTCTACCCCAACACCTTTTATTGTAAGACTTTTCCATTGCTGCGGTAAAACAGATTTTACCTGCACAATGCCGCTGTCAGTAATTTCGAGGCCACCAAACCCATTCAAAACAGCCTGCAAAATTCCGCCTGCACCGGTACCAAAATATGGATTGGTGCCACCTTTGGTTTCGGCGATCACATTAAACGGAGGTAACAGGTTTGGCTCAAAAGAATCTTTGAAAAAATGCCAGGCTTTTTCTTTGTCGCCAAGGCGTGCATACAACAATGCAAAAATGGCCTGCGTCATGGCAGGAGTACCTTCATTGGGCACGCGGACTGAGTAGTAGTCAATATCTTTCTTTACCTGCTTTGGTTCGGTGATCTCTTTCAATGGGTAGGCCAATAAATTAACATCCGCCTGCTTAATGCCTTCTCCATTGTACTCCGCATGTTCCCGGGTAACTCCGTTGTCCATGACAAGGATGGGGATATTGTTGGCAACTGTCATCCAATCGGTATCAGGCGTGTACCCCAATAGTTTTGCAGCGGCGGTGGCATACTGCAGGTTTGCTTTTGCGGCTGCATTGGTGAATGCATTGTTGTCTACATTCTCTGCCCACTCATCAGCAGCCACCACATTTTTTATATCATAATGACCGGGTCCGTTTCTTTCCACGCGGCTGGCCCAGAAATCTGCGGTAGCTTTCAGCACAGGCCAGCCTTTTTCCTTTAACCAGTCTTTGTCCTGCGTTACACAGTAGTAATGCCAGGCTGCCAGCGCCACGTCTGCAGTAATGTGGTGCTCGAATGGCCCGCTCAACGCCCATACCGGTGTTTCTTCCACGCCTGTGCCGGCGCTTTCCCAGGGATACATGGCCCCTTTATACCCTTTTCCAAAAGCATTTCTTTTGGCCGCTTCCAACCGCTCAAATCTGTACTCCACCATGCTTTTGGCCATCTCGGGGTGCAGGGTTAGTAAAGCAGGAAACATCCATAACTCAGTATCCCAAAAAACATGTCCGTTATATCCCAGTCCGCTAAGGCCCATTGGCGAAGGACTGTTGCTGCCTCCTTCCCTTACAAAAGAATATAAATGATATATCATGCTATGTACTGCCTGCTGGCTGGCTGCATCTCCTTCTATGATAATATCACTCTTCCACAATTCGTCCCACGCAGCGTTGTGCAATTGTAACAACCTGTCGTGACCCTGCAGTTTGGCAAATATGGTAAGACGTTCCGCTTCATTCAACGGATCATCATGCTGCGCTGAAGTGATGGAAGAACCAACGATGGAATATCGATAGCTGTCGCCGGCATTGATTTTTTTTGCAAACTTCATCAGGTGCATGTTGTTGTCCCACATTTCATGAATCACCCTTGGCTCATTGCCATGCCCCTCAGGAAAGATGAAGGCATTGGATGCACACATCAGCAATTTGCCCGTTGGGCTTTTTGCCGTGGAAGTAAGCAAGCCGATGGTGGTGTGTGGGCGATCGATCTCGTTGTAATAATTCTGAACATCTTTCAATGCATCCGGCGCTTCCATCACACTGGCACTACCGATGCTGATATTTTTCTTTGCAGCAACAGTTACGTCCATCAGCACTGAATAAGGCAACTGGCGCACCGCATAATAGGTGCAGGTTCCTGTAGCAAGGTCTTTATAATCAACTGAAGTGGTGCATCCTGTGTGCCGCATATCGAGTTCCTGCTTCATACCTGATACATCCGCATTGCTCAATCG
>CAYVLT010000230.1:0-7176 GCA_964452405.1 uncultured Ferruginibacter sp.
TTTAATTTATAATACCAGCTATGGTACCTTCAATGAATGGACAGGTGGCGCAAGTACCAGTCCTGCTGCAGGAACAGGTGTTCCGGCAAATGTGACCGTGCTTTCAGGTACTTTAAGCCTGGGAGCTAACAGGGGATTACCTGGAAACATAACCGTGGGCAATGGTGCCACCCTGAACCTGAACAGTGGTGATTTGTATGTTGGTGGCGACTTTACGCAGGATGGAACGCTTACCAATAACAGCAAAGCTGTTTTCTTTGTTGGTAGCGCCGCCACCCAAACCATCAGTGCCACAGGTGGTACCGTATTCTTTGACTATTTTATTATTGATAAAGCAGCCGGCGCTGTTCAATTGAGCAGCAGCACTCCAACAAATCTAACACTCAATGCCACTGCCGGAAGCGTGTTACAGTTGCTGAACAGCGGCTCACTCGACCTGAATGGCCGCACCCTCAGCTTCAACAACAATGGTGGAAGCATCCTGGTAAACGGTGGCGCAAGGTCGATCAGTTCTTCAGTTAGCGGCGGTCTTATCGCTGTTACCGGCAGCAAAACCGTGAGCAGCGTGTCAGGCGGCAGCCTCAGCCTCGGTGCCAATGTAACAGTGGAAACATCTGCTGGTATTGACTTTGGTAGCGGTGTTACCACGATCAATGGCACTTTTAAACTGGATGCAGGCGGCTTTGCCAGCAGTTCACCGGTATATGGCAGCGGATCTTCGCTCGTTTATACCACAGGCGATTACAGCACGAGCAACGAGTGGACCGCAGGTGGCTCAGTGGGCGCCGGTGTTCCGGATAATATTACGATCAACCTCGCATCCGGTACCAATTCACTTACCTTAACCGGTGCCCGTACCGTTCCCGGAAATATTGACCTGGCCAACGGTAACGTGGTGATCGGTGCCAACACGCTTACGCTGAATGGAGCCGTAAGCCGTACCTCCGGTAATCTTGCCGGATCCAACAGTTCCAACCTGGTGATCGGTGGCACGGCAGGTACTTTGTACTTCGATGGCAGCGGCACCAATAATTACCTGAAAAACTTTACCATTAATAACGGTGCTTCAGCCACGCTGGGCAACGCTCTTAATATCACTGCCGGGGCCAGTGCCAATACAGAAGGTTTACTTACTGTAAGCGGCACAGGCGTACTTACCACCGGCGGATTCCTTACGATCAAATCAAACGTGAACGGATCGGCGAATATAGCTCCGGGCAATACGGCAGGAGGTTATATCAGCGGAAATGTTACCGTAGAAAGGTATGTTCCTCAAAACAGCAGCAAGGCCTGGAGACTGATCGCTTCCAACACTACCGGACAAACTATTAATGCGGCCTGGCAGGAAGGAGCCGTAGGAGCGATGGTGGATCCTGTACCAGGTTTTGGTACCAAGATTACCAGTCCGGGTGCTAACCTTGCAGCAGTGCAGGCCAATGGATTTGATACCTTGTCTAATGCGGCTTCTATTTACAGTTATGATGCCGACAACGATGTGTTGGTAGCGGTTCCAAATACAAATGCCACCAACCTGGAGGCACATCCGGGATATTTCATCTTTGTTCGTGGCGACAGGAGCCCTGGACAGTTTGGTGCCAGTGCACCCACCACCTCCACCGTTTTGCGCAGCAATGGTTCATTGTTTGAAGGTGACCAGGCAGCAGTATCCACCGGCGCATCTGACTGGGGCATGGTGCGTAATCCATACCCGTCCAGGATTGACATGCGCAATATTGTGCAGGCAGGTTCGTTGGTAGATGCGTTCCAGGTATGGGATGCCAAATTGGGAGGAAGCTTTGGAGTGGGCGGTTATCAAACCTTTGTAAAAAGCGGAAGTGATTACATTGTTTCACCAGGTGGTGGAAGTTATGGAACCATCGGATCAATAAACAATTTCATTGAAAGCGGCGCCGCCTTCATCATTCAATCAAGTGGTGGTTCCGGCAGTGCCCAGGTTACGGAAGCTTGTAAAGCTACCAGCAGTACCAATAATTCATTCAGGCCTTCTGATCCACTTTCAGGAAACCAGCGACTCACCTACAACCTGTATGCAAACAATGCTGGTGGCAGTGTTGACCTGGTTGACGGTGGACTGGTATTCTTCGACAACAGCTATAGCAATGCCGTTGACGTGTACGATGTAAGGAAGAGTACCAATTTCAATGAGAATTTGGGAATGCTGCGGAATTCGGTTGACCTGGCCATTGAAAGGAGACAATTGGTGGGAGCTGCAGATACCGTGTTCCTGAACATGAGCCAGATGCGCCAGTTGAGTTACCGGATTGATATCAGCACCAATGAGATTGACCCGCTGATCACCACGGCTTACCTCGAAGATAAATTTACGGGTGCCAGCACGCCACTCGACTTATCCGGGGCCGTGAACTCTTATGTTTTCACCATCGGTGCAACAGCAGCTTCTAAAGTTGCTGATCGCTTCCGGATCGTGTTCAGGCAAAGTACCGTGGTGCCTGTGCGCTTCACCAGCCTCAGTGCCGGTAAAACAGGTAATGATATTGCTGTTCAGTGGAAGGTGGGCAACCAGGTGAATATTTCCAAATATGAAGTGGAAAAATCAGCCGATGGCCGTAATTTTACTAATATTGGTACTGTAATTGCTGGTACTGGCAATGTTTACAACTGGCTTGACCAAAATGTATTCAGTGGCAACAACTATTACCGGATAAAATCCGTAGATAATGGTGGAGCGGTTCAGTACAGCAGTATCGTGAAAGTAACCGGCGTTAAAAACAATTCATTGATCGCTGTTTCTCCTAACCCGGTTGTGGCCGGAGGGGTTATCAACCTCCAGTTTGAAGATCAACCGGCAGGAAAATATGCAATAAGACTTATTAACATTGCGGGCCAGGTGGTGTATAACACAAATTTACAGCATATCGGAGGCAGTGTTTCTCAAAGTTTTGCCTTACCTTCGGCCCTCGTAAGCGGTGTATACCAGTTACAGGTGATCGCCCCGGGCAGCAGTGTTCATAACGAGCGGCTGATTGTAAACGCAGGTAATTAAACCATAAACGAAAACAGATGACGACTTTTTTCAGAAAGCGGTTAAGCAGGTTGGTGACAGGTAAATTTATTGCCTTTACACTTGCGGGTATGCTGGCGCTTCCGTTAGCTGCACACAGCCAGGAACAACAGGACGATGATCCTTACCAGGATGATGAGCAAATGGAGGTTCCCACTACCACCGGTCCATGGCAAAACAGCGACGGAGCTGCTATTGGTTCTACAAGTCCTGTAAACTCAACTGTTATCAGCACCGGAACCGGGTCTGGTGCTTCCTCACCAAACAAAAATGCACCCAGGCTGGGCAGGGGTGGAGGAGCACTAGGTCGTGGCCCTGTTACAACTGCCGGCGGTCCAGGTGGTAACCCGGACGTTCCTTTCGACGAAAATATGAACCTCATTTTCCTGGCGGGTGGATTGATTTTTGCCTACCTGGCCGTAACCGGAAGGTTAAAGCTTAAAGCGGTTCCCCAGGCATCTAAATAAATAGTTATTCCCACAAAATAGCGGACACTCCAGCAACGGGGTGTCCTTTTTTTATCGGCACCCGAAGCGTTATCAGTCTGCATTACCAAGTTGTTCACCGGACAGCACCGGCTATTGCAAAAGCCTGCCGGAAATAATATCTTGTATCATTACTTCACCTTAAACCTTTATCAGATGAACCTGAAAAAATTATTCATCGGTACGGTGGTGGGCACCATCGTACAATTTTTACTTGGCTGGCTGGTGTACGGATATTTATTGAGGCATTTTATGTGGCATCACAGCGGGGCCATCGGGCATGTTGACCGGCGCGAGATCGACTTTCTTTTTTTGGTTACCGGGCATATTGCAGAAGCCCTGTTGCTGACCTACATCATTCTGAAAGGCAGCACAAGCTCCCTGTTAAGCGGGCTCACCACCGGCGCCATCACCGGTTTGCTGATGGGTATTTCATTTGATGCGATCCAGTATGCCACCACATTGGTGTTGAGCAAAAGAGCCATGGGGGCTGATATTCTTGCATTCACGCTCATCTGTGCCGTCACCGGCGCTATAATAGGTGCAATGGTTGCAGGAAAGGATAACCAGTGACGATGATACTTTTACCGGTGGCTGCTTTGAGCAGCCACCTTTTTTTTGTTTAAAAAATAGTAAACGCTTCCATTCCCTCATACCGAACGGGAAAGATCATGAATACATTTGCCTTACCCACTTTGAGCGTACCACTAACCCTTACGAGTACCTCATTTTTGAGAAGCAGGTTCAGCCCGTTCTTAAACAGGTTGCGCATATCCACTTCCAGCCTCAGCGGGATTGAAAATGTATCGCTTCGTGGAATGGTTATAAAGTATTGTTGGGAGGTATGCCCGAGGAATATGTTATTGATGTAAATATCGAGGTCGGTGCGGTTAAGCTGCAGTCCATAACGGTTAGGGTTATAGTATACAATGTCCATGGAAACAGAGGAGTTGGTAAACCCCATTTTTTCGATCGACAGGTTTTTGAAGTCGCGGTATTCGAGTGGTTTGGGAGTGCTGCAGGATGACAGCAGGAAGGCTGTTGCCATTGTAACAATAGCTAAACAAATCAGGCTGGTATTCTTCATTTACCGGTTCCGGTTTTGGCGGAAAGGTAAGCAGATGAACCCGAAAATCATTCCCGGGTGGGTTAAACAAAATAAAAATTCAATGCAGGCTGATGATTATTCCAGCGGGGTATTGAGGGTTGAAAGAACCGTTTTTACATCATTGCCAAGTATTGCTTCCACAAACAGTTCGTAGTACTGTGGTTCACCCGGAATAGGCAGTGTAATGGAACTTCCTTCACCGGCTTTTTTTATGAACATCGTATTGCCATATTGATCCACCCTCACCAGGTACCATTCAAAATGAAGGTCTTTTACCTGGTTGTTATACAAACGCCACTGGGTGCTGTCTTTCCTGAACATGATATTGTAAGAAAGGCGAACGTTTTCACGGGTTGTTTTGGCAGGTTTCAGAATTTTGATATCAGGTATTGGCGACTCTCCCACGTTGCCGGTTGTCCAGGTATTCACCACGGTACGGTAATAATTTTTATTTCTGCCCTCGAGGTCCCTCAGGCCATTGAGTGAAATGAAATCTGTGTTTTCAATATCCTGCCAGGCAGGTATGAAGCCACTCTTTTTAATCGCCGGTAGTGAATCCCACAACTCCACTGGTACTTTGCCCCAGGAGCTGTTTGCCGGTAAAATATCTTTTAAGCCGCTTTTGTTTTTTGAAGTGGCAACCAGCATATAATGATTGATCTGTGGCACATACTTCTTATAAAATTGCAGCCGTTCTGCCCCATTAACATCCCAGTTAAGGTCGCAGATGATTGGCCGGGTGGTATCAATAAGCCGAATGGCATTGCATAGTTCAGCAAGCCAGGTTGCGTATTTTTTCCGGTAATAAAAATAGCCGGGCTTATAGGTTTGATTTTGCAGGGTGAACAATTCATCTCTTCCTAAATTCCAGGCGATGATGTTTTTCTTATCCAGGTTTTCTTTCACCACCGCCAGTATTTTTTGCTTTTCTTTTTCCATCGCCTGCCTGTTTTCAAGATCTGCTGCATCTATGAAAGGCACAAAACGGGCAATTTGCCGGATATTATTTTTGGTAAGTACCTTGTCAATGATCTCATCATAAAAACCAGGCATGGTTCTCTCCACCGTGTTAACACCGATCCTTTTAATGTCGGCAATATCCGCTTCAATGCTCTGGCGGTTCATGGTATGCCGGTTGCGGAACCAGAAATATCCTTTGTCGTACACAATTCCACGGAGGGTATCGGGTAGCAGGTATTGTTGGTTTGCAGCAGGGCTGTGCGGAAGCGAAAGTGGCGGTTCATTGATGGCGAGCATCAGGTCGCTGTTTTCCAGTTTTTCAAAGATTGTCCTGGTATCTCCGGCAATAAAGGGTGCGGTGGTGCGCAGGTGATTTTTGGTGTCGTTCACAATCATCACGCATTTAATTTCCCTGAAAGCAGTGTCGATATTATCCGCTGCTGTTTTCCACCATAGGTGTTTATTGTCAGCCAAAGTTCCTGCCCGGGTAACCATCACCGGTAGTCCTGATTTAAAGAGAGGCAGGCGATGATAGGCATAATAAGCGGAATAAAATCCCTGCCTGTCGGTATTGTTGGTATGCCTGCTGGTATCGAGCAGGTTTACCCCGAACCAATCCACATATTTAAAGCCGGGGAAATAGTCAACCGCAGCGGTTGCACTCACCGGCGTCCATACCCATATCGCTTTGCCGGCGCCTGCAGCAGCGAAAAGATTATAAATATGTTTCCAGGCTTCAGTAAAAATGTGCGGTTGGTCGTGCCCGTTAGTGTCGGCGGTCTGCGGCATCAGCAACTGCAGAAATACCGGCCTGTTTAGGGCCGCTACCTGGCCGGCAAAACGGGAGATGGCTTCATCATAATTTCCGTCTAATGCAGCCTGCAATTGAGAGCCGTTTGTGATGCCTGTTTTTCCCAGTGGCTCCCAGGCCAGTAAGGGCATCATATTCTGTTGGTACAAAATTGTTAAACTGTCTGTTGGAAGGGCAGGCGTTCCTGTTAGCCGGATGGTGGCTACATTCATCCGGTCGTACCGCCTGGCAAGATCACTCACTACAGGCATGGTATCATCCCCAACGGGTTCATAAATGCCTTTGTAAAATACTTCCAGTCCCGGCAATGGCTTGGGCAAAAAGGTGGGTAACTCCTGCATTTTACGATAGGCAACGGTAAATAGCGTTACCACCAATACAGACAGGATCACCGAATATTTCCTGAGAAAGCCGTGAGTTTGTACAATGAGCCAGGTGTTTTTCCGGATACGCCTTGCAATGTGACTTACTTTGCTGTCGTTGTTTGTGTATCCCGACACTGAAAAAATAAAGATCATGAAGATCACCTGCATGGACGCCAGCGAAGCCATGAAGGTGGTGTAAGGATTATAGTTGTTACTGAATCCATAAATGATAGCTGCTAAAGAAACCACCGCTATAAAAATATTCGGTACGTTCAGGATCAGCGGCAGCGGATCGTTGTCGTTTTTAGGGGTGGGAATGTAGGGTACCTTCTTCCTGAAAAGCGTATATACGAAGCCGATAGAATGCACCCACCAGGCGCCGATCTGCAGGATACCGCCTACGA
>CAYVLT010000231.1:0-7130 GCA_964452405.1 uncultured Ferruginibacter sp.
CTGGAAGGTGGAAGTGAAATTTTGGGCCGGGTTTGCGCTGTTCAATATTTCATTGATGTTGATGATTCCTTTTTTCCATTCACCCACGCCACCCTGGTTATCGTACAGGTTGTAGGCTTCTATCCATTGATTTGATTCGCTACCTCTCACCCATACACGATTTCCATTCTCGTTGGTTTGGCCATGGTTTTTATAATAAAAATCAAAACGAACCTGCCTGCCGTTAAACAGGGAAAGATTGTAATTCAGCAGGGCGCTGTCGGTGGTGGCGGTGGCATTATAGGGCGCCTGGTCAAGCGTGAGGGCCCTGTTGCCCGCCAGTGCGAACCCCGTGTTTACAAAAGTGCGTGCACGGCCGCGTGAAGTACTGGCAAAAAAATCGAGGTATTTATTTCCCCCGAAAGCAAGGGCTCCTGTACGTGTTTCTGTAACCGGCATCGATTCAAAACCCTCAGCCAGTGGAAGCGTGGTGATAGCATCGTTGTTGATAAGCTTTACAGTTTTAAAGGCTGTGTCGTTAAGACTGTTGGCATCACCGGCTTTTGTAACCCATGCTTTAAAATTATACTGGTAGCCCGTTGATGGGGTTGGATACATACCCGTAAAAGTATAATTGAGGGTGCCACCGGCATTGATCGTGGTATTGACAGTTTCGGTAACAACGGTTCCTCCATAATCAAAACTCACATTGTAAGGCCCGGTAATAGCGGCAGGCCCGGGATTTTTTATTGAGATCTTAACCGGTTTTGCAGCATTTCCGGCGTTGGCAAAAAACTGCCGGGCCGAATTGGGTTCAAGAATACTGTCAACCCGGAGATCGTTTACGAAATTGCTAAGCGTGCAGGCGCCACTGTTAGGCACAATAGAAACTGATACCGAACGGCGTCCCTGTACTGCTCCGTTTCTTGCAGCCACTCCAAACCAGTAAGTACTGTTCTTATCAAGTCCCCTGATAAGGTAACTGAGTGACGGCTTATTGCCAATCACTTTCATGCTGTCGCCATCAAGCTGAAGAATATCATAACTGGTGGCGCCGGGTATTTCTGCCCAGTCGAGCTGCACGGCTCCAATACATGCGTTTGTGGCGGTTACAACAGGTTGCCCGAGGATACTGAAATTCTGATCGCTCTGGTCGGTGAGCGAGGAGCCATTCCTGGTTACACGCATCAAACCCTGGTTGGTAAAGGTGGTGGGTACAATCCAGCTATAGGCCCTGGTGGCAGACGATACATTGTTGTCGATCGTGATCCAACTGGTTCCATTATCCGTAGAGTACTCAAGGGTGAAACTGTTTGATTCCAACCCGTATCCATTCCAGCGGATGATCTCTGTATCACCGGGTACCAGTGTTTCACCTCCATAAGGATATTCCACTGTTACACCGTATTTGAGTATCTCGTAGGTAACTACATAATTCTGCGATCCGGAAGGCACACTGTACCCGTTGATATTGGCTGAGTATACACCGGCGGCCGGGTTTTCTATCACCACCTGTTCAATATTATTAAGATGGTCGGGTGCTTCGGTGGCAATGGCATTCACGCTGGCCGGGTTGGGGTTCAGCGTCATTGGACGGTGCAGGGCAAGGCTGGGCTCTATCACCACCATGTCGAGGTCATTCACCAGGGAAGTGGCTGCATTGCTGGCGGCAGCAACATCGTTCCAGTACAGCATCACTTTTAACCGGCGCGTGCCTTCCGGCACCATAAAATTGTGGGTGTTACTGCCTGCATTGGCAATGTCGCTGATAAAATAGCGGCTGCTGTCCATCGCCTCCACCGCCCGGCGCACATTGAGCATTCCAAAACCATATGTATAATCCGGTCCGGGATTTCCTAAATCTTCTGCCGTGTTGCAGGCCAGCGCCTTGATCAATGCACTGCCGGGATTTTCATTTCCGTGCAGTTGACGGTAGCGCTCATACATCAACGTTAGTCCGCCGGTCACCGCCGGGCAGGCCATGCTGGTGCCGGAGTTCAACCCGTAACGGTTGTTGGTGATCGTGGAAAGCACCGAACTTCCATTGGCGGTGATCTCGGGTTTTATCCGCCCGTCCATCGCTGGTCCGCGGCTGCTGAAGGAAGCGATTACAGGTGTTACATCAACCCGTAAGGCACCCACCGTAAGAATGTTTTTAGCTGTTTGCCATCCTGATTTAAGTGTACCAAAAGAAGAAGGATAGGGTGAGCAGGTGTATGATCCATCATTGCCCGAAGCGAACACATGTTGCAAATGGTTGTAATTATACATTTGGTAATCACCATAGCGGCTGAGGTCGTTGTACTCACGTTCCCCGTTGCAATTGGTTTCGGCCGAGTGATAGGAATTATTGGTGAGCATCATGGAATAGTCGGTGATGTAGGTTGGGCTATTAACAATGATATCACTGAAATACTGGCTGATGATGGTGGCTTTTGCAGCAATGCCCCGGTTCTTTACATTGATGATGCCCGCTCCCGCCGTGGTACCGGTGGTATGTGTACCATGACTGGAAGGCACCCAGGGGCTGCGGTTGATGAGCCGGTTGGCGAAATCGATGTGCGTGGACACATCTGCATCATCTCCAACGCCAACGGCTACCCCTTTTCCGTTAAGATTCTTTCCTGTAATGGCATTTAATCCGCTCACAGCCTCTGACGCCCGGCTGTTATAGTTGAGGGGCTGGTCTGTTATTGGTTGCAAGCCGATGCTGTTGATAAAAGGCAGGGCGGCTATGCTGTTGATGATGTTTCGGTTGTACTGGAGCAGCAGCAGGTTACCCGCTGAGAATTTATCGCTGGCGATCACCGCCCCGGCCTGCTGCAAGGCTGCCGTCACCATGGCTTTGTCTGCTGCTGCAAACCAGGTAACGGCCATGGCTTCCACCGCATCTTTTTTCGCTGTTGCCGGATCGTAATCATTCAGTGCACGGTGAATTTTATAAAATGCCGGCAATACATTAATGGAACTGATGTTATAAGAACGGGCTGTACTGAAATTGAATTGGCTGCTGATGGCTGCCAGGTAAGCGTTTCCGGGGATAAAACTGCCGAGTGATATCCCGGCTTCCTGCATTTTTTTTTGCAAGGCTGTTGATGGCAACTGGCTGAATTGAATGAGCACATAGTAACGGCCGTTTGCCAATGCCGGGTTTAGGTCAGAAGTTTTGAAGCTGTTCCGGGTAATATTATCACCGGTGATGAAATCACCATTTACAAATTTTACGGGTACCCCGGTTTGTTGCGCTGCCATCGGAATAATTGCACCAAGCATCAGCACCGTAAAAATCAATTTATACATAAACTTCATCCGCATTCAATTTGGGTTTGGTCAACAAATGGCAGAACCCCGAAAATAAATTATTTATGTTGAAAACGGGCATTTGTTAAGGCTTTTACAGCCTAACGCACCTGCCTGCCTGTTGGTTGCTTTGTTTTGAGCTTGCCTGCATATCTTTGCGCCACGAATGAACCTGGAAGTGCTGAAGAAGGACTATGCAGATAATTCCCGCTGTTTCCAGATTGCGGACAGGATCACTTTGTCTGCTCCCCAGCATTTGCACCTACAGGGCCTGCAGGGAAGCGCTCCGGCCTTTGTGATCAATGCTGTTTTTTCACACCCGGCAGCAGCCCAGTTGAATCACATTATTATTTTAAGAGATGCGGAAGCTGCGGCTTACTTTCACAACAGCTTTGAAAATATTTCAGGCGCCCTCGACATCTTTTATTTTCCTTCTTCTTTTAAAAATAAAAAGAATTACCGGCTGCTCAACAGCAGCCACGTGATGTTGCGTACAGAAGCGCTCACTAAAATAGCTGCCGCCAGCGTAACAGGCGCCAACAAAAAAATTTTTGTTACCTACCCGGAGGCTTTGTTTGAAAAAGTGGTGTTGTCGAAAAAATTGTCGGAGAATATCATTTCCATTAAGCAGGGGGATGAGCTTGATGTGAACGGCACGCTGGAGAAATTTGTGAACCATGGTTTTGTAAGAACCGATTTTGTGTATGAACCCGGGCAGTTTGCCGTAAGGGGCGGTATCCTCGATATCTATTCTTTTGGAAATGAAAAACCATACCGCATTGAATTGTTTGGTAACGAGGTTGACAGTATCCGCATTTTTGAGCCGGAAACACAGTTGAGTGAGCGGAAGCTGTTGCAGGTAAATATCATTCCCAATGTAGAAACACAATTTGAAACCGGTGAGAAAGTGTCGTTCTTCGATTTTTTGCCGGAGAACAGTATTGTATGGAGCGAAGACTGGTCATTCATAAAAGAAAAGATAGAACAGCAGGAAGAAGACCTGGAGCTTTTTTTAACCCTGGTGTCCGGTGGCAACTATCATTCCACCACAACAGAAGAGGATGCAGAGATCAATGAAAAGAAAGACATCAGTGCTGATGATTTTGTAACGGCGGCCATTATTGAAGAGCAGGTGCGTAACAGGCACGTGGTGGAGTTTGGAAAGAAAAGCAGTTTTCCTTCCGCTGGCGCTTTGTTTGAAGTGGCATTTACCACCAAAGAGCAGCCGGCCTTTAACCGCCAGTTTGACCTGCTGATAAAAAACCTGAAGGAGTACGAAGCAAAACATTACAATATTTATCTTTTTGCTGACAACCCGCGGCAACTGGAGCGGCTGCACAGCATCTTCACCGATCTTAAGGCAGAGCTGCCGGTAATACCTGTACCGGTTTCAATTCACGAAGGCTTTATTGATGAAGACCTTAAATCAGTTTGTTACACCGACCACCAGATTTTTCAACGCTACCATAAATACAAGGTTAAGCAGGCTTTCAATAAAAACAAAGCGCTTACGCTCAAAACACTGCGGGAACTGCAGCCCGGCGATTACGTTACCCATATTGATCACGGAGTGGGTGTGTACAGCGGGTTACAGAAGATAGAGGCGAATGGAAAAATGCAGGAGGCGGTGCGGATCCAATACAAAGACGGTGACCTGTTGTACGTGAACATTTCTTCTTTACACAAGATCAGCAAATACAGCGGAAAGGAAGGGAGTGTTCATAAAATGAACAAGCTGGGCAGTGATGTATGGAGTAAACTGAAAGAGAAAACAAAGAAGCAGGTAAAGGACATCGCAACAGACCTCATCAAACTGTATGCACAGCGAAAGAGCCAGGAAGGCTTTGCACATTCGCCGGACAACTACATGCAAACGGAACTGGAGGCGAGTTTTATTTACGAGGATACGCCAGACCAGGGAAAGGCCACGGAAGACGTGAAAAGAGATATGGAGAAGCCGATGCCGATGGACAGGCTTGTTTGCGGCGACGTAGGTTTTGGAAAAACAGAGATCGCCATCAGGGCGGCTTTTAAAACCTGTTGTGATGATAAACAGGCGGCGGTGCTGGTACCCACCACTATCCTGGCATACCAGCATTATAAAACTTTCAGTGAAAGATTGAAGGATTTCCCGGTAAAGGTGGATTTCATCAACCGGTTTAAATCGAATAAAGAAAAAAAGGAAACGCTCAAAAAGCTCGAAGAGGGAAATATCGATATCATCGTGGGAACGCATGCTTTGCTCGGTAAAGACGTAAAGTTCAAAAATCTGGGCATCATGATCATCGATGAGGAACAAAAGTTTGGGGTGGCGGCTAAAGAAAAGCTGAAGCAGTTGCGCACTACGGTTGATTCACTTACGCTTACGGCTACCCCAATACCGCGTACACTCCAGTTCAGCCTGATGGGAGCCCGCGACCTGAGCATCATCAACACACCGCCGCCTAACCGGCAGCCCATTCAAACAGAGGTGATGGTGTTCAACGAAGACGCCATCCGCGATACCATTTATTATGAAACGGAAAGAGGAGGCCAGGTATTTTTTATTCATAACCGGGTGAATGGTTTAAGCGAAATGAAGGGGCTGATACAGGGCTTATGTCCTGATCTCAGCATCGCTTTTGCCCATGGTCAAATGGAGGGCGATCAACTGGAGGATACCATCCTCGATTTTATGGATAAAAAATATGATGTGCTGGTATGTACCAATATCGTTGAGAGTGGTGTGGATATTCCGAATGTAAATACCATCATCGTAAACAATGCCCACCAGTTTGGGTTAAGCGACCTGCACCAGTTGAGGGGCCGTGTGGGACGGAGCAATAAAAAAGCTTTTTGTTATTTACTGGCGCCGCCGATGAGTACATTGCCGCCCGATAGCCGTAAACGATTGAGCACACTGGAACAGTATAGCGACCTGGGCAGTGGGTTCCAGATCGCCATGCGGGACCTTGATATCAGGGGAGCAGGTAATTTGCTCGGTGGCGAACAAAGTGGTTTTATTGCCGAGATCGGTTTTGAAATGTACCAGAAGATACTGGATGAAGCAGTGAAGGAACTGAAGCGCTCCAACTTCCGCGATTTGTTTAAAGAAGAGATCGAACAGCAGGATGACTTCGTTAGTGATTGCAGTATTGACACCGACCTTGAAATATTGATACCCGACAGTTACGTGGAGAGCATTACAGAAAGATTGAGTTTATATACCCGGCTCGACAATTGCACCAGTGAAAATGAACTGAAAGAATTTCACCAGGAGCTGGCAGATCGCTTTGGGCCGGTGCCACCACAGGTGGAAGATCTTTTCACAACGGTGCGTACCCGGAAAATAGCGGTGGAGATGGGCTTTGAAAAACTGTTCCTGAAAAACGAAGTTCTCAAATGTTTCTTCGTCAGCAATCCGGAGTCACCTTATTTCCAGAGTGACACATTCAACCGCATCCTGCAGTACTTACAAAAAGCCACCAACAAAGCCAGGCTTAAACAAGTGGGTAAACATGGTATCCTTGAAGTGCAGTCAGTGGAATCCATGAGCGATCTTTATCGTTTTTTGCAAAGGATGCATGCCTTTGTTACGGAAGAACCATCATAGGTCACGCCGTTTCTTTTCATCCCGCTGCATTATTAATTTTCCCTGCTGCTGGTAGTTCCCAGCGATCCTGTGATCATGAAAAAGAAATTAATTCATGTTATCAAATGCCCGGGCAAGGTCATTGATGATGTATTCAGCAGATTCAAACCCCACATACAGTCGCATCATCCGGTGGTTTTCATTTGCCGCATTGAAACGTTCTCTTTTAATACCCGCACATTTTGGAATGATCAGGCTTTCGTGTCCACCCCAACTCACG
>CAYVLT010000232.1:0-7129 GCA_964452405.1 uncultured Ferruginibacter sp.
GGTCCACACGGGGTGGGTGCTGTGGTGGGGAGAAATGACAGCACCGGTAGCGGTGTAAGAGGGTTTTGTCTTGGAAGTGGTTACGGGGTGCTGGGCCAGGCAGGAATTTCTGGAGGTATTGGAGTTGGAGGCTGGTTTGAAAACGTAAATGCTTTTAATTCAAATACTGTACTTGTAGCGACAGGTAACGGACCAGGGGCCGTATTTTTAGCAGAAAATACCAATGTTCTGGCTGCCACCAACCTCGCGGTATTTAAAAAAAGTGGCGCAAACGTTGCGAGGATCAATGATGCAGGCAAAGGTTTTTTTAACGGCGGTACCCAAAGCAGTGGTGCTGATGTGGCAGAAGCATTTGCTGTAACAGAACCTGTTGAAAATTACGAACCCGGTGATGTACTGGCCATTTCCACCTCAAAAAAACGTACGGTCGAAAAATCATCAGTTCCGTATTCCAACCTGGTCGCTGGCGTTTATGCCACCAAACCTGGCGTGCTGCTAACCGAAGAAAATATTGATGCTAATTTAACAGGCAAGGTTCCGATGGGGGTAATCGGAGTGATACCTACTAAAGTGTGCCTCGAAGGCGGAGAAATAAAAGCAGGTGACTTACTTGTTTCTTCCTCTGTGCCTGGAGTGGCAATGAAAGCTGATATTGATAAAGTTAAGATCGGGCAATGCATTGGTAAAGCTTTGGAGGATTTTTCAAGCACTGCCCCAGGGAAGATCAATGTATTGGTGAGTATAAAATGATTGAGGGCAACAGGCTACAGGGTTGAAGAAAATGCAGAAAATATTTTTTGCAATGCAGATTCAATGATAGTTTAATCATTTCAACTTTTATCCAACAGCGCTTAAGAATATGTGCTTCCTTCATTAACAGTGATTTCATTTTTTCCTCTTAACCTGCAATATCGCCAACATCAGCTATCGCAAAACAAAAACGGAAGGACAGATCCTACCCGGCGAGAAAGACGTGTATGAGCCCCGGTGCAGGCATTGTGCACAGTTAAAAGACTGAACATCACCTGTACACCGGGACCTTTTGAGTTAGCTGTTACCATTTACACCCCAACTATCATTTCTTTTTTGGACCACCGCCAATGGTAAGTGACACACCTATCTGGATGGTACTGTTTTTAAAATCGGGATCAACACCTTCGGATGCGTCAAAAGCACCCACTTTTGAAAGCCCCACCAGGTACCTTGCACCAATACCAAAACCTGCCGGTGACTGGTATCCCAGGCCTGCTCCTACAGCGAGATCAAGGTTTTTGGCAAATTTATCTACCGTGTTGTCAGGAATACTTTCACTCAATTTAAAGCCAACCTGCGGCCCTGCTTCCACGTAAAATCCTCCATCTGATTTGAATTTTAAAAAAACCGGGATAGTGAGGTACGTAAGTTTATACTTCTCCGTTACATCAGCGTCTTTAAACTTGGCGCCCGATGTTGAAACCAGTACCTCCGGCTGCAAGGCGAGATTATTACCGAACCAAAAATCAAGATAGGCGCCGATATAAAATCCCAGCAATGATTGTTTGGTAACATCACCCAGGTCTTTTACATTGGTGAAATTGCTGATGTTGGTTCCACCTTTTAAGCCTGCAGAAAATTGTTGTGCAAAAGCAGTTGTGCTACAGGCAAGCAGCACGATAAAAAACACTTCTTTCATGTTAGTAATTTTTAAAGTGAAATGATCAATAAAAACCACAGGCTATTTCCAGGAGAAAGGAGATAAAGTGGCCGGGTGCGGCCAACCGCTTTTATTAACAGTTACCCGGCAAGCTATAACAAGATACAAATATTTTAGAACCGTATACTAACTGGTAAAAACCCTTACAGTATCGAGTTCAGGCGCAGGTATTGCAACAGCATAATTGTTTTACCGTCTTTGATCTCGCCGGATGCAATCATCCCGAGTGCAGCATCCATCGGCACTTCCATCACTTCAATGTCTTCCTGCTCATGGGCGAGGCCCCCACCCTCATCCACTTTCATTTCATGAGCGTATTCTGCAATAAAAAAATACAATAATTCCGTTACGGATCCCGGCGACATGTAGGCTTCAAAAACTTTTTTCGCCTCACGGATGCGATACCCTGTTTCTTCTTCCGTTTCTCTCCGGATGCAATCTTCCGGCGCATCTTCATCCAGCAGGCCCGCGCAGGCCTCGATCAATAAACCATTCTCATTTCCATTGATAAAGGTAGGCATCCTGAACTGCCGGGTGAGTACCACCGTTTTCTGTTCCCTGTTGTACAACAATATTACGGCGCCATTGCCCCGGTCGTATGCTTCGCGGCTCATGGTTTTCCATGCACCCCCGGTAAAAAAATCATACGTGATCTTTTTCAGGATGTACCAGTTGTCGGATAAAATTTCGGTATGCAGGTTTTTAACTTTTTCGTTCATACATTTTTTTGTTCAAAGTATAGAGATTATTTTTTCACTCACCAGTGTAGCCCATTTGCTGTATTCCCGGGCGGAAGGATGCAATCCATCCGGCGCTAAAAAATCCTGTTGATCCCCATCCTGCCGCTGCGAAGTGGTGATATTGATGAAATGAACTTCAAGGCTGTTACTAACCGTTTCGCATACACGATTGTAATCATCGATCCGGGTGGCAATTAACCGGGTATCCCTGCCGGCCGCAAAAGGGGTAACGCCCCAGTCGGGAATTGATAAAACAATCACGCGGGATGGCTGGTTACCGGCCAACTTTATCGCTTCCAGCACCAGTTCCTCCAGCTCCGTTTTAAATTCCTCCACTTCCCTGCCGCGGTATTGATTGTTTACACCTATCAGCAGGCTAACCACATCATATTGCGGCAGCAGCTCCCTGCCACGAAGCAACTCCTGCAGCTCGCCGGTGGTAAAACCGGTAACAGCCACAATTTCAGGAGCGTAAAATGCAAGGCCGCGTTTACGCAATAACTGCACCGCCTGGGATGGAAAATTTTCGTGTATGCGTACCTGTTCGCCAATGGTATAGCTGTCGCCCAACGCCAGGTAAGAATAATGTTTCATTGAATTGCCTCCAGTTGTTTGATCCATTTTTTACAGAGCAGCAGTGGTATAAGTCCCAGCACACCAAAACTGCAATCGATGAGCTGGTGGAAAAAAGGTATGTGACGGACAGGACCGGCGATGAATGCCAGCGGCCAGATGGCTATACAGGCAATGATCGCCCAGTTGATGACCCATTTATTTCTAACAGGCTGCTGCAGGGGCCCGATGAACAACAAGGCAAACAACAGGTGTGCAAATGCAAGCCAGTCGTATCCATAGGCTAACATCGGGTATTGCCTGTTTGTTTCACTGATAGCCTCATACACCTGCTGCAACCATGCGGTTGTAAAAGAAGGTAATAACGAGGGATGGTGCAGCAACCAGCGGAGTTCAGTTTCTACCGGGAAAGCGGTGATACCACTCAAGGCAAGCGCCACCATAAAGAAAATAAGCATTGCCCGTATTTTCTTTGTGAGCCCGGCAGCTGTTTGTGGGGTGGTGTTTGCACTCATTCGGTTACAGGTTTACCCGGTGTAAAACTTCCTGTGGGTGCCGTGTACCAGGGATGTACTTCATAGGCAAGCCTTCCTGAAGCGATGGCTGGATCGGTTTGGAGCAGGCTGATCACTTCCTCTTTGCCGGCGCAATCAAAAATAAAAAGCCCCCGCCAGTCGCCATCGTCTCCAAAAGGGCCGGCCACTTTTAACTTGCCCTCATTATAGAGCCGGGTGATGTTGGCCATGTGCCCTTCCTGTATATGCGCAGCCGTTGCTGAATCCTGGCTGCGGTTGCTGCCTCTCAGCAACAGCACAAACCAGTACTGCCTGATAGCTGGTTCCGTGGCGGTGTTTTGTTTAGCCGGTTTCGATTTATTTTGTGCAAAGCTTGAAAATTGAGCAAGCAGCAGGCAACTTAGTATAACAGCAATTTGTTTCATTGCTAATTGTTTTTTTGTTTTCTAAAACCCGGTTTAAATGTACAACAATTTAAAAGCTACTTACATAAGGATGCTATATTTGCCACAGAAAAACGATTGCCGGCAATAGAAAAAAACGGCTGTAAACGGTTACGGGTAGGGTATATTTCACCAAACAGCCCGGAACTTACTGAAACAGAAAAGTTCAGTAAAGAATTACCGTACAAGTGTGCGACGCCTCAAATGCTAAATGCCTGACCCGTTGCCGGTCTCATAAAAAATAAAACACCATGGCTGCCAAAACAGACAATTTTCAAAGTCCAGATTATTTTAACCTCGATGAGCTGCTAACGGAGGAGCATAAACTAATCCGCGAGACAGTACGGGCGTACGTAAAAAAAGAAATTTCACCCATTATTGAAGACTATGCCCAGCGGGCTGAGTTTCCGGAACAGATCGTCAGGCAACTGGGTGAGCTGGGATGCTTTGGTCCAACAGTACCCGAACAATATGGTGGTGGCGGCCTCGATTACATCAGCTATGGTTTGATGATGCAGGAACTGGAAAGAGGTGACAGTGGCGTTCGGAGTACCGCATCCGTACAGGGCTCGCTGGTGATGTTCCCGATTTACCAATACGGCAGCGAGGAACAACGCAACAGGTACCTGCCCAAACTGGCCAGCGGCGAATGGTTGGGATGTTTTGGTCTTACAGAACCGGATCATGGAAGCGACCCCTCCAGTATGCTTACCAATATTAAAGATGCCGGTGATCATGTGATCTTAAACGGGGCAAAAATGTGGATCAGCAATGCGCCCTTTGCACAGGTGGCTGTTGTTTGGGCGAGAAACGAGGCAAACGAAATACAGGGACTGATAGTGGAAAGAGGTATGGAAGGATTCAGCACGCCTACTACGCACGGCAAGTGGAGCCTCAGGGCCAGCGCCACCGGTGAACTCGTATTTGACAATGTAAAAGTTCCGAAACAAAATATTTTACCCAACGTAAAAGGTTTGAAAGGACCATTGGGTTGCCTTACCAAAGCGAGGTACGGCATTGCCTGGGGCGCTGTGGGCGCTGCGATGGACTGCTATCACATTGCGTTAGAGTACAGCAAAGAACGGGTTCAGTTCGGGAAACCGATTGCCGGCTTTCAGTTACAACAAAAAAAACTGGCCGGGATGATCACGGAAATTACCAAGGCACAGTTACTTAACTGGCGGCTGGGCGTATTGATGAATGAAGGAAAAGTGACGCCCCAACAGGTGAGCATGGCCAAACGCAATGCCTGCGAAATAGCCACCAATATTGCACGTGATGCGAGGCAGATGCTTGGAGGAATGGGCATCACGGGTGAATACCCGATCATGCGGCACATGATGAACCTGGAAAGTGTGATCACTTACGAGGGAACGCACGATATTCATTTACTGATCACCGGTATGGATGTTACCGGCATCAACGCTTTTAAATAAAACAGACCGCCGTTACAGGCTTTATTAAAAGCCCGTCGACTGCAGCAGCGCTGTTGCAATAACAGCAACTGGTCTTTTGCCTGATTCATTACAACAAAAATAACTGGTATGATAAAAAACGTTTCCGTGATCGGGGCCGGCACTATGGGTAACGGCATTGCCCATGTATTTGCACAGGGTGGCTTTACAGTAACGCTGATCGATATTAACCCGGCACAGCTTGAAAAAGCGCTGGCAACCATCAGTAAAAACTTTGACCGGCAGGTTGCAAAAGGATCGATCACTGAGGACATAAAGGCAAGAGCATTGTCAAACATCAGTTCCTCCACCGACATTGCTGCAGGCGTAAAGGAAGCGCAACTGGTGGTGGAAGCTGCTACAGAAAACACAGAATTAAAGCTGAAAATTTTCAGGGCCATTGACGAAGCCGCCCCTGCAGACTGTATCCTTGCCAGTAATACTTCCTCCATTTCCATCACTGCCATTGCCGCCGCCACCAAACGGCCGGAGCTGGTGATCGGTATGCATTTCATGAACCCGGTGCCGGTGATGAAACTGGTGGAGATCATTAACGGTTACGCCACCACGAAAACAGTTACAGATACCATCGTTGCACTCAGCAGCACCCTGGGTAAAATACCCTGCGTGGTGAACGATTACCCGGGATTTATTGCCAACCGCATTTTGATGCCGATGATCAACGAAGCCATATACAGTTTATATGAAGGAGTTGCCGGCGTTGATGCTATTGATACCGTCATGAAACTGGGAATGGCGCACCCGATGGGACCGTTGCAATTAGCAGATTTTATCGGGCTCGATGTTTGCCTGAGTATCCTGCGGGTATTGCACCAGGGCTTTGGAAACCCCAAATACGCACCCTGCCCTTTATTGGTAAATATGGTTACTGCCGGTAAACTGGGTGTAAAGTGCGGCGAAGGATTTTACGTGTACAGTGCAGGAAGTAAAGAACTGGTGGTGAGCGATCGATTTAAATAATGTGCCGCTCCGGCAGCCCGCAGCAATAGGAAATGTGCATAAAAACAATTACTTTTTGTATTAAAACAACTCCATGGCAGCTTACAACAAATCAGTTGATGCATATATCGAAAAATCGGCCGGCTTCGCCAAACCCATACTGGAATACCTGCGGGAACTGGTTCACAAAACCTGCCCCGATGCAGAAGAAAAAATAAAATGGGGCATGCCTTTCTTTGATTATAAAGGTGAAATGATGTGCCATATGGCTTCCTTTAAACAGCATTGCGCTTTTGGTTTCTGGAAAGCAACCATCATGAAAGATCCGGTGCTGAGAGAAACAGCAGCCACTGAAACTGCCATGGGGCACCTGGGTCGCCTCAGTTCGATGAAAGATCTTCCGCCGGCAAAAAAGATCACGGCCTGGATAAAGGAGGCCATGGTATTAAATGAAAACGGTATTAAGCTACCTCCTAAAATAAAGCCGGCACAAAGCAGCACTACGGAAGTACCGGACTATTTCATAAAGGCCCTCAACCGGAATAAAAAAGCCCAAAAAGAATTCGAAGCCTTTCCACCCGGCAAAAGAAAGGAATACATTACCTGGCTCGCGGAAGCGAAATCGGAAGACACGCGTACCAAAAGAATGGAGACCGCCATTGAATGGATCGCGGAGGGCAAGGGCAGGAACTGGAAATACCAGAAGAAATGATGTCAGCGCTTTTTTTTCTTATCCACTAACTTCCGTCTG
>CAYVLT010000233.1:0-7030 GCA_964452405.1 uncultured Ferruginibacter sp.
AAAATTCTACCCTGCGAACCCTGGCCCTTGGCACAACAACTCGATTTTGAAAAAGAGGTAACGGGCATGTATATGAGCGGTCACCCGCTCGACAATTTTAAGTTCGAAATGCGCCATTACAACATCACTCCTTTAGCTGATTACAACGAGTTCAAAGTTGCCATCAACACTTTTCCCAACCCGGCCCGGCAGTTCAGGCTGGCAGGCCTGGTGGTGGATGCCCAGCATCGCCTCACAAAAACAGGAAAGAATTTCGGCATCCTTACCATCGAGGATTATAGCGGTAAAAGCGAGTTCATGCTGTGGAGCGAAGATTACGTGAAGTACACCAACTACCTCGAAAAAGGGATGATCGTTTTGGTGGAGGGAGGATTCAAAACCAGGTACAACAGCGACCAGTACGAATTCAAGCTTTCCAAAATACACCTGCTGGATACCGTTAAAACCGCACTTACCAAACAGGTGCTCATCGAAGTGCAACCGCAATTCATCAATGAAGACTTTGTAAATTTCATTGATGCTAACATTAAAGCCTATCCCGGCAATACGCAGTTGAAACTAACGGTGAACGACAACCGCAATAATTTCAAAGTGGGCATGTACACCCTTGGCAAAGGCTTTACCATGAACGATGAGCTGGCAGTATTCCTGAATGAAAATCCTGATGTGGAGGTCAGCGTGGTTACGGGCTGATAATGATTACAACAGGGCCTGCAGGTTGAGGCCGGTATAGTCCGGTGCCACCTGCAGAATATTTGGGTAACCGGCAAATTCATGTGCCTCGTGCATGGTGGTGAGTACCACGCATTTCATTCCTGCATTCAGCGCTGTCTCCACGCCTTTCGGTGCATCTTCAAATACAATGCAGTTAGCCGGCTCCACACCCATAAGGGTGGCACATTTCAAAAAAGTTTCGGGATCGGGTTTGCTGTTGACCACGTCATCGGCAGTTACTATGCCTTTAAAGTACTTCCTTATCTGCAACCCATCCAGTATAAAATCCACGTTGTACCGGATGGCTGCTGTGCCGATAGACATGGGCACCTGCTGTTGTTCAGCAAGGGCGAGCACTTCATCAAGCCCGTTGATGAGTTTCATGTGCGGACGGTATTCCTCCTGGTACAAATTTTCTTTTTGTATCTCCAGTGCATCCTTTTCTGCATTGGAAAAACGCCCGGGAAAAACACGCTCCAGCACTTCACTGTTTTTGCCATAACATTCTGCTTTCACCTGCTCAAGGTTGAGTGTTGAGCCCAGCGAAGTCATCAGTTTCCACCAGATACGGATATGGTAATTCATATCATCGATCATGGTTCCGTTCATGTCAAAAATAAAAGCAGTTGATTGCATAGCGAGGTCAGGAAATAATGAGAAGATATTGATCGAGTAATTTTTTCACCGGTGTTGAACGCATCAGCAGTTTTTTAAACACGATGATACCCACGATGGCACAGGCTATACCCGCCAACACATCCAGTACGTAATGATGGCTGTTGTACACGGCCGAGAACCAGATGCCCAGCATCACCAGGATAAAAATAAACCGGGCAAAAAATCCCACGCCTTTTTTTATTTCATAATACACCACCACCAGGGGATAGGAAGAATGCAGCGAAGGCATTGCGGCAAACACGTTGGAGCTTTTTGCGTACAGGCCTTTGAATATACCCACGCCAAAAAAACGGTCGAAACGGGCCAGTCCCGCGGTATTACCGGGGGTGCCTGCAATAAAATTTTTCCCATACTGCTGCAGGTACCACGGGGGTGCGGCGGGATAGATATAATAGATCACAAACCCGATCATGTTCACCAACACAAAAGTGAGGGAGAACTGCAGGAACAATTTTTTGTCTTTGAAAAAAAGGTATGCCGCAAAAGCAAGCGGAACCGGTATCCAGCAGAGGTAAAATATCCCGGTCATTATATCCAGGAAATCATGCTGGTGTGCGATCCAGAATTCATTGGGAGTTACCCGCTGGCTCCCCCGCCCTATTCCAAACAATCCTTTTTCTGCCTGGTAGAGATCGTTAATGTGAACCGAATTGAATTTGTAATTGGGAAAAGCCTTCATGTAATCGAAGATGATCCAATACACAATGAAGATTGAAAACCCGAGAATGAATTTCCTGCTGGTGCGAGTACTGAAGTAAAGGAGGTTAAACAACCCGATCAAAAACAACTGGTCGGTTTTAAAGCCGATCAGCACGGCTGATACCAGCAGGTACAACGCTGATACAGCGATGGCAGCTATAATTTTTTTGGGTGAATAAAAATCACTGCTCCTGTAACTCATCCACTTTTTTTGCAGATTTAGGAAATTGTGAGTGGAACAGTTCATCCCATAGCGGCGAACTTACACCAAAACCTTTTTCAGGATTCTGGTAATGGTGCAGCATGTGGTGTTGCTTTATTTTTTTCATGATGCCCGATTTAAAATTATAGTGATGCATGGCATAATGAAGCATATCGTAAATAAGATAGCCGAGTAAAAAACCGGGGAAGAAAGCAAACAGTTGCGCATTTACACCCAGTACCAATGAGAACAGGAAATAAAATAGCGTTGCCAGGGGAATGCTTGCAGACGGCGGCATCACCAGCCTTTTTTTATCCCTCGGATAGTCATGATGAACACCGTGAAAAATAAAATGCAGGCGCTGGCCCCAGCCTGAACTGGGATGATAATGAAAAATATAACGGTGCAGGCAGTACTCAGTGATCGTCCATACCGCAAGGCCTGCTAAAAAATAAAGGGCAAAATAAAGGACGTTACTGCCCTTGTAAAAAGAAAGAAAACTGAAAGTAAGGATCACCGGGATAAATATAAACAAGGGAACAGAGTAGTGAACCTTTGAAAGTTTTTCCATCCAGTTGCTCTTAAACATCCGGATGGATTCTTCGCTGTTGGATACATATGTTTTTGCCATCTTATAAAAAATAAAAGTGAACTAAATCTTTATTCTTTCCTGCACCAGTTGTTTCGTATCCGGGTCAATGCCGGTTATTTCCACGTATTCAATATTGGGCGACCAAAACGATCCTCCCTGTTTGATCTGCAGGTAAATCTTTGTAAGCATGGATTGCTTCCGGTTGATCGCTGTAAACACATGAAACTTTCCATCAGCTCCCGGCCGCAAATACATTTTCTTTTTTTTGTACGACACAAAGTTCAACTCAAACTCCCGTTCAGAGATTTTGTTTGATTTAATGCCATAAGCAAATTTACGCTGAATATAACTCAGTTCCTGTTTTTGCCCTTTTTCCTGGTACCTCAACCAATATACATGTACCGGATCATCGGGATCAACATTTCCATTCACCACGTTCAGGTCGTACATGATCGTATTGGTATTGGGAGTGCGCTGCAGGTAAAACAACTGGTTCGATGATCCGGGAGGAACGGGGAAACCGGCGGGCTGGGCGATCAAAACTTGCTGACTAAAAACCAACACGATACCGGCTGCAACGGCCGGCCAAAATCTAAAACGCATAACTGTATTTCTTTTACTTTCCGTCTAATTCCTTTTTTGCGTGCATCAGGCGCCTGATGGCCGTGATGTTGGTAAGTACTGCCATGATCGTAAGCGGTAATGTGAAGATGGTCATCGTTTCAAATACATGGTACCTGAAAAAAGGCACAAAATATTTATAATCACCGCCAATATAATGGCCAGCCACACCGCAGGCGATGGCCGAAAGGCCCGTCATTACCACTCTTTCAGGCCGCTGCATCACCCCACCCTTGTTTTCGATGCCTAACCCTTCGCTCCTGGCCCTTGTATAACTCACCATCATTGACCCAATGAGTGCGATGAATGCAAACAGGGAACTCAAAAAATAATGATGCGCCACCAGGTAATAACAAATGCCTAAAAACATGATGAGCTCACTGTACCGGTCGAGCACGGAATCGAAGAGTGCTCCAAACTTTGAACTCATATTGCCCAATCTTGCCACTTGCCCGTCCAGCATATCAAATAAGCCGGCCACCAGTATCAATACACCACCCCATCCCACATACGACAGTTCGCCCCGGTGTCCTTCTTCGGCACCTTTGATAAAAATGATGGCCACCCCGATATTCAGCACCAGGCCGGTGATGGTAACCAGGTTGGGTGTAAAACCGATCCTGATCAATCCCTTTACGAAAGGGTTGATCACCGTATAGATCGTTTGCTGAAGTTTATCTCTAAGTCGCACCTCTGCCATTGGTAAACAAGGTTTTTCGAAAATTAGAATTCAAACCTGACTTTGAACCTTACCCCTATTTTGCTGATATCAGGATGATCGAGGTAGCTTAGTCTTTTGATCAGGTCGATCCGTAATAACTTAAATATATTCGCCAAACCCACACTCACTTCCATATACGGCCCGTTGCTGAGTGTATAGGTAGTGGTTTTGCCGGTGAGGGGATCTTTCAAAAATTTAAATACTTCCGGGTTGGTTGCCGGGTTATTTTCATCCCGCAGGCTGCCATACAATATTTTAGCACTGGCCACTTCTCTCCATTTCAGGCGCCGCAGCAACGGAATCTTATTGAGGAAAAAACCGTTGAAATGAACATCCACATTAGCCGACACATATTTATCACTTACAAACTCTAAAAAGTTCATCAGGTTATAGGAGTTCAACTGGTAACCATAGGTTTGGTTGGCACGATGAATGGTCAACAAAGGGAACGGTACCTGCCCGAGTATGTATCCACCTTCCAGCGACACATCCGTAAAACCCAATTGCGACATGTAAAAACGCTTTTCAGAATACAGGTTAAAATTATGGTAGTTGTAGTCGCCACCGAAAAGGCCCTTTACACCTGCGATGTAGCGCAGGCTGAAAATCGGGTATTTATTTACGATCGGTATCCTGTAATTTTTTCCCTGGTAAAACTGCTCACCGGGTGCCCACCTCAATTGTGCGGATAATTCTGAAGTTGTAATGCCGGGAATATAGGTACCTGTGTCAGCCAATGGCTTTTGATAAGTAATGGCGCCGGCCGGCTCCTGTTGCGTATGTTTAAACCCTGCCGTTAACTGGAAATTTTTTCCAAACTCCCTCACATACTCTGTTTTAAACACCCGGTTGTACATCCACTTGTCATTCTTACCTCTTTTGAAAGATAAGAGGAAGTTATCTTCCTGAACATACTGCAACTCCTGCCCCGGAATCTTCATGTCGTACTGGTATCCTACTTTAAGGTAATGTAACGGGAACGCATAGATGGATTTATGGTTCAGCGATAAGGTTACATTGGCAGCATATTTATACCGCTTATCTTTAAAACCATAAGCGAGATAATGTTCAAAATAAAGATTGTTGTTGAACTTAGGTGTGGTGCGCCCTCCCAGCCTTAAGCGGAAACCCTCCACCGGGTTAAAACTGTAAAAGGTATTGGTGTTGCCAATTTCATAGTCGCCCAGCACCACGTAACCGGTGAACAAAGCAGTGATGATTGTAACCGCCGATTTGAACTTGCGGGTATTCTTTAAACTATCAATATTGTAATAGGCCTTTGCCTCCACATTCGACAAAGGCGTATGCCGCTCCGCCACCCAAAAACTGTCTGTATTGCTGCCGGGCGGATTCAGGTATACCTCATCCTTGCCATTGTAAATACTATCGGGCGCCGGTACATTGATGAGAAAATTCTTAAACGATACCAGGCGCTCACCGTACATGCTTCCGCTGGAACTGTTCACCAATGCGAATTCTGTGAACATATCACTCTTGATCACATGATACCTGCCGTCAGGACCTTTTTCAAAATCCTGTTTTATTTTCAGTTCCCGCGTCCAGTTCACATTCGCTTTTTTGCTGATCGTCATGTCAATCTTTTGGATGGAATAATTACCATCGAGCGTGATGTACATGGTGCCACGGAAAATAAGGTCGTTGGGATTTTTGGGCGTGAAGTACAGGCGGATCAGTTTCACACTGTCCACCATGGTGGTATCCACAATGTAGTACCGGTAAAATGCCGGCCCAAGGTCCGCGATCGGGCTCAGGAACTGCTGGGCCAACAGCGGAATGTTATTGTCGTAAATGTTGATATCTACGTAAAGAGAATTGAGATAGGAGCTGATACCGGCATTATCAAGAAAATCGCCGTAGTTCACTTTCTTTTCACCCAGTATCCGCGTTTTTTCTTCCGACGGATCCTTGCGGTAATATTTTTCCTGCAGTTTTTCCTCGATGTAAATCGGCAGCAGTGATTTTCCTTCCACCGTGGTGGTATCCACGTTTTCCATCATAAACTTGAAGCTCCTGAAAAGCCGGTTGCGCTTCAGTTTTTCCGGGGTATTGGCCAATGAAAGTGCCAGCTTTTCGTACTGTTGATACTGCACATAATCGTAGGCAGAAATGCGGTTCTTTTCCTTGTTCTCCAGTACTTTGTCGATGAGCGCCACAGCGGGGTTGTTTTTATTACGGTATTTGCCCCGGCCCCTTTTCACCACCACTTCCTTCATGGCCTTGCTCAGTTCCATATCTACGTCGATGGTTTGCTCTATACCCGGCGTGATCTTTTTTGTAACGGTATTATAGCCTACATATGAAAATACGATGGTGTTGAATTTAGGATTCCTGGTTTCGATGGAGTATCCACCATTCTCATCACTGTTCACACCTTTGCCACCTTTAAAAACAACGGTTACGAATGAGATCGGTCTTTTGGTGATGGCATCCCTGATGAATCCTTTTACGATGGTTTGCGCCTGCAGGACGGAAGCATTACCCAGCAACAGTAGCGCCAGTACCAATATCTTATTCAGCAATTTTCCCTTTGGGTTGATATTAAATATTTTTAAAAACATATTTCTTTTGTAACGGATAATTATACGCCAGCGCCACAAACAACGAAGTGAGTATTTTTGCCAGCATGTATTCGGTTCCTGTATAATGTAAGAGCACATACAGGCCAAATGCATTTAGAAAAAGATTGCCGGCCCAGGTAAGCAGGTATTTTTTTCCCTGTTGAGTCATAGGCCCGTCTGCAGCGCCGAATGCCCAGTGGCGGCAGATAAAAAAATTAACCAGG
>CAYVLT010000234.1:0-6967 GCA_964452405.1 uncultured Ferruginibacter sp.
CCTGCAATGGCAGCAGCGCCACGGCCACGCTTTTATCGGGTGCATTGGGAAGTTTCAGCACCACCATAAATTTAACCGCCAGCCTGAATCCTGCCGGCACCACTGTTAGTTTTGGTACCAGCACACTTACGCCGGGTAACAGCACCACGGTAACGCTGAACAACATGAGCAGCCTGCCTGATGGCGTATACACCGTAAGGGTAACTGGAGTAGCCGGTGCGTTGAATAAATTTGTCGATATTACTTTTATCAAAGGAAGCCCGGCGCCAGCCACACTTCTTGCACCCGGTGCAGATTCTACCGGCCTCAGCACCTTACCGGTTTTCGACTGGGACCCTGTACAAGGCGCCACTTCTTACACACTTGAGTTGGCAGCTACCAGCGATTTTTCCACCATCCTGCAAATCATCCCGGGCATTACAGCACCACCTTATACACTGGTGAGTCCGCTTGCTGAAAACAGTACTTATTATTGGAGAGTGAAAACCACCAACTCCTGTGGAACCGGTAGCCCCGCTGCCATACCCAGCCGGTTTAAAACAGGGGTCAGTTCCTGCCAGTACAGTACAAATGTGCCGGTTTCTATTCCAGTTAATGGAACACCGAGGGTTAGTTCCACGCTTACCATCCCGGCTTCCAATGCTGTAACCATCACAGATCTCAATATCATCGGCTTAACGGCTACCCATTCAAGGGTGAACGATCTTACATTTATTTTGATTGCGCCCACCGGCGACAGTGTGGTGGTGCTGAACCAGGTATGTTCGGGCAATGCCGGCTTTAACCTTAACCTGGATGACCAGGCAGCAACGGCCGTTACCTGCCCGGCAATCAACGGAATCACTGTAAAGCCTTCCAATCCATTGTCGGCTTTTAATGGAATCAACAGTGCCGGTACCTGGACGCTGGCCGTAAAAGACAATACAACCGGCAGCGGAGGAAACCTCACCGGCTGGGGACTGAATATCAACGGAGGTGATGGCACTACCTGCACCACGGTGGCCACCCCATTGGCCACGGTGTACACATTTACAGGTACGGGTAACTGGAACCTTGCTTCCAACTGGGCCAACAATACCATTCCACCGTCAACGCTGCCCGCTGGTGCATCCATTGTGATCAATCATTCGGTGGGAGGTGTATGTAATTTAAATGTGGCGCAAACCATTGCTTCCGGCGCCAGCCTCACGGTAATGACCGGCAAAAACCTGGTGGTGATGGGTAACCTGACGGTTCAGTAAAAAAACCGGAAGCATAAAAAAAATCACAGGTCATGCGACTTGTGATTTTTTTTGCCTAAAGCGGTATAAGCCTGAACTTACAACACCCTTATCGTTTCATAGGTGTAATCTGGTACGCCGGCTGTTTTTACGGTTGCGGCGGTAAGCTTGTATCCTAATGATGGTAATTGCAAACTAACAGTGCCGCGTTGCAGGCCGGCAACGGGATCAAAATATTCCCCGAACTTTTTTTCTACCGGCATGGGATGAACATTTCTTTGAATTGCCGTTTTTTCAGCAACCAGGCGCTGGTGAGTGGCGGCAAACTGCTGAAGGGCCTGTATTTCGGCTGCCGGCAATTGTGCCGGCTTACCCAGCCAGTACATGAAATTAATCACGTCGCTGTTATTGCGTACTGTACCAAACTGGGTTTCGTTGATGCAAACAAATACAAAACCGGGCAACAGGGGCTGCAGGTTCATTTTTCTTCCAAAGCCGCGGTACACATCCACCCGGGTGAGTGGAACGTAATTCTCAATGCCTTTTTTAGCCAGTGCTGTGCCAACCTTTTGTTCCTGCTGTGTTTTGGTATAAACTGCATACCAGTGCTTCGTCATAGTAAAAATAATTTGAGATCACAATGCAGTTTTTAGAGGGGTGGGAATTAATTGCTGCAAAAAGACAAAATCCTTTTCAATTGAGTTGCATAATGTGGAAAAGATATTTGTTAAATGATTATTAAACGGCCGGGAGCAGTTCATTAACCGGTTCAGTCTGCAATGGAGGTACGTAAATATCCGTCAGCCGGTTTTCGTTGTTGTGTTGATTATTGGCTAATTTCGGCGCTCAACAAAAAAATATGCAGAAATTTTCGCTTGCCATACATGGGGGTGCAGGTACCATTTTGCGGTCGGCAATGACCCCGGAACTGGAGAAAGAATATCTTGCCGGGCTGGAAGAAGCGCTGGTAAAAGGATATGCGGTGCTGGAGCAGGGAGGTACAGCCGTAGCCGCTGTGCAGGAGGCGGTTACCCTGCTGGAAAATAATATTCTCTTCAATGCGGGGCGTGGGAGCGTGTTCACTAAAACCGGTGCCCATGAAATGGATGCCGCGATCATGGATGGAAAAAACCTGGCGGCGGGTGCAGTGGCAGGTGTGCAGCACATAGCCAACCCGGTTGAGCTCGCTGTAAGGGTTATGCGAAACAGCCAACATGTTTTTTTATGCGCCGGCGGCGCCAATGATTTTGCCCGGGAGCAGGGAATCCCGTCCTGTTCAGACGATTATTTATTTAGCCAGTTCAGGTTTGATCAATGGCAGGAGATAAAAGAAAGTGACCGGTATGCACTGGATCATTCGGCACAAAAAGAAGAGGGGGAGAAAAAATTTGGTACCGTGGGCGCCGTGGCCTGTGATCAATCAGGCAACCTGGCAGCAGCCACCAGTACTGGTGGCATGACCAATAAAAACTTTGGCCGCATCGGCGACACACCGGTGATCGGTGCCGGAACTTATGCCAATAACCGCACCTGTGCCATCAGTTGCACCGGCCATGGCGAACCTTTTATCAAAGCCGTGGCGGCCTATGATGTGAGTTGCCTGGTAGAATACAAGGGCCTGTCCTTGCAGGAAGCGATGGATGAAGTGGTGAACCGGAAACTGGTGGCCATTGATGGTGAAGGCGGGATGATTGGCGTGGATGCCAACGGCCATGTATCAATGCTGTTCAACTGCGAGGGCATGTACCGTGCCGCCAAAAGCAGCGACGGACTGCAGGTGATACAGATATACCGTGACTGATGAAACATCAACCGTCAACCAGCCGCTTCCTCCCTATATTTGCCGCAGAAAAACCTATTGATTTACAAAAATGAATCCACTGAAAGTGGATAGGTGCACATGAAAAAAATAGCTGTAATTGTTGCCGGGGGCAGTGGTACCCGGATGAATACCCAACTACCCAAACAGTTTTTGCTGTTGAACGGCAAGCCTGTGTTGTATTATACCATCCATACTTTTTTAAAAGCCTATGCTGATCTGCAGGTGATACTGGTATTGCCGGATGAATACATTGCAGCAGGGCAGGAAATCATAGATGCTTATTTTGATTATGACCGTATCAGGATCACTGCCGGGGGCCGTACCAGGTTCCATTCTGTACAGAATGGACTTGAATTGGTGGAGGACGAAAGTATTGTATTTGTGCACGACGGGGTGCGCTGCCTGCTCAGTGAAGCGTTGGTGCATCGCTGTTATGAGGCTGCCATCGAAAACGGATCAGCCATCCCGGTGATTGATTGTAAAGACAGTGTGCGCCTGTTGATCGGAGAAAGCAATGAGGCCATCGACCGGGAACGGGTGAAGCTGGTGCAAACCCCGCAAACCTTCCACAGCAAGATACTGTTACCGGCCTTCAAAATAGATTTTAAGGATAAGTTCACTGACGAAGCCACGGTGGTGGAAGCCTATGGCTTAAAAGTGCACCTGGTGGAAGGAGAGGAACACAACATCAAGATCACCCGGCCAACAGATTTGCTGGTGGCTGAAAAATTACTGCAGTAGTTTTTCGTGTACACGATGCCGGTAGTACGTTCCCGGTGAAAGAATGAGTTTATTTTTTAAACAGCCGCAGCAGGGGAGGCAGCCTGTTCAACCGGATCGCCGGGTATTTTTCTTCCCTGGCGCCAAAGCTGCTGTAAAAGAAAGCAAGGCTGCTGATATCACTGCCTTCAAAGTCAAGCAATAGTTTTGTGCCGGCATGGTCTTTTATAAAGGCATGGATCAATGCATGCGAAGCGCCGAATGCCTTGCTGTTGGGGTGATTGCCAACAAGGATATAGTAGGCCCTTTTATCATCCAGGAAAAACACGGCAGCAGACAGTAACTCCTCACCAGGACTGTACACGCCGTAAGTGAGCGCCTGCCCGGCTTCCTTCAGTTGCCCGAACAGTTTTTTAAAACGGTCGAAATCTGCATCGTTGATTGAAGCGAATTCTTTCGATTGCTCCCGGGCCACCGCGATTACGGCTTCCACCGGCAGCTCTTTCCGGGGAACGCACTGCAGTTTCTCCGCTTTCTTAATATTCCGTTTGATGTTATCACGAAAATGTTGATAAAGGCTTTCATAGGTTTCCTGCAGGGGTAACACATAATTCATGCGTTCAAAAAGCCGGAATCCTTCCGGTTCAAAATAATTGCCGTGGTTAAAACAAATATCCCAGTATTTGAATTGCGCAGGAATTTTTTGTAAAAATGCAGCCAGGATACCGGCGCTGAGGTTGTTGCCGAAAACACCCAGGCTGGCCGTAAAATAAGGCTGGTATAAATACCGGATACTGTATTTTTTTTTCCAGGTAAGCGGCATTACAGCTTCGTAATCGCCCATTACCAGTGCATCCCAGTGGGCTGCCATCGCATCCAGGTAAAAACTGTAGCCATAGATCAATCCATTTTCTGCCGACCGGATGCATGCATCCCAGCGTTTTTTATCGATCCGCTCATATGGTACATATTCGATGGCCATTTAAAATGCAAAGGAAGGAAACAGTTTTCTCAGGCTGATGTTTTGTACATCTATGCTGAATGAAATGTTCTTTAAAAATTTACTGCCATTGATGGTGGAGTTGATGTAATCGCGGTACACTTTACTGTACAATAACGGCATGTAAATATTCAGTACGTTTTTAAACAATGAAACCTGTAAGCCGGCATCGTACACAAATTTTCCCTGGTTGTAATTTTTTTGCCATGTTTCCGCATAAGTGCCAACATCTACAAAAATTTTCAAAGGGATCCTGATCGGCAGTACCTGCAAAGGGTTCACTGCCCTGGGGAAATCACTGGTGAAATTAATAGCTGCCAGCCAATTGTCGGTTTTGCCGATCTTACTGCTTAACAGGTCGGTGCGTACTTTAAAAAAGCCATCCCGCTGCATGATCTGCTGGTTGGCAAAACCGCTGAACTCATTCCGGCCTACAAAATAATTGCTGTAGGTATAATCCTCATATCCTTTCGGACCGGTCATATTTAACTGGTAAGGATCTGTTTCAAATTGTTTGATAAATGTCTTTTCGCCGAGATAGAAAAATTTACCCGCAAACAGGCGCACATTCATTCCACCGCCTTTGGCATAGTTGAAATAATAATTCCCGGTAAAAGCGATGCGTACAAAACTCTTTCCCTGGTCGGCCTGTAACTGCGCTTGATACGGATACAGCACGCGGTTATTTTCAACAACAAATTTTAACTGGTTTACATAGCGGTTAAAAACAGGATAACTGATGATGTCAGCATCATTGATGGTGTCTCTTGTAAAAAGCAACGAAGTTTCCCTGAGCAGGAAGGTTTTCCATTGCAGGTATTTCAACACCTGGCTGCCGGGTTTTTTTGTTGCAAACACATACCGGATCCCGGGTGCCAGTTTGCTGAAGCGCAGGAAATTCTTTTTGCCGGTTGAATCCGTGTAGGCGTCACCGTTAAAACTTTCGGCAGCCAGTGATAACACCAGTTTCTCCCCGTTATTGCCCTGCAGCAGTTTATAATCAAGCCTCCCGATGCCATTCAGGTCTTTACTGCCGGTGGCATACAGTGGCGACAGTAAGAACTGGAATTTTTCACCCGGCAGTGTATAGTTGTGCAACAGGCCGCCGATCATCACGCCATTATATTTGTTGTAACCAACTGCCGGCGAAGCAAAAATATATTGATAACGGTCGGTATTTTTCAGGCTGAAGAAGCTCATCAATTTTACGGGTCGATGTTCATTCTGCCGCTGGTCGCCGTCAAAAACACCTGCTGTTGCAGTTTTGCTGCGTACTACAGGATTTCCGGTTTTAGCCAGGTGCAGCAAGGCAAAGGTCTCATCAAGTTTTTTGCCACTTACAGCCTCACATACCGCCTTAAAATCGGCCTCGCCCGGATGTTTGAAACGCCACTGCCGGTAGTATTCCTGCATGCAATGGTCAAAAACCTCTGTGCCCAATTCATGTTCGAGGTAACGCATCCACAGGCTGGCTTCATAGTACACCACTGCATTGTAATTAGCTGCGCCCTGTTCGGCTGAGCCTGTTGCAATGGGTTGGTCCTTTTTCTCTGCAGTTAAGTAATTCAGTAAAAAAGCACCATAATCACCCGGTAATCTTTTTTCAAAAAAACTATCCTGCTTTTTAACGGGCGCCTGTTCCGCATCGAACGCATACCTGTATTTGTTATAGTAGGTATTCATGCCTTCATCCATCCAGGGAGCATCTCTTTCATTGCTGGCCAGTATCCCGTAGAACCAGTTGTGGCCCAGTTCATGTTCGAGCACACTCTCTAAGGCACGCTCATTTTTACTGCCGCTGATCAACGTGATGGTGGGATATTCCATGCCGCCACCGTAAGGCGTATTGGCCTGCACGGCAGTTACTGTTGTATAAGGGTATGCTCCCAGCAGGTGGCTGCGTGAAAGAATGGCTTTTTTCATGTAGTGCAAAGCATGCGTCCATGGATCGGTTCCCTTTTGCGGCAATGAACAGGCAGTGAGCTGGATGATGCGCCCACCGGGCAGTAGCAGGGTATCAGTATGAACAATAAAATTTTTGTCAGCAAACCACGCAAAGTCGATCACTGAATCCTGCTGGAACAGCAATGTTTTTTTATTGGGGGACGAAACAGGTGTTTTGGGTAAGGCAGTTTTTTTTGCCCGTGAAAAACCTGGAGCTTTTGCAGGAGCCTGTGTTTGGATGGTTGAGGGCGTGGCCGGGGC
>CAYVLT010000235.1:0-6967 GCA_964452405.1 uncultured Ferruginibacter sp.
GCCGGCAGGATTCAGGCTGGCGGTTAAATTTATGGTGGTGCTGAAACTTCCCAACGCACCCGACAAAAGCGTTGCTGTGGCGCTGTTACCGCTGCAAAGTTCCACCGCAGCGGGGTTATTGAATGAAAATGAAGGAGACGTGGCATTTTGAATACGGAAGTTGCTGTTGGAGATATCATAAAAAATATTCCCGACTGCCATCACCCGAATGCGGTTTTGTGTGCCAACGAGTGCTGGCACCTGTATCTCGTAGCTGCCGGTATTAGGCGTGCTTGCCACCAATGTGTTAGGGAAAGTGTTGCCTCCATCGGTTGACAATTGTATAGATACATTCGCACAATTTATTGGAGCCCCTGTTGTACCGGCAGGATCCCAGGTAATGGTTTTAAAATCGTTCACACTCCAGATGGTACCACTTGCAGTTGGATAGGTTACAGTAAATGGTCCGAGGTCAGCAACTGTGATAACGTTCTCATCATAACAGACTCCTCCGCCACCTGCCCGGTTATCCCTTGCCGTTAGCCTGAACTTCATGGTACGGGCATATGAAGGCAGAATTTCACCGATGGTGGTGGTGTTGCCAGTTTGATCACTCAATTTAGGGAAGTATCGCACTGGTGATGAAACCGGGTCGAACGAACGGAAAATAGCTGCATTACCGGAAGGCATATTCCATGCCCCTGTTGGACCGCCCACGTCCACCTGCTCCCAACTGTAAGTGAGCGCATCATTGTTGGCATCAGTCGCCGAGCCTGTAAGTACAAAAAAAGTTGATTTGGGTATGGTGTAGTCTGATCCCGCATTTACCACCGGGGCAATATTACCGGTACTGGTGGTGACAGCACAACCGTTGCCATTCCCTGATATACTGTATTGGGTGATTTCATCGAAACTGATCGCATGAAATTCGGGAATGCTGTGTAATGCCAGGTCATCGGCTCCGCAGATACCGGCATAAGCCATAATCGAAATACCACTTCCCGGTTCTGCATTGGTGGTGGTGGAAACATTGGGTGGGGCGCAATTACTGGTAACCGAATTGAACGTATGACTACCCCCAAACTGGTGTCCCATTTCGTGAGCTACATAATCGATATCGTAAGCATCACCCACCGGAGCGGAGGAACCGGTAATACCCCTTGCTTTTTGGCCACTAACGCACACGCATGGACGCTGCGCCAGTCCGCCGCCCCCGGTGCTGAATGTGTGCCCGATGTCATAGTTGGCACTGCCAATGCGTGAATCGATCACTGTCTGGCTTTCATTGATCAAGGTGGTGGCGCTGTTATTTCCACTGAAAGGATCAGTGCTGCTGTTCGTAAACAATACCGCTGTATCATTTGCAACCAATACAAGGCGCACGGCAATCTCTTTTTCGTACACTCCGTCTACCCTGTTAATACTTGTAACAACGGCTGAAAGAGTCGCTGCCTTGGTAGGTGATGAAGAACCAGTGGCTGCCACCGCATATTCACCCGTACAGGCCAACGCCAGCCGGTAAGTTCTTAATTGTGTTCCGGTGCAACTTCCGGCAAGTGGTGTTGCACCCCGGGCATTGTTATTTTCCGGCGCTTCAATTGTAGGTAACTCAACAAATACTTTCTTGTTTTTATAATCCTGTTTAAAATAAGAGATATAGTCAACAGTGTTTTCCCTGGAATATGGATCAACCAACACAGCCCCTGTGACAGGCGACAGGATCATACCATGAAACCCAAACTCAGTCCAATCAAATTTAATGGTAGCCGTAGGGTCATCAATCCCCTGGCCGGAATAAGTTCTGATTAGCGGAAAAGCAGTCGCCAGTCCAGGTTCCATAATGGCACACTCCCATACATGAAATCTTGCCACAGAACCATCAGGCATCGGGATCATCATTACAGGGGCATTGTCCCGGTTGGTAATGGATTGTTCAGCCGGCAGGCTTCGCAGGAAAGGTAACATCGCCGTTGTATCCAGTTGCAGCGTGCGGTATTTTTCCGGGATGATGACTCTTTTTTGCCCGGCTTTTTGTAAAGCAGTTTCAGGCGCATCATTAAAAAAATTTTGTTGTGCGGTTACAGAAAAAGAAACAGCAAGCATAAGAAACAGGATAACACTCCTGGTAAAGAATGATTTCATTGTAGCTTTTTTAAATCTTGTTGATGGTTCCCGGTTAAAGCAGTGAAGTGCGATCAATCATAAAAAGGCAAATCCAGCAAAAAAATACCGGAACAGGGAAGCCAGGGCATCCTGCTGGCAGATGATCACTGTCACAGTGCGTAAAAATACCGAAAAAGACCGTAATATGAACCCATCGCTTGTTAACAGATCAGCCGGCCCCTGGCAGCATGCGTAAAAGCTTTTCGTTGATCTCTTTTGCCTTGCTGAAGATCATGAAATGAGTACCCCCTGGAATAATATAGTCGGGTTTGATGTACTTTACCGGAAAGATGCGGTCAGCATCACCATGTATCTGGAAAAGCGTTTGTGGCTGCCAGTTATTTTTCCAGTTGAGAATCGCATTGATGGCCCAATGCAGGTACTCCGGGGAAACCATTTTACGGTAGCGCCGGACAATCTCTTTTTCTTCGGCCGTCTTTGCACCGATATGATAATCCTGCACGGGCTGCAGTAAAGTAGAAGAAGACCGAAGCGGTAATATTTTATTCAGCCGCAGCTTACCCGCAATCCGCATCCAGTAAGGCATTTGGTGCTGACTGGTTACACTTGAAACAAGGATCACCATTTTTACCGGGATGAGTTTGGCGATCTCGATGCACATGATACCACCAAAAGAAAGCCCCATCAGGATGGGCTCCGGTTCATTGATTACCTGCAGCATTCTTTTGGCATAGGCTTGCAGCGGTTCGGCTGGTTCAGGGTTAAGCCATGGAATGAAGGCCAACTGGTAACCCGGCACCTGTATCCTTGTAAATGCTTTTTCATCCGCCCCTAATCCGCTGATACAGTATATTTTTTTCATGCAGGTATGTTAAGGCAATACCGGGTTAGATTTTGATCAGGCTCCCGTCTTTATTTGGGCAGCACGTATGTGTTTACATCATCTTTGGTGATGGTTTTACCAGAAAGTATGATCAACCGCTCCACCACGTTTCTCAACTCACGGATATTACCGGTCCAGTTGTAGTTGGTGAGCAGTTCCATGGCGTCTTTTTCAATGGCCTTTTTAGGCTGGCCATATTCAGCGGCTATTTTATCGAGGTAAAATTCCACCAGGTCAGGCACATCATCCCTGCGTTGATTGAGAGACGGCACATGCACAATGATCACACCGAGGCGGTGATAGAGATCGAGGCGGAAGTTTTTTTCTTCCACTTCCTTCAACAGGTCTTTGTTGGTGGCTGCCACCACCCGAACATCTACATTGATATCTTTATCGGCACCCACCCGCGTGATCTTTCCTTCCTGCAATGCCCGCAATACTTTTGCCTGTGCACCGAGGCTCATGTCGCCGATCTCATCCAGGAAAAGCGTACCCCCGTTTGCCTGTTCAAATTTTCCGATTCGTTGTTTGATGGCAGAAGTAAAAGAACCTTTTTCATGGCCGAACAATTCACTCTCGATCAACTCGCCGGGAATTGCGGCGCAGTTCACCTCCACAATAGGACCGCTTGCCCGGTTGCTTTTTTCGTGGATCCACCTCGCCACCAGTTCCTTACCCACCCCGTTTTCACCGGTGATCAGCACCCGGGCATCAGTAGGCGCCACTTTTTCAATGGTGTCTTTGATCTTTTGAATTTCAGGACTGTTACCCACCATCTCCTGCACCCGGCTCACTTTTTTCTTCAGCACCTTGGTTTCGGTAACCAGCGTTTGCTTATCAAGCGCATTGCGCAGGGTGATCAGCATACGGTTGAGATCCGGTGGTTTGCTGATATAGTCGAAGGCGCCTTTTTTAACGGCTTCCACGGCTGTTTCAATATTACCATGACCGCTGATGACGATTATGGGTATGTCGCTGTTGATCTCTTTGGCTTTCTCTAAAAATTCAATGCCATCCATCTTCGGCATTTTGATATCGCACAACACCACATCGTAAGTGGTGGTCGAAAATTTTTTCAAGCCCTCTTCACCATCAGCGGCTTCATCAATTTTATAGCCTTCATAACTGAGAATTTCTCCAAGGGTTTTACGGATAGCCCTCTCATCGTCGATTATTAATATGCTTGCCATAGGTTGTTTTAACATGATTTTTTATGGATCGCACCCGGCAGTGCATCTGACCCTGATCAGCACCAAAAATAATGATTTATGCACTCCAAAACTTTAGCGGCCTGCTGCAGCATTTTCCTGCTCTGTTGCACAGCTGAAAGCGGGGTAAAAAATGAAAGTCCGTTCGTTGCCGAAAGCACTGATAACCCCTATCCCATGGTGGCCGCCATCCCGGTACCTGCGGGCTATCATTTGCCTGGGCGCGGGGGCTCTTCCTTTGCCGGCTGGCTGTTGGCATTGCCCTTAAAAAAAGACAAGACCGTGTACCTCTTTAACGGCGTGCAAAAAAAGAACCAAACCGCCCAGTTTGCCGTGCTCAATATTTCAACCGGCACTACGGACCTGCAGCAATGTGCCGATGCCGTGATGCGCCTGCGGGCAGAATATCTTTTTTCACAGGGGCAGTTTGAACTCATTGAATTCCGGGATAATGCCGGCAAAGCATACCCATTTACCAAACCTTATACCACGGCTCACCTGCATACTTTTTTGCAAACCGTTTTTGGCATGTGTGGTACCGCATCGCTTTCCAAACAATTGAAACCGGTGCCCTTTGCCGACCTGCAGGCAGGTGATGTATTCATCAGGGGCGGTTTCCCCGGCCATGCAGCCATCGTGCTGGCAGTGGCAGTAAATGAGGCAGGCAAAAAAATATTTTTACTCGCCCAAAGCTATATGCCGGCGCAGGACATTCATATCTTGGTAAACCCTGCATCGCCAGCCTTATCGCCCTGGTATGCAGTGAATGACGACCCTGAGATTGTTACACCTGAATATATTTTTACGAGGGAGGAAGTGAAGCGTTGGTAAAAGCGGGAAGAAAAAATAAATGTGGGCTGCATCTTTCAACTCAAAGTTGTTCCTTCGGCTTCTTGTGGTTGATCTTCAGGTCGGGGAATACAGCGGCAAGCAGCATAATAATGGTGGACAGCAGCATGATAAAAATGCCCACTTTCTTTTCAGGGCAGTAGGCATTGTAACAGGAAGTAAAGAGTACATAGCTTTTAACCGCGTAACCCACCGTTAACGCACACACGAAAAGGTTGGTTCGTTTGGCCCACACTTTCGGAATGTACATCAAAACGAATCCTGTGATCGCCATCAATGTTAAAAATCCACCCGGTTTTCCATAAGTGTTTTTGTAAGAATAAAACCCGGTGAAGGTTTCGTGGATATCTGCATAATAAGCCCAGGGCATAAAACAGGCAACCACCAGTATGATGCAGGCGAGTAATCCTATTCGTTGTAAAATTTTCGGAAACATATACTTAAAAAACACCCTCTTCCTTAAAAGAAGAGGGTTGTTATTGGAGGTTCCGAGCAGATTCGAACTGCTGTACGAGCTTTTGCAGAGCTCTGCCTAGCCACTCGGCCACAGAACCATTCTGTGATTTTCAATTACTAATACGAAATAATTGAGGCTTTATTTTCTAAGAGCGCAAAAATAAGGGAATTTTTTATTTAATAAATACGAAATTCGAATTTTGAAAAAAACTGCTGGAGATTAAAAAAATCACCTGCAGCAAGCCGGCAGGCAGCCTGTGATTTACGTATATAAACCATGTACCAACCGTAATACAGGTGCTCAATGTAAAAGTATAAAAACGATCATCCATTATTTAGCTGACAATGACAATTGCATTTGAAAAATACCAGGGCACCGGGAATGACTTTATCATCATTGATAATTTTCACCAGCAGTGCCCGGAACTCAGCAGCAAACAGATCAAAAAAATGTGCGACCGGCATTTCGGCATCGGCGCCGATGGACTGATGTTGCTGAATAAAAAAGAAGGCTACGATTTTGAAATGAAATATTACAATGCTGATGGCAACGAAAGCACCATGTGCGGCAACGGCGGAAGATGCCTCGTAAAATTTGCCCACCAGTCCGGTATCCACCGGAGCACTTACCATTTTGTTGCCATCGACGGTCCACATGAAGCAGAAATAGATCCTGACGGTCGGGTGAGCTTAAAGATGAAGGATGTGGACAAAGTGGATTACTTCAATGGCTATGCCGTGCTCAACACCGGCTCACCGCATTTTGTAAAATTTGCTTCTAACGTGGAAGACATTGATGTGGTGGAAACAGGCAAGGATATCCGCTACAGTGATAGTTTTGAAAAAGACGGCATCAATGTAAATTTTGTAGAAACAATGGGTGAAGACCAGATATATGTGCGCACCTACGAACGCGGTGTGGAAGATGAAACATTGAGTTGTGGCACGGGTGTTACCGCAGCCGCCTTGATGGCGGCACACAACGAAAATGGGTTTAACACAGTGGATGTGAAAACACCGGGAGGACATTTGAGCGTAGAATACAACAAGCTCGATGATGAACATTTCAATGATATCTGGCTCTGCGGTCCGGCAACTATGGTTTTTAAAGGCGAAATAACGGTATAACTGTTGCAGGATTACCGGTAAAAATTTGTGTATGCAGTACTTGATCAAAGAACAGATAATCACCGCCGCGAACAAAATTTTCACCGGCTTCACACAAGCCTGCACGGCCATCGACGAAAATATTTTCTTTAGAAAACCTGCACCGGGAAAATGGTCGGTGGCAGAACACGTGCAACACCTGTGCATCGCCACGCAAACCAGCACCCTTGCATTTACACTTCCCTTATTTGTGGTGCGCCTGTTGGGCGGCAAACCCAACCAGGACTCGCGGAGTTATGAAAAACTGGTGGAACGTTACCAGGAAAAACTCGCCACCGGCGGCAAGGCCGGGCTGCCCGAC
>CAYVLT010000236.1:0-6962 GCA_964452405.1 uncultured Ferruginibacter sp.
TAACGATGATGCAAAAGTGGTACTTTTAAAGGATGCTACTGCAATATTTCAATCAGCAGATATCAAAAAGCAAAGAGAACAATTTGCCTCACTTTCAAACAACATAGTTGAACTGGCGAAAACTAAAAAGCTTTCACCGGAACCCATCTACATTCAGTACTGCCCGATGAAAAAAGCATCCTGGCTTAGTAATGATAAGGCTATAAAAAACCCTTATTATGGCAACGCCATGCTTTCCTGCGGCAGCGTAAAGGAAACATTATAACTTAATAATTGAGCTGCCTCTTCTGTTTCTTTTAAAGAGAAACGGTTGAGGCTATCCGCATTTGCATCATAAAAAATATGAACAGCGATACGGATTAAACATTGCAACACGATTCTATCTTTTTTAACACATAAACATCGTAAAATGAAAAATACAATTATTGCCCTTGCAATTATCACTACGGGGTTGACCGCATGCAATAGCGATTCTACCAAAGCTGAAGAAACTCCAGCAACTGAACATGAGCACACAGATAGTTCATCTGCAACACATGAGCATTCACAAACTGATACAACAACTGCGACCGCTTCTATAACTGCATTTTCAACGAAGCAAATAGTAGCAAGTTACCTCCAATTGAAAAATGCTTTAACTAAAGACAATGGTAAAGACGCCGCAACAGCAGGAACAAACTTGTCTGCTGCCTTATCGTCAGTTGATATGAAAAGCATTCCCGATGCACAAATGAAAAGCTATATGGATATTGCTGACGATATGAAAGAACATGCTGAACACATTAGCTCCAACGCAGCAAAAATTGAGCACCAGCGGGAACACTTTATCATGTTAAGCAAAGATGTAGATGACCTTGTAAAAAACTTCGGAAATGGGGGCCAAACCTTGTACAAAGATTTTTGCCCGATGGCTAATGAAGGCAAGGGTGCAATCTGGATAAGCGAAGTGCAGGAAATCAGAAATCCTTACCTGGGCGGTAAAATGCCTGACTGCGGCACGGTAAAAGAAACAATAAAATAAGAGTGAGAAAAAGATTAAAAATAGCAGGGTTAATAACTTTTGTAATCGTCGCAATTCAGTTTGTGCAACCGATAAAGAACGAGAACAACAAGGAATCAGCTGCAGATATAGGAAATGCATTTAAAATGCCTTCACAGGTTAATTACTTGTTACATCATAGCTGCTATGACTGCCATAGTAACAATACAGAATATCCCTGGTATGCCAATGTTCAACCGATTGGTTGGATAATGGCAAGGCACATAAAAAATGGCAAGGCAAAATTGAATTTTAGCAGCTTCACTGAGCTATCAGAAAGAAAAAAGGTGAGTAAACTAAAGGAAATAGCAGGACAATTAAAGGATGATGAAATGCCGCTGTCTTCCTACAAATTAATGCACACTGAAGCAAGGCTGTCAAGTGCTGACAAAAAACTACTGATTGATTGGTTTACTGCTCAAGCCGACAGTTTGGAAAATAAATAATCAAGAGGAATGAAGCGGCTAAAGCAAATATTGGTTTCAATAATTGAGCAATCTTTCTCAGGAAAAAGGATTGCTGCAAAAAAATGTTTATGAATTATTCACAAAGCAAAAATCAGTACACCTGTCCCATGCATCCACAAGTGAAGCAGGATAAGCCTGGGAATTGCCCTATTTGTGGAATGACATTGGTCTTAGCCAATGCAACTAAAAAGAGTGATGATATGCATCATCACCATTCCTCGAACCCTGCGATGGGGCATGAGGGACATGACCATAACCAAATGATTGGCGACTTTAAAAAGCGTTTCTACGTAGTCCTTGCGCTAACCATTCCGATTATTTTGTTATCAACCATGATACAGCATTTTATGGGTGTTCATTGGGAGTTTGCCGGTTCACAATATATTTTGCTGGCGTTGTCAACTGTTGTTTTCTTCTATGGTGGATGGCCGTTTCTTAATGGAATGGTTGCTGAAACAAAAGGAAGAAACCCCGGAATGATGTTCCTCATTGGATTTGCAATAACGGTTGCGTACATCTACAGTGTAGCCATTGTATTTGGATTGCAGGGAATGGACTTTTTCTGGGAACTGGCTACACTTATTCTCATAATGCTGTTAGGCCATTGGATTGAAATGAAATCAGTGGCAGGCGCATCTAAAGAATTAGAATTACTGGTGCAACTTATGCCTGCCGATGCCCACATGGTAATGGAGCAGATGGTGTATGATGTTAAAACAGACACATTGAAGGCAAAAGATGTTATTCTTATAAAACCCGGCGAAAAAGTGGCCGCCGATGGAATCATTCTTGAAGGGGAAACATACCTTAATGAATCCATGCTTACTGGAGAATCTAAACCCATACTAAAAACGAAAGGTGACAAAGTAATTGCAGGTGCTATCAACAGCAACGGCTCAATTAAAGTAACTGTATCACATTCAGCAAAAGATTCGTATTTATCACAGGTGATCAAACTGGTGGATGATGCTCAAAAATCAAAATCTAAAACACAGTTACTGGCCGACCGGGCAGCAAGATGGCTTACTATAATCGCATTGGTGGCGGGTGTTGCCACTTTTCTATATTGGTATCTTACCGGTCAGTCGCTTGCCTTTGCAATGGAACGGATGGTGACCGTTATTGTCATTTGCTGTCCTCATGCATTAGGCCTGGCTGTCCCATTAGTGGTTGCTAAATCAACTGCCTTGTCAGCTAAAAATGGGCTACTCATAAAAAACCGAACTGCATTTGAAGATTCCAGGAAAATTTCAACAATTGTTTTTGATAAAACAGGAACGCTTACCGTAGGCAAATTTGAAGTTTCAAAAGTCGTATCCATCAATGGGAAGTATTCAGAGAATGAAATAATAGGCCTCGCTGCTGCACTTGAGCAAAATTCAGAACATCCTATTGCCACGGGTATTCTCCAAAAGGCAAAAGAACTATCTATCCGATTACCAGGCGCTGAAGGATTTAATGCAATTACCGGCAAGGGTGTGGAAGCTATCATCGAAGCTAAAAAAATCATGGTAGTTAGCCCCGGTTATCTCAAAGAAAAACAAATTCCAATACCAGACAATTTTGTTTCATCAGATGTTGAGACGGTCGTATTCCTGATAGTAAATAATGAACTGGCGGGGTATATAGCTTTGTCTGACAAAATCCGTCCTGAATCTGCGGAGGCAATCCAAATACTGGCAGACAACAAAATCAAGTCAATCCTTCTTACAGGCGATAACAAAAAAGTGGCACAGTCCGTAAGCCAAAGCCTCCATATGGAAAGCTTTATTGCCGAAGTGCTGCCCCACCAAAAATTGGAGCACATCAAATCACTTCAAAGCAAAGGAGAGTTTGTTGCTATGACGGGAGACGGTGTAAATGATGCGCCGGCCTTGGCCCAGGCAAACGTCGGCATTGCAGTAGGTAGTGGCAGTGATATAGCAGCAGAAACCGCTGGTATCGTTTTAGTAAACAGCAACCCAAAGGATATTGCCAACCTTATTCTGTTTGGTAAAGCTACCTACCGAAAGATGATACAAAATCTTGTATGGGCCACTGGATACAATATAGTGGCATTGCCATTGGCCGCAGGTGTTTTGTATCGCCAGGGCATTCTTTTAAGCCCTGCAGTTGGAGCCGTTTTAATGACGGTTTCCACAATTGTCGTGGCTATTAATGCAACCAGGTTAAAGGTTAATAAATAATCATTGTTTAATTAAAATATTCAAAATGGAAATGAAACATCACGAACATCAGTCCCATAAAGAAATGGGCGTTGGAATGTACAAGAAACTGGCAATTATGTTAGTGCTTTCTTTTGTCGCAATGTATATTCTTATGTATGCAATGGTTGATAAGTTAGAAAATGTAGTTCCGAACATCAATCAATTCTACATGGCGGCCTTAATGACCATGCCCATGCTTATCATTGAACTGCTGGTTATGGGAGGCATGTATATGAAAAAGAGATTTAACGCTTTCTTGTTAATATCAGGAATTCTGGGTCTGGTGGTATTTTTCCTTTGTATTCACCAGCAAGCGGCCGTAAAAGACAAACAGTTTCTAAAATCAATGATTCCCCACCATGCTGCGGCTGTACTAATGGTTGAAAAGGCATCCCTTATAGATCCAGAAATTAAAGAGTTGGCAAACAAAATAATTACGAGCCAGCAACAAGAAATACAGCAAATGAAAAATAAACTAAAAGAACTCGAAAAGTAAAACTCCACAATGAAAAGCAAGCACTTCTACATCAGAAAAACGCATCGCTTTTTGGGCGTTTTTCTGGGCGTTCAATTCCTGCTCTGGACATTAGGAGGACTCTATTTTAGTTGGAGCAACTTAGACGAAGTGCATGGTGACTTTGAAAAAAAGTCACCCCCACTTCTGTCTTCAAACATCTCATTGGTTTCTCCTTCAGCAGTTCTTGACAGTATAAAAAAGGTTCACAACTTTGACTCAGTTGTTACCATACAATTAATTGAAATTTTAGGCAAACCTTTTTACCAGGTTAGATGCGTAGCAAAAAAACATAAGGCAGAAAATCATAAACATGAAATGCAATCAATCAACCATCTTGCAGATGCGGAAACCGGCCGGCTTCGCAGCCCTCTCTCAAAGGAAGAAGCAATTGCAGTTGCTAAGCTTAGGTTTAATGGTACACCAAAAGTAAAAAGCGTCGAATACGTCACTAATACCAACGGTCATCATGAATACAGAGAAAGTCCTCTGCCAGCTTATGCCGTTACGTTTGACAACTCAGCTAACACAACTGTGTATGTTACAAGCGAACTGGGAACAGTCCAAAAATTTAGAAATAACAAATGGCGAATGTTTGATTTTCTGTGGATGATGCATACAATGGATTACAATGGCAGGGATGATTTCGGAAACATTTTGTTAAGAATATTTTCTTTAGTTGGATTGATTACAGTCATTAGTGGTTTCGCACTCTATTTCGTAAGCTCTAAAAATTTCAGAAAAAAGAAGCTTGTATTAGCTCAGTAATTATAACAAATACATAATCTATTTCGATATGAAACTATTATTAATGGCGATTTCCCTGGTAGTCTGCTCGGTGAGCTTGGGACAGGAAATGAAAAATATGAAGAATAGTTCGACACAGGTAGCAGTGACATATACATGCCCTATGCATCCTGAAATACATTCCGCCAAACCCGGCAATTGCCCAAAGTGCGGAATGAAACTTATAAAAGAAAAGCCCAAAATTCCACAGGTAAAAAAAGCTGCAGACGGAGACAATGCTTCCCCGGTAGCAGATACTTTGCAAAAAGCATTCTACACTTGTCCTATGCATCCGGAAATTCAAGCTGATAAGCCTGGAAATTGCCCGAAATGCGGCATGAAACTTATAAAAGAAAAGGCTGTTGAAAATCATCATAACCATAGCGAGCCAAAACAAACCGATACCCAAAAAGACAGATCTGCACAAGTAACCAAAAATATGGATGGAATGCAAATGGACAGCCAGGAAGAGAGCAGAGACGAGCAGCAAGCAAAATATAAGCAAGCGAAAGCAAACCTTGGTACTATAAAGACTATTGCAACTAATGAACCGCCCCGAACAGTTAGATATGACCTTTATATCACTGATACTATTGTCACTTTCGGAAAAAAACCGAAAAGGGCCATTGCAGTTAATGGCCAGATACCGATGCCGACATTGACATTTACCGAAGGTGACACAGCCGAAATCTACGTTCACAATCAATTAAATGAAGAAACATCATTGCATTGGCATGGCTTATTTCTACCCAACAAAATGGACGGTGTGCCATTCCTAACCCAAATGCCGATAAAACCCCATAGTACTTACCTGTACAAATTTCCTATTGTTCAACATGGCACCCACTGGTATCACAGCCACAGCAAATTGCAGGAACAGATTGGAATGTACGGTTCTTTTATTATGAAAAAAAGAACAGAATGGGATATACCAACATTGCCGGTTATAATCAGTGAATGGATTGACATGAAACCAGAAGAAGTACATAGGAGCTTGAGAGCAGCAACGGATTGGTTCGCTGTGCAAAAAGGAGCCACTCAAAGTTATAGCGAGGCTATAAAAAGCGGACACTTTAAAACAAAAGTGGTTAATGAATGGAAGCGGATGAATGCCATGGACCTGACCGATGTATATTACGATAATTTTCTTTTAAATGGAAAAAATCAATATGAACAACCTCAATTTAAGGCAGGCGACAAAGTTCGCTTACGAATAGCAAACGGAGGCGCTTCAGATTATTTCTGGCTGTCATACGCAGGTGGAAAAATCACAGTTGTTGCAACCGATGGCAATGATGTTGAACCGGTAGAAGTTGACCGTTTAATTATTGCAGTGTCGGAAACATATGATGTAGTAGTCACCATTCCTGAAAATAAAAGCTATGAATTCTTAGTAACGCCGGAAGACAGAACTAAGCATGCGTCTCTCTGGCTGGGACAAGGTGAAAAAGTAGCGGCTACAAAGTTAAAAAGGCCAAAATACTTTGCCGGAATGAAGATGATGAATGACATGATGGACATGAAAGGCAATATGATTGAAATGGAAGGAATGAAAATGGAAAGTCAGGTAATGGATATGAATACGGTGATGTATCCGGAGATAACAGGCGATGAACCATCAAAGAAATCATCAAATAAGCAAACAACAACAGAGGATATGCATGGCAAGCAAATGCAGGGTAACGACAGTATGAGTGCTATGGATATGAGTTCTGATTTACCAGACATTGTTTCTCTTAATTATACAATGCTTAAAGCACCTGAAAAAACAACATTACCAAAAGATGCACCGGTGAAGGTTCTAAAGTTTGATCTCACAGGTAATATGAACAGGTATGTATGGAGCTTGGATAATAAAGTGGTGTCTGAAGCTGACAAAATTCTTATTAAGAAGGGCGAAAACGTTAGAATCATTCTGTTCAATAATAGTATGATGCGTCATCCTATGC
>CAYVLT010000237.1:0-6958 GCA_964452405.1 uncultured Ferruginibacter sp.
GTCAACCAGTACCTGTTTCAATGCGCCCGAGGCACCGATCACAAGAATGATCATTGCTATTTCACGGATGCCGTTTTCAAATACCTGCATGGTTGATCGAATGGTTCTTCCCTGCCGCAATCCCAACGTGTAGCTAACAACCAGTAAACTGATCAGCATCAGCACCGCAGGGTCAGCAAGGAAACTCATGGCTTCGCCTGCTCCATCAAATAAAACTGACACAAGTGTGGTAAGCGCCAGTAAAAAAACGGGCAGCATGGCGGAAAAGATACTATTGAAAAATCCTGGCGACCGGTGTTCGTTTTGTGTTTCATCGGTCATCAACACAGGTGATCCGCTTTTTATTTTTTTCAGGGATCGGGAAAACAAGGGGCCGGCAATGATCACTGAGGGGATGGCGACCATCAAACCATACAAAAAAGTTTTTCCCATGCTTGCATTAAAAGTGGCGACCAGCGTAACCGGGGAAGGGTGCGGTGGTAGAAAACTATGTGCCACCGACAGGGAAGCCAACATCGGAATGCCTACATATACCGCCGGTAATTTATATTGGTACACCAGGCTGAATATAATGGGTATCACCAACACAAATCCAACGTTGTAAAACAGCGGTATGCCGATGACAAGGCCCGTTGCCATCAGCCCCCATTGAAGATATTTTTTACCGCAGAGTTTCATAATGCGGTCCGCAATCACTTTTGCAGCGCCACTTTCCGCCACCAGCTTCCCGATCATGGCTCCTGCACATAAAACAAGCAGGATCGATCCCAGCATATCGCCAATACCTTTTTGAACAGACTTAGCCACGGCCACAGCAGGCATGCCGGTAAGGAAGCCAGCCAGCAATGAGGCCAGCACCAGTGATATAAATGGATTTACTTTCAATCGGGTGGTTAATACAATTAAAAAAATCACCACGATGAGTAGCATGAGGAAAAGCGGCATGCGATCTTTTAGTTTGTGTTGAGCTGTGCTATGAAGATAGTTTAGATTACCCCGATCAGTATAAAAAAACCAGGAAATAATTATCTTCAGCAAACATCTTTCACTATGGTGCAACTTTTACGAACAGACTTCAACAACAAAGATTTCATTGCACTGGTGGCATTGCTCGATGCTGAATTGGCTTTCAGGGATGGGGATGATCATGCATTTTATGCCCAGTTCAACAAAACGGTAAATCTAAAAAATGCGGTCGTCGCTTTTTATGAAGGTGATGCTGTTGCCAGTGGCGCCTTCAGGCCATACGATACAGGCGCAGTGGAGATCAAGCGCATGTTTGTAAAACCGGCCTTCCGTGGCAAAGGCATTGCAGGTATTGTTTTAAAAGAACTTGAAAACTGGGCGGCCGAACTGGATTATACGGCTGCTGTTTTGGAAACCGGGCAAAATCAACCCGAAGCGATCAGTTTGTACCAACGATCAGGCTATGTTATAACGCCGAACTACGGCCAGTATGAGGGCGTATACAACAGTGTTTGTATGAGAAAATCTTTTTAGCGCCGACGCAGAAAATAATCGTAAGCAGGGGTTGGTGTTATCCAACCCGTGAAGTGATGCGGTATTGTTATTCAGGCTCTGGGCCGCCTGCATCAGGGTAATATCAGGCTTTGTTTAAACAATCTTTATAAGCCCTGGGGGTGATACCCTCCATTTTTTTAAACAGCCGGATAAAATAATTCACATCACTGAAGCCGCACATATCGCTTACCGTTTGCACTTTACTGGTTGGCTGGGCCAGTAATTGTTTCGCCAGTTTCAACCGCTCCTGGTTAATATAATCCAATGGCGTAATCCCAAACTGTTCCCTGAACCATTTAAAAAAAACATTCCTGCTCAGGTATGCTTTCCTGCTCAATGCATCCACTGCTATTTTTTCGGTAAGGTGCTCATGAATATAATGCAGTACATAATGCAGCCGGCTTTGGTTGTTGTTGGCGGTATGTTCAGTTGAAACCTGCTGCAGGTGCTGACTTTGCAGCAAACGGATCAGGAGTTCCTTCAGGTTGAGGTCGGCAAAAATATTTTTGGCTTTGTCTGTTCCGCTGCAGATCCTGATCAGTTTATTGATAAGGTTGGTGATCTCATCATCATTTTCAAAATGGTATTGATTGAACTGCAGTTTCCATTCATGCTTTTCTTCCGAGCGATAATAGTCATTGAGATAGTGCAGCGTATCGTTCACATAGCGGGCATCCACTGCCAGTGCGATGCATTGGGTTGGATTTACCGCCCCTGCTTCAGGAAAATCAATGATCATTGTTTCGTTGGCCGGTACAATCACCGTTTCGCCCGGCAGGTATTCAAAAGCGGGTTTATCAAAGAGGTGCATCACTTTTTTTCCTTTCACCATGCTGGTGATCACAAAATCACTAAAGGTGAGCGGGATGTGAAATGCATGTTGGTAGGTTTCAAAAACATTCAGTTCGCAACGGTTCAGGTTAAAGATGCGCCTGTTCTCCACCAGGGTTTGCAGGTACCGTGGATGGGTTAAACTGACAGGTTGTAATGTTTTACCGGATGGCATGGCAGGCATTTCGTAAGATCAATTTTACAATTATAATTCAACCCGGCAAAACCCGGGGTACAATCGTGCTATAAAAAAAGACGATCGCATGACCCCTTCCCCCAATATCACCAGATATTAGCTTACCATTTATTAACGATTAAACTTTCCATTATGAGCACTGCAACAGCGGCCGCACCGGCCTCTACGTTGGCCGCCAGGCCTGTTTTTAAAGAAAAATACAATCATTACATCAACGGCGAATGGGTGGCACCCGATAGTGGTGAATACTTCGACAACATCTCGCCGATCGATGGAAAGCCCTTTACGCAGGCTGCAAGGGGCAATGCAAAAGATATTGAAATGGCCATCGATGCGGCACAGCAGGCTTTTGTAACCTGGAGCAAAACCTCAGTCACTTACCGCAGCAACATCCTGCTTAAAATAGCAGATGTAATAGAGCAGCACCTGCAATACCTGGCCGCCGTTGAAACCATCGATAATGGTAAGGCCATCCGTGAAAGCCTGGCTGCTGATCTGCCCCTGGTCATCGATCATTTCCGCTATTTCGCCGGCGTAATCCGTAGTGAAGAAGGCACCATCAGTGAGCACGATGAAAACACGGTGTGCATCAACCTTCATGAACCTATCGGTGTGGTAGGACAAATCATTCCGTGGAATTTTCCGCTGCTGATGGCTGCATGGAAAATAGCGCCGGCCCTGGCAGCAGGTTGTTGTGTGGTGGTGAAGCCGGCAGAACAAACACCTACCAGCATCATGTGTTTAATGGAACTTGTGGGGCACCTGCTTCCAAAAGGAGTGCTCAATGTGGTAACCGGCTTCGGTATTGAAGCTGGAAAGCCCCTGGCACAATCGCCTAAAATAAACAAAGTGGCATTTACCGGCGAAACAACCACCGGCCGGCTGATCATGCAATATGCATCAGAAAACCTGATACCAGTAACAATGGAACTCGGCGGAAAAAGCCCGAATATCTTTTTTGAAAGTGTTGCCGATAAGGATGACGAGTTTTTTGACAAGGCAGTGGAAGGTGCCGTATTATTTGCATTGAATAATGGAGAAGTATGTACCTGTCCTTCCAGGATATTGGTGCATGAAAATATTTATGATCGGTTTATACAGAAAGTACTGCAGAGAGTGAGTGCGGTAAAGCTCGGTAACCCGCTTGATAGTACCGTAATGATGGGTGCGCAGGCCAGCGAAGACCAATACAAAAAAATTCTCAGTTAACTCGAGATCGGTAAGCAGGAAGGCGCCGAGGTGCTGGCAGGCGGAGAAGCTTTTCACCAGAACAGCGGGCTCGAGCATGGGTATTATATCCGGCCCACCGTATTTAAAGGCCATAACAAAATGAGGGTTTTTCAGGAAGAGATATTCGGGCCGGTGGTATGTGTTACAACTTTTAAAACCACCGAAGAAGCCATCGCCATTGCAAATGATACTTTGTATGGACTGGGAGCAGGTGTGTGGACAAGGGATGCGCATGAATTGTACCAGGTGCCACGAGCCATCCAGGCCGGCAGGGTATGGGTTAATAACTATCACGCCTATCCTGCCCATGCTCCGTTTGGCGGGTATAAAAAATCAGGATTCGGAAGAGAGACGCATAAAATGATGTTGAATCATTACAGGCATACCAAGAATATGCTGATATCCTACAGTAAACAAAAACTGGGATTCTTTTAAATTAAAAGGGATTTTACAGGCAATCGTTCCTGCAGGGGCCGGACAATAATGATGCTGTTCCAATAACGGGGAGTTCATATGCGGGGAAACTTTGCTGAAGACAGGTTTCATTCGAATGCTACTTCCGCAGGAAACTGGCTTCAGGATTGATCCGGCCTCTTAACCTATAAAATTACAAGGATGATGATTCAACGGGTATTGGCCAGTGATGCGGCACTTGCTTTGATCGATCGGTTGCAGAAAATGCATGGCCCACTTATGTTTCATCAAAGTGGTGGTTGTTGCGACGGTTCGCAACCCATGTGTTTTGCAGTGGGCGAGTTTAAAACAGGCAGCAGTGATGTTTGCCTGGGAGAAGTGGCCGGCTGCAGGTTTTACATGGCCATGGACCAATTCGAATACTGGAAACATACCCAACTAACCCTGGATGTAACGCCCGGCAGGGGAAGCAGTTTTTCACTCGAAATACCACTGGGAGTGCGCTTTTTCATACAATCAAGAATTTTTACAGCGGAAGAACTGGCAACAATAGCGCCACTAACCAACGGAGGTTTCGGGTAACCGGTCGGGTTATCCTGGTACTCCACCAACAAAAGCGGCCTCGTAAAAAAATAATTTTAGTTTTTTTTTACACCATTCGTTTATGGAACCTGTTGCTGTTTGTATCCCGGGTAGTAAACGTTTCAATGCGCTCCTCTATTATCCTTATATTGGCGATAGTCGCTTCGGTGGGCTCATTTACCTGTTCAACATCCCCTGCATCCCCCACAACAAAAACTAAAGGTGCAGATGATCATACCGGTAATACCAGCAGCTCCACATTAAAAAGATTGCAAACCATTGCCGGTGAACTGAAGCAGGTGGCTAGGCGCCGGCACTTCAATACACGGTATTGTTTTTTAATCGACATGAAAATTGCTTCCGGTAAGCGCCGGTTTTTTGTATACGATCTTGCCGGGGATAGTGTATTAACAGCCGGACTCGTTACACATGGCTACGGAAGCAACCTGCAGGCATCTGCCAGTTTTTCAAATGTGGTGGGAAGTAATTGCAGTTCGTTGGGAAATTATAAAATAGGGAGTTCCTATACGGGCCGCTTTGGACTAGCTTTTAAATTGTATGGTCTCGACAGCAGTAACAGCAATGCCTTTAAGCGATTTGTAGTGCTTCATGCACACCCCTGTGTTCCGGAGCAGGAAGTGGCACCGCAGTCAATCTGCATGAGCCAGGGTTGTCCTACGGTGGCGCCCTCATTCCTGCTTGAACTGGGTAAATACCTGGGCCAGGCGGAGGCGCCTGTTTTACTCAGGATATTTCACTAAAAAAATGCAGCAATATTCATGGCTGCATGTAGAAAAGAATTCCTTGTTAATTCATCGGTACTTCTATCGCCAGTAAGTATGCATCTGTTGTTGCCGTTACATCAAAACTATCGGTATCGTATATCCCAATAGCATCTCTCTTGCCCAACTGTGTGCCCGCTGTTTTTACAGATCCGTCGATCACTACCAGAAACACTCCATTTCCGGTAAAGCCGTTGCGATAGGTTAATCTTTCGCCCGCCTTTACATTTGCCAAAGAAAACCTTGCATCCTGGTTGATCCAGAGCGCATCGTCTTCTTTCCGGGGCGAAACCACCACCTGCCATTGTCCATCCCTTCCTGCTTCATCAAATGTGCGTTGGTCGTACCTGGGTTGAATGTTTTTTACTTTGGGAAACACCCAAACCTGGAACAGAGATAGTGGATCGGTGGCAGATGCATTTGCTTCTGAATGCTGTACACCGCTGCCCGCGCTCATGATCTGTACGTCTCCCGCTTTTATCAAGCCCTCACCACCAGTGCTGTCTTTATGCGCTACGGCCCCAGCCAATGGAATGGTAACAATTTCCATGTTATCGTGGGGGTGCGTGTGAAATTTACCGCCACCTGCGATCAAATCGTCATTCAATACCCTTAATAAACCAAAATGTACTTTGGAGGGATCGTAAAAATTGCTGAAGCTGAAATAATAGTTTGGTTTGAGCCACCCATAATCGGCGCTTCCCCGCTGTGAAGCCCTTTGTAATACTGTTTTCATGTTTTCTCCTTTTAATTAATGTTTAAACATCAATTTGCTTGCCAGCTACAGGCACCTGACAGAATAGCAACTTCGGGAGGTAAGCTGTAAACGATGGAGCGTTAGTTGAAACTGGTCATTTCATTATAGTCGAGGCCATTATCGGGATCTTCCTCCCGGTTTTCGTTGTACTCAACTATGAAATTGTTCCTGCCTTCGCCGGTTACAATGGTGAGGTATTTTTGTTGGGAGAGTTCGAGCAGGCTCAGGAACAGGAAGAGGGCATGAATCCGGTCCTGGCATATTTCAAATATTTTTTCAAAAGAGGTGGTGCGTTCAGAACGGCAATGGGTAAGCATATAGTCCCTGCTTTCCTCCATAGTATAATTATACTGGATAACAGTGTGTACGGGCTTGTTATTCCGGTCGTGCAGCTTCTGGATCACTTTTTCAAAAGCCTTCATCAGCTTGAAAAGTGTTACAGTTTGTATCTCGGTGCCTTCGCCTGCTTCCTCACCGATCGCCGCCAGCTCTTTTTGCAGGTTACCGCGTTTGAACATCAGCATTCTCACTTCTTCCATCTCTGCTAATTTGGCGGACGCTTCCTTGAATTTTTTATACTCAAGAATTTTTCTGATCAGTTCTTGTCTTGGGTCGATCTCGTTGCCCTGCGCATCCAGTTCTTTA
>CAYVLT010000238.1:0-6954 GCA_964452405.1 uncultured Ferruginibacter sp.
GTAAAATATGCTGCTTTTTCATACAAGATAGTTTTATACATTAAAAATGGTTGTTGTATCATACCGTTTTAATGGTTGGTTTGAAAATGATGGTTGATTTTACTGAATTGGAGATGAGGCATGCAGCCTCTGATTTTTGCAGGATGCGGATGGCTTTTTCCTTGTCATCTTCATGATGAATGACCAGTACAGGCGATAATATGATCTCGCTGATCATGTATTTCCCGTCTACCCGGTCCAGTTTACCATCTGCATTGCTTTCAAAATTCACAAAACTGAACTTAGAGTTTTCAGCAATGGCTAAAAAGGTAGTCATCAGGCAACTGTTTACTGCAGCCACCAGTAAGTGTTCGGGCGACCAGATACCCGGCATTCCTTTGGGAAATTCAGGCGGTGTGGCAACTTCTATATTTTGTTGCAATACTGGTGAACTCATCAACCCTTTCCGGTCGGCTTGCCAGTTCACTTTTACTTCGTAATGATGGGCGGTGTCCATGGTCGTTTATTTAATGTGTGATCATATTCACAACACTAAAGTACTTCCACGTTTAAAGGGAATTGTGTGACTTATATCACACAATCACAAACTATGATTAAGTTCATAAAGAGGGATGATTGTGATTGCAGGACAGTATAATTATAGTCAGGTATCAAGGGTTATAATCTCCACCAATTGATTTTTGACAATACGTATCATGCCACGTTCAGCCAGCTTTTTCATCAGCCTTGATATCACTTCCCGGGAGGAGTTCAACTCGTGAGCGATTTCTGTATTATTCACCTGGAGTAGGTTAGTGCCATGAATTTCCTGTTGCCGTTGCAGGTAAAAAAGCAGTTTTTCATCCATGCTCCTGAAAACAGTATGATCAATGGTGAGCAGCAATTCTTCGAAACGTTTGCGGTAGGTATCAAGTACAAACTGGTACCAGCTTTTATAATCATGCATCCATTGATCCATGAATTCGAGCGGCACCGAAATTACAGTTGTTTCTTCCACCACCTTTCCCATCACTTCACTCCGTTCCTGCCGGGCACCACTGATCATCGATAATGCACAGGCCTGGCCGGGTTGCAGGTAATACATAAAATACTCATTCCCCAGTTCATCCTCGCGGTACACTTTTATAAGCCCGTGTATGATCAGCAAAATGGATTTGAAATAATGACCGGTCTTCATGATCTCTTCACCAGCAACAAAAGTTTTGATCTCTGAATGCTCTTCCAGGGTTTGCAACAATCCTTTTTCAAAAGAAGGGAAGGCATTCCGCAACTGTTCATTCATGCCGGAAAGGTAATGAACCAAAATGAATTTTCACATGACTTTGCGCACAGCTTGCCTGATTACCTTATCCTCCTGCTCCACATAAACACTTCCTACAGAAAATTTTCCTGCAAAATTTTTTGCTGCAAAAAACAAAAAAGCAACTGCCGATATGCTGTTATAAAAAAAGAACGGTTGAACATTTCCCGTTCGAAACAAAGCAGTATTTAATGTAACTTTTGTAACCTCCGGTAATTTGTCATTACTTCACCTTTGTTTGCCAAAGCATTTGAATGATGGAAATAGCAGGTTATTTACTGGCTGCACTGGTAGGTGTTTCACTCGGATTGATCGGTGGCGGAGGATCTATCCTCACCGTTCCGATACTTGTGTACGTGATTGGCATCAACCCGGTACTCGCCACTTCTTATTCGCTGTTTATTGTAGGAGCCACTTCGATGGTGGGCGCAGCCGACAACTACCGAAAAGGATTGGTGAATATCAAAACTGCTTTGTTATTCGGCCTGTTCTCCATTTCCACCGTGTTTGCCACCCGCAAGCTCCTGTTACCGGTTTTACCTGCTGTTTTTTTCCCTGGCACGGCGTTTCACATTTCACACGAAATGCTAACGATGGTGCTTTTCGCCATTCTTATGCTTGCGGCTTCTTTCGCTATGATCAGGAATGGGAAATCCATACCCGGTGAAACAAATGCTTCCCTTCAACACATTCCAATCGTAAAGCTGCTGTTGTATGCTGTACTTATCGGGCTGGTTACCGGGCTGCTGGGAGCAGGTGGTGGTTTTCTGCTGATCCCTGTACTGGTACTTATTTTAAAGATGCCAATGAAACAGGCTGTGGGCACATCCTTGTTGATCATTGCGCTTAATTCACTCATCGGGTTTACCGGCGATCTCGGACATTTTGATATCCACTGGAAATTTCTGGCCGGCATCACTGCAATGGCCATCGCAGGAATTTTTGCCGGTGGAGCAATGGCGAAAAAAATAGAGGGCGCCAAATTAAAAAAAGCATTCGGCTGGTTTGTACTGGTAATGGGTTGCTATATTATCCTGCATGAAATATTCAGTGCGGCCACACACACCTGACCTTCGCCTGCAATGACCTTCATCAGTTACCGGGATGACATACATCATGCATTAACGTAACATAAGTAACCGTTTATCCGGGATAAACATTCAATTTTTGCATTATTCAAAGCTCTTTCATCAAACAGGCTCATTATGAAAGTAGAGCAGATTTACACTGGTTGCATTGCGCATGCCGCATACTACATCGAGAACAAAGGCGAAGCCGCCATATTCGATCCCCTGCGGGAAGTACAGCCCTATATCGACAGGGCAACAAAAGACAATGCCCGTATCAAATACGTTTTTGAAACACATTTTCACGCTGATTTCGTCAGCGGCCACCTTGACCTGAAAGAAAAGACCGGCGCTGAAATTGTATTTGGTCCGCATGCAAAGCCCGGGTACGAGTCACTAACGGCAACGGATGGCCAGTTTTTTGAAGTGGGCGATTACAGGATAAAAGTGATCCATACACCGGGGCACACCATGGAAAGCACCACCTACCTGCTCATTGATGAAAACGGCCGTGAGCATGGCATCATCAGCGGCGATACACTTTTTATAGATGATGTTGGACGACCCGACCTTGCACAACACGTGGTGGCAGATCTTACACAGGATAAACTCGCCCGCTTACTGTACCATTCGCTTCACGAAAAGATACTTCCACTCAGTGATGATCTCATCGTATATCCCAACCACGGAAAAGGAAGCGCCTGTGGTAAGATGATGAGCAGTGAAACAACGGATACGCTCGGGCACCAGAAAAAAACGAATTATGCACTGCAACCGATGAGCGAGGATGAATTTGTGCATGCTATTCTCACCGGGCTTACTGCCCCTCCCGGGTATTTTCCTAAAAATGTGCTCATGAATATTCATGGCTATGAGAGTCTTGACACGGTGCTGAAAAGAGCACATATCCCATTGGGCGCAGAAGCATTCGAGGTTACAGCGAATGAAACAATGGCACTCGTGCTTGATACCCGGACTGCAATGGATTTCGCTCATGGTTTTATTCCCAACAGCATCAACATCGGGCTCGATGGAAATTTCGCCCAGATGGTAGGTGAATTGATCCCGGATATTAACCAGCCAATATTGATCGTGGCGGATGAAGGAAAAGAATATGACAGTATGATCAGGCTGTCAAGAGTGGGTTATGATCATACCATCGGTTACCTCAAGGGAGGATTCAGCTCCTGGAAGCAGGCCCGTAAAGAAATGGATACCGTTCACCGCATCAGCGCCAAACAACTGGAGGAAAAATGCGATGACATGGACCTGTTGCTGGTAGATGTAAGAAAAAAGAGTGAATATGAAGCCGAACATTTTATCGGCGCCCTCAATATCCCGTTACACACTATCAATGAACACCTGGCCGAATTGCCGAAAGACAAAGCATTTGCCATTCACTGTGCCGGTGGTTACCGCAGCATGATTGCTGCTTCAATTTTGAAACAAAGGGGTTGGACCAACTTTTTTGAAGTGGCCGGAGGATTTAAAGCAATGGCTTTAACCGGTCTTCCAAAAAGTAATTATATCCGTCCAACTACGATGTTATAATAGTTTTGTTGTTGACTTTGAGTAAGGGTTGCCTGTTTTCAGGCAGCCCCTTTTTTTTAGATACGGTTGCAAAAGAAAACAATTCACCCCGCATGCCGTAACTTCGCATCTCTATCCTGCGATTTAAATCTCTCTTAAAATGGAAACAGAAATACTGGCCCGCATACAGTTTGCATTCACAGTGGCTTTTCATTACATCTACCCTCCCCTCAGCATTGGCGTTGGTTTGATACTGGTGATCATGGAAGGGCTCTACCTGAAAACCGGCAACCTCATCTATGAACAGATGACGAGATTCTGGATAAAGATCTTCGCCCTCATCTTTGGTATCGGCGTGGCTACCGGCATCATCATGGAGTTTGAATTTGGTACTAACTGGGCCACCTATTCGAAATACGTGGGAGACATATTCGGCAGTGCACTTGCTGCTGAAGGCATTTTTGCGTTCGCCCTGGAAAGCGGTTTTCTTGGTATATTATTATTTGGATGGAACCGGGTTAGTAAACAGGTACATTTTTTTTCCACCATTATGGTATTTATGGGTTCCATGTTCAGCGCTGTATGGATCGTGGTAGCTAACAGCTGGCAGCAAACACCGGCCGGTTTTCATATTGTGGGTGAAGGCATGAATGCAAGGGCTGAAGTAACCGATTTCTGGGCCATGGTTTTTAATCCATCCAGTGTTGACCGGCTCCTACATGTATGGATAGCCGCTTTTTTAGCCGGGGCGTTTTTAATACTCAGTGTAAACGCCTATTACATTTTAAGAAATAAGTTTTTGGAAATCGCAAAGCCTGCATTCAGGATCGCATTGGTGGTGGCTGCTGTATTTTCATTGGCACAATTGTTTACGGGCAGCAGAAGCGCTGAAGGGGTAGCCAAAAACCAACCGGCTAAACTGGCAGCACTTGAAGGGCATTACGACAGCAGTGCAGTAGCCGACATGTACCTGGTTGGCTGGGTGAACAATGAACAGCAAAAAACAATGGGCATTAAGGTACCAAAGGGATTGTCTTTTTTATTACACCATGATTTCTCCACACCGGTTACGGGTCTCAACGCTTTTCCACCCGATGAAAGGCCCACACAGGTGAACAGCATTTTCCAGTTCTATCATCTTATGATCGGCATCGGTGTATTGATGATACTGATCACCTTGTACGCCTGCTGGCTTTGGAAACAAGGGAAATTATTTGAGAAGCGTTGGCTGTTGCATGTGTTCGCATGGTCGGTACTGTTACCCCAGGTGGCCAACCAGGCCGGATGGTTCGCTGCTGAAATGGGCCGGCAGCCCTGGGTGGTTTATGGATTGCTCAGAACATCGAACGCTCTATCCAAATCGGTTTCGGCCAACCAGATCGTTTTTTCGCTGATCCTTTTCACGATCGTTTACACCACCCTGTTTGTTTTGTTCATTTACCTGCTGAATAAAAAAATCAAACACGGACCGGTGGATGATCACGCAAAAGATCCCATTGAAGAGGGAAGCAAGAGAGATAACCCTATTCTGTCACATTAATCAACATGCAACAATGGAAACTTTTCTCGGCATAAATTATGACACCCTGTGGTTCCTGGTTTTCGGCGCTGTGATCAGTGGTTATGCCATCCTGGATGGCTTCGACCTCGGTGCCGGTGCGCTGCACCTGTTCCTGAAAAAAGAAACCAGCCGCCGCATTGCATTAAATGCCATCGGCCCTATCTGGGACGGTAATGAAGTATGGCTGGTGATAGGCGGTGGCGCTTTGTTTGCCGGCTTCCCTGTTGCCTATGCGGCCATTTTTTCTGCTTTTTATGTGCCGTTTATGGTATTCCTGATCGGCATTATCTGGCGGGCGGTTGCCATTGAATTCCGCAGCAAAGAACCCGGTGCCACCTGGCGCATGGTATGGGATTTTATTTATTCTTTCGCTTCAATCACCATTGCCGTATCTCTGGGCTTGATGCTGGGCAATGTGGCATTGGGTCTTCCATTGAATGAACAACATGAATTCCAGGGAAGCTGGCTCTCGTTCTTTAATCCTTTTAGTGTAATGGTGGCCGTTACCACGCTGGCACTATTCATGCTGCATGGCGCCATCTACCTTGCCATGAAAACGGAGAACAGGCTCTACACCAAACTGGCGCTGCTGGCAAAAAGTTTCACGGTATTTTTTGTAGTGGCATTTGGTATCACCACCCTGTATACCCTGTTGTATATTCCTCACCTCAGCGATCGCATCAGGAGCAACCCGGTTTATTTCTTTTTACCCTTGCTTATGTTTCTTTCCATAGCAAATATTCCCAGGCAACTGAACCGGGGTAAGTACCGCTATGCGTTTATCAGCTCCTCTGTAACCATCGCCACCCTGTTGGCCATGGTAGCGTTGGAAGTGTTTCCCTACCTTGTTTTCGCCACCAACGATGCCAGCCACAGCATCACCATTGCCAACGCGGCTTCTTCGCACAAAACCATGAAAACCCTGTTGCTAATCGCCGCCATCGGCACCCCGCTGGTGGGTGTTTACACCGGCTTCGTGTTCTGGACCTTTAAAGGTAAAGTGCAGCTGAACGAAATGAGCTATTAAAGGGCCCATAACCGGATGCCAACAATTTACCTGCAGCGAAACGTATTGTAACAAATGTTACTATTTGCGCAGGTGGAGGGTGCTACCTTAGCATTACATCAAAAACAATTTTTATGAAAAAGAATATGGGTAATGCAGACAGGATCATCCGCATTTTACTTGCGGTGGTATTTGCTGTTTTATATTTCACCAACACAGTTACCGGTACATTTGGAATTGTATTGCTGGTACTGGGAGCTGTATTCCTGCTCACCAGCCTGGTAAGTTTTTGTCCATTGTACACGCTGATCGGACTTAACACCTGCTCCACAAAAAAATAAACGAATACATCCTTTGATATAACCATTCGTTATAAGCTTATCTCTTATCTACAGCAGCCCGATGGCTGCTTTTTTAATTGTAACCTTTGTTACCGACTACGGCGCTTTGCACGGCTAATTTTGTGGTAAGAATTTACAATGAAACACAC
>CAYVLT010000239.1:0-6915 GCA_964452405.1 uncultured Ferruginibacter sp.
TCCCGGTAGATGCCCGAGGGATTGTTCAAGAAGCTTATAACTAACGGGCATGTACATGGTGGCATGAGAAATGTCGATACCTTTTTTAGAAAGTTGTTTCAATTCATCTGCGCCGGTGGTGTTGATGCCGTATTTTTTTTCTCCTTTTATTTCCTGCCGCGTGATCTCGAATGCTATACGCCAGCCCCAGTTGAACCCAACGTAAAAAAAATAATGTATGTAGCGAAGTAGTTTCAACGGGTAACAATAATGTGGTTTCAACCAATGGCGGCAGGTTCAGAAAGCTTGAAATCGATCACTTTTAACTGGAGGGTGGTTTCACCATTCCATTCATTTTCATCAATTGTAAATACGATGTCGACCGGCTTCTTTTGTGAAAGCAATCCGAATTTGCCGGATAGGTTAAACCCGATACCGGTAAGGGTTGTATCATGTTGCCGCAGCACAAATCGTACATGCAGATCTTTAACGATTTTTGAATACCCGGTATCAACCACATGGGTGGCTATAAAAACGGGCCGCATGTTATCCGGTCCGAAGGGTTCCATTTGCTGAAGGATATTGTAAAAATTTGCTTTAATATCTGCAAAGCCCAATTCGGCATCTATTATTATTTCGGGTATCAATAATTGCGGGTCGATGGTTTGGCTTATCACTTCTTCGAATTTTAGCCGGAAAGCTTCTACCTTTTCAGGTAAGAGGGTGAGGCCTGCCGCTGCGAAATGTCCACCATAACCAAGCAGGTGTTCCCTGCAGGCATGGATGGCTTCATACAGGTTAAATCCTGCCACGCTTCTTGCACTTCCTGCCGCAACATCGCCGCTTTTTGTAAGCACTACTGTAGGGCGATAGTAACTTTCGATAAGCCTGCTGGCCACAATGCCCACCACACCTTTGTGCCAATGTTCCTTGTACACAACGGTTGATTTACCGGATTGTAAAACGCTGTTATTGCTGATCTCCAGCAGGGCTTCCTGGGTAATACTGCTATCAGCTTCCTTACGATCCGCATTATCATTGTGCAGCAATTCGGCGAGCTGAAGAGCTTTATCAAAATCTTTTTCAATAAATAACTGAACGGCTTTTTTTGCGTCATCCATCCGACCGGCGGCATTTACCCTCGGGGCAATTACAAACACAACATTTGTGATCGTTAATTTTTGGCGGATACCACCCAGTTGTACAAGCGCCCTGATACCGGGAGAGGGGTTGGTATTGATCTGCTGCAGGCCATAAAAAGCCAATATCCTGTTTTCGCCGGTCATGGGCACAATATCTGCAGCAATGGCAGTGGCCACGAGGTCGAGGTAACAAAAATATTCTTCTGCTGCAATGCTGAAATTATCTGCCAGTGCAGTAATGAGTTTAAAACCTACGCCGCAGCCACAAAGCTCCTTGTAGGGATAATTGCAGCCTGCCTGTTTTGGATTAAGTATGGCGGCCGCTGCAGGTAGTACTGCGTCGGGTAAGTGATGATCACATATAACGAAATCTATTCCTAACGTGGAGGCATATGCGATAAGTTCAACAGACTTGATACCGCAGTCAAGTGAGATGATCAGCGAGAAGTTATTGTCTGCTGCATAATCTATTCCCGCCTTGCTGATGCCATAGCCTTCGCGGTATCGGTGAGGGATATAAAATTCCAGCAAACCGGGCTCATAAATCTTACAAAGGAAACGGTACATACAGGCTACCGAAGTGGTACCATCCACATCATAGTCGCCGAATACAAGGATTTTCTCATTGTTTTCAAATGCCGCTGTGATACGGTGTACGGCCCGGTCCATATCCTTCATCAGGTAGGGGTCGTGCAGTGCATCTAAACGGGGTCTGAAAAATTCTTTGCTGGCATCGTAACTATCGATACCGCGTTGTACCAGTACCTGGCAAAGCGCTTTGTTGATTTTAAGGGATTCCTGCAGTTGATTCACCTTTTCATCCTTCGCCGCCAGTCGCTTCCATCTTTTTTCCATGGCAGAAAAATTAAAGTGTTATGTTGATCAATACTTCCTGTCGGTTGTGTACCGCACCAATGCTTCCAAAGCTGTTCTCACTTCGCTTTCCGGGTATTCGTATAATATCGCCATTGCCTCATCCCGGTACAGGTTCATTTTTTTTGCGGCGTAGCTCATGCCTCCCGCAGCGATCACCTGCTCCACAACATAACGAACTTTTTCAGGGTCTTTATTTTCATTTTTTACCAGGTAGATCAGCTTTCTTTTGAGACCTGCATCTGCATTGTTGAGCGTGTATATGAGGGGAAGAGTTAATTTTTTTTCTTTGATGTCGTTACCGGTGGGTTTGCCTATTTTTTCGGTGCCGTAGTCAAAGAGATCATCCTTGATCTGGAAGGCGATCCCCACTTTTTCGCCAAACAATTTCATCCGGTTACAGGTGGCTTCATCCTTGCTGGTACTCCATGCCCCAATACCGCAGGCAGATGACAACAGGGAAGCCGTTTTATTTTTAATGATCTCAAAATATACTTCTTCGCTGAGATTAAGATTTCTTGATTTTTCAATCTGCAACAATTCTCCCTCGCTCATTTGTTTTACGGCTTCGGATAATATCTGCAGGTGTTCAAAATCATTGTTGTTGGTAGATAACAGCAAGCCTTTTGAAAGCAGGTAGTCACCTACCAGTACAGCTATCTTGTTCTTCCACACTGCGTTGATGGAGAAATATCCTCTTCTTTCGAGTGATTCATCCACTACATCATCATGTACGAGGGTGGCTGTATGCAGCAGTTCCACCAGCGCTGCGGCACGATAGGTGCTTTCATTCACCGGCCCGTTGAGCCTTGCACTTAAAAACACAAACATCGGCCGGAGCTGTTTTCCCTTGCGTTTGATGATGTATTTCATCACCCGGTCGAGCAATGGGGTATTGCTTTTGACCGCATCTGAAAACTTGGTTTCAAAAATGCCCAGTTCTTCACCGATAATGTCTGTTACGAATTTCATGCAGGTTTAAAAGGAGGGCAATTTAAATCAGTCTCCAGCGGTTTCAAAGTATTTGAATACATTTAATTTAAAAGGCGTGTAGGCGGCAATGTTGTATCCACCTGGTTTCTTTTTTATGACCGGTGCAGCTTATTAGTACAAAACTGCGTCTATAACTGGTTATAAGATAATGAAATAAAAGGCAAAATACCTTAAATAAATACTAAAAAAATTTGGTTTTTAAATCTCAAGTGATATTTTTGCATATCAACAACCCGTAATTTCAGAAATTAAATAATAATCATTTATGGCAAGCAAAAAGTACAAATTACTGTTAGGGGTCATTACCCTAATGACATCTGCAGCTTACGCTCAATCCGGATCCGGTTCAGGCGCAGGTTACAGTGTCTTCGACTCTTCTGTAATATCGCAAAAGAATATGCCTCAGCAGAACGAGTTTTGGAACAATACATATAATTTCCCTGCCAAGCCACGCAACATGTGGGAGGTGGGTGTTTCTGTTGGTGCATTAACTGTTAGTGGCGATGTACCTGCTAAATTTCCAACCTTAGGTTTTGCAGCTCACGTGAGAAAAGCTTTCGGTTATATCTTCTCTTTAAGGGCAGAATATGTAAACGGTTATGCCAAAGGTTTGAACTGGCAGCCAGCTCTTAACTATTCATTGAATACACCATGGGTAGATGCAGGTTACAATCCGCTTGTAAGGGATGCTTCTGGTCAATTGACCGGTTTAAACCCTGCTGCTCCGGTTGACCGCGTTTTCTACAATTATAAAGCTCATGTGCAAGACTTGTCATTACAAGGCTTGTTCACATTGAACAATATCAGGTTCCACAAACAAAAAACCGGTTTCAACCTTTATGGTGGTGCTGGTTTAGGTTTTACCTGGTATCAAACAAAAGTAAATGCTAAAGATGCAAGTGGTAACCCTTACAACTTTAACAGCATTACTGCTCCTTCAGGAGGTTTTGTATACGACAATCGTAAAGACATCAGCAAAGCAGTAAATGCATTGCTCGATAATACTTACGAAACTCCTGCTGAATCTGAATCAAGCCGTCGCCCTTCATTGGGTAAAAACACCCTGAAACCATCAGGTACTGTAATCGTGGGTGTGGCTTACAAATTAAGCAAAAGAATCAATATTGCACTGGAAGACAGGCATACATTCGTTAAAACTGACTTGCTCGACGGTCAACGTTGGCAGGAACACGCTAAAGGCGAACCAACCTTAACTCCTGATAATGATTCATGGAACTACCTGTCATTGGGTATCAACTTCAACCTGGGAGGAAAATCTGTTGAACCACTGTGGTGGCTTAACCCACTCGACTACGCTTACAGCGAGTTGAACAATCCAAAGCACATGAAACTTCCTAAGCCTGTATTTGATGATACTGATGGTGATGGCGTAACTGATCAATTGGATCGTGAACCAAATACTCCAGCCGGTGCTCCGGTTGATACACACGGTGTAGCTAAAGATACCGATGGTGATGGTGTACCTGATTACAAAGACAAGCAATTGATCACTCCTACTGACTGCCAGCCAGTTGACGCTGATGGTGTTGGTAAATGCCCAGATCCGGCTTGCTGCACAGACATCAAGAAAATGATTGACGAAGGTGGTTTAGTAGGAGGAAATAAAAACTGTGCTACTGACTATCCGAGCCTTACACTGAAAGGTGTTAGCCTGAGTGCTGATAACAAAGCTATGTTGGCAACTGTATCAAGCAAATTGAAAGAAAGCCCAACTTGCAGCATCACTTTGACTGCTTATCCTAAAGCTGACAAACGCAGCCAGTCTCTTGCAGACAAGAAACTGGAAGCTGTTAAAAACTACCTCGTTGAAAAATTAGGTATCAGCGAAGACAGGATCTCTACCGATAAAGTAATTGACGGTGGCGATGCTAATACGATCGATATTAAATCAAACTAAGTTTATTACTTTTTGCTCAATGATTACCCTCCCGGTTTTCCGGGAGGGTTTTTTATGGGAATAATCTCTTTTTCAAAATCTTAACGATCTGTTTTTGGTGATTTAATTTTTTGACGGGATTTTTGAGTTAATTCCACTAAATTTGCGCCCTCTATGCGATTTTTTACCAGAGCAGTCTTTTTACTTGTACCGGTGATTTTCTTGTTTTCTTGCAACAACAAGTTCAACAAGATCATGAAGAGTAACGATTATGAGTACAAGCTTAAAATGGCTGATGAGTACTTTGAAGCCAAAAAATACCGTTTGGCACAGCAGTTATACGAGGAATTGTATCCTGTTTTCAAGGGAACGGATAAGTTTGAGCAACTTTATTATAAAGACGCATTTTGTTTTTATTATATGGAGGACTATCCTTCTGCTGAAAATTTTTTCAGGGGTTTCTTAGAGGTATTCCCCAACAGCAGCAAGGCTGAAGAAGTGGATTTTATGCATGCGCTTTGCTTTTACAAGCAATCGCCTAAGCTGGAACTTGAACAGATCAATACCGCGAAAACAATGGGCATCATGCAAACTTTCATCAACACCCACCCGGGTTCTGAGAGGATTGCAGAAGCAACAGAAATCATTGATAAATGTCGTGCGAAACTGGAGAAGAAAGAATTAAGAGCTGCCGATCTTTATTACAAACTGGGACAATACCGGGCTGCAGCCATTTCTTACGATAATCTCCTGAATAGTTACCCGGAGTCGGCATCTGCGGAAACATACAAACTGCAGGCGGTTAAGTCTTATTATAAATTTGCCCAATTGAGTGTGGCTGATAAGCAGGTGGAACGTTATGGCAAAGTGATAGATGAATATGAAGATTTTGCAGACAGGTTCCCGGATAGTAAATTGCTGAACGAAGCAGAAGAATATAAAAATTTAAGTACTCACAATATTAAAGAAATACAAAATGAGCAAACTAAGACGTCAGCACAGCTCTAGTACGAGCAGCGTGGTAGAACCTAAAAACCTGTTTGACCTGAAGGAGAAAACAGGTAACCTGTACGAGTCTATCGCAATCGTTGCGAAGCGTGCCAACCAGATCAACATTTCTGTAAAAGAAGAGTTGCATAACAAACTGGAAGAGTTTGCCAGTCATACTGATAGCCTGGAAGAAATTCACGAGAACAAAGAGCAGATCGAGATTTCAAAAGCCTATGAACGTATGCCTAACCCGGCTTTGCTGGCTACACAGGAATTCATCGAAAACAAGATCTACTTCCGCAAGAACGAAGAAGACCTGTTCAGGTAATTTTGTGCAATTATTTACAAATGTTCAGTTAAGAAGTAATATTTTTAATCCCGCTTAATGCGGGATTTTTTTATGTTGAAAAACAAGAAAATACTATTGGGAATATCGGGCAGCATTGCAGCTTATAAAATGCCTTTGCTGGTGAGGTTATTGGTAAAGGCGGGTGCGGAAGTGAAAGTGGTAATGACACCCGCAGCCAGGGATTTTGTAGCTCCACTTACATTATCAACCCTGTCTAAAAATGAAGTGGTTACTGCAATTGCCACCGATGACGCCTGGGCAAATCATGTAATGCTTGGCAGGTGGGCGGATGTATTTTTAGTGGCTCCCCTCAGTTGCAATACCCTCGCTAAGATGGCCCATGGCATATGTGATAATGTGTTGATGGCTGTTTACCTGTCTGCTACCTGCCCGGTGATAATCGCCCCGGCCATGGATGAAGATATGTGGCACCATCCCGCCACCCGCAAAAACCTGTCGCTGGTGCAGGAGTATGGGAATACGGTTGTGCCTGTGGAATCCGGGGAGTTGGCGAGTGGTCTAAACGGTGAAGGAAGAATGGCGGAGCCGGAAACTTTGTTCAATGCGGTTGTAGCATATTGTACCAATACCCAATCACTTAAAGGGAAAAAAGCATTGGTGACAGCGGGCCCTACTTACGAGGCATTGGACCCCGTTCGGTTTATTGGTAATCATTCTTCCGGCAAAATGGG
>CAYVLT010000240.1:0-6913 GCA_964452405.1 uncultured Ferruginibacter sp.
TGAAGGGCCTGTTTGCTACAGCACCCTTCGGCCGCTGATGATACGAATTAAAATTGCGATGATAGCGATCACTAATAATACGTGGATCAATCCACCTGCACTGTAGGCGAACACTCCAATGGCCCAACCGATTATCAGGATCACTGCGACTAGATAAAGTAAATTGCTCATAATATTTTTTTTAAGGTTAGAATACGATGGAAGAAGTACTATTAATGTGCCACTATTTTTACCGTATAAAACCGGTCATTTTTTTTCACCCGGGTGTAAACTTTATATAAAATGGGGAATATAATGCTCATCAGACCGGCTGCAGCGAAGCATTTACCTTTGCAAAAGGCGGAAGCGCTTCAAAATGAAACAATCATGAAACAAGTACTTTGCTTTGTTTTTTTACTGCTGGTGTTTGAATGCGCATACCCGCAACAGAAAGTAACGGCAGGAATCACCGCCATCGGGTTTGAAATGTTTGGACGCCGCGGCAAAAATGAATGCCTGATCGTTCCCGGAACGGTAACCGATAGTGGCCGGTTGGGGAAACGCAAGGCAACTATCAGCAGGCAACAATGGAACGAACTGGTAAATGCCATAAAGCAACTCAACTTAAAAACGATTCATAAGCTAAAATCACCTACCAGCCAGCGGGACGTGGATGGTGCCCTGCATTGCAGGATCATGATCCGAACCAAAAAAAAAGAATACCTCAGCAGTTATTTCGATTCGGGCCACCCGATGAAACAACTGAAAAAATTATATGAAAAAATAGAAGCAATCCGCAATCAACTGGAAGAGGAAGAGTAGAGCGCAGTTTTAATATTGGGATACAATTGGTGCCGGCCCTGAAGGAAGTGATCAGGTAAAATAATATCCTCTTAAAATAGTGTTCTTTGTTGTGTTGCATGTACCTGCACTGTAACCAATTCTGTGAAATAGTTTTTTAGGAATGGCAAGGATGGCGGGTACAGCTTTCCAGGTGAAAATAGTAACTGTCCATCTTTACTGACACAAAAAAATAATGGGCATAGGCTTGAAGCCCAACCTGAAAAACCAGCAGCAGGCTGCCGTGATGCAACCTTGCAAAACAATAACGACGGTATAGGTACCCTGCACATTGGTGCTACAGGTAGTATTGAAAAATAAATGTGCAGTCTCCGTTGCGGTGAGCGCCTTTCTTAATGAATTCACACTTAACATCATCCCTGGAAATATCCCGGCGATAATTACACTATGTTGTAAAACTGAAACTGCCTGCCAGGTTAGGAGCAACCATAACGGCTCCGTCTCTGTTTTGTGCAGTCGCCCCGGCTGTGAGGACACCGGCGGGAAAGATCAAAATTGAGGGGAATGTTCCTTTATTGAAATATATTTTTACGAATCATGTTAGAGAAGCCAAGCCAGTTTTTTTGGCGGTATTAGCTGCCATCGAACAATGTTACCGCTGAAGTTGCAACAAGCCCGGCATTTTACCAGGTGATTGCCATCAACTCTGAATCGCCTGGCTGAACCAGCTATTTTAACTTTATCAGCCATATGATCGGTTTGTTTGATTAAAACAACAAAAAGCATCTTATTCCAGGTTTTCAACATGCGTGTAAATTTCATGTATAAAAATCTCGTTTTCAGTTTGCTAAATGGATAGGTCCCGCATAGTTTAGCACACTGTTATATTTTAATATTATTTTAGGCTTTTGGCATATTATTTGAAAACTTCGCCACGGCTCTGCGAAATGCGTCTCAGACTGAAAAAAAATATGCTCAGAACGCACATGGTAGTAGAGAAATTACCCCATATAATACCTTACTGTTAGCTCGTCCATTTCATAACAGGGTTTCCCTGCATATGTTCCCGGCATTATACTGTAGTGTACGCTACACAGAACTGTATTGCCAGTTCGATGATCAATTGAATGGTGATACAGGATAATGTGTGAAGAATTCTTTTGTTTGATTGTATCATGTTTAAAAAATCCAGGTAAATGATGAGAAACTTTGCTGTGCTTTTGATCGCTTTTTGTTTTGGAGCAACCCTACAACTTTCAGCAAAAAATTATTACGTAGCCGCCAATGGTAATAATGCCAACGCCGGAACCAGTGCATCGGCGCCATGGCAAACCCTTGCTAAGGTAAATTCCTCTTTTTCAGGCATTGTGGCCGGCGACAGCATCCTGTTCCGCCGCGGCGATACATTTTACGGTGTGTTGATTATTGGCAAATCTGGTGCAAGTGGCAACCCGATTGTTATCGGTGCTTACGGCAGTGGCGCCAAGCCCGTTATCAGTGGTTTTGTAACCGCTTCCTCCTGGTCGCAGGTGAGCAGCGGCATTTATCAAACTTACATGCCGGGTGCCAAATCTACGTTGAGCATGGTGACCATTAATGGAGAACCGCATGGCATGGGTCGGTACCCGAACGCAGACGCGACTAACGGAGGTTATCTCAACTACGAATCTTTTTCAGGAGCTACTTCAATTACCGATAACCAGTTAACGAGTGCCACTAACTGGACGGGCGCAGAAATAGTGGTAAGGAAAAGGTTGTGGGTACTCGATCGCGGCAAGATAACGGGCCACAGCGGCGGCACCCTCAGTTTTACCAATGATTATTCTTCCACTTATACCGGCGTAAATGGATTCGGGTATTTTATTCAGAATGATGTTCGTACCCTGGATCAGTTGGGTGAATGGTATTACAAGCCAGGCACCAGGTACCTGCAGATGTATTTCGGAACAGCTTCACCAAATGCATATACTGTAAAAGTGAGTAACATTGATACCCTGCTCAACATGTCGTCTAAAAATTACATCAACATTGGCAACATCGTATTTGAGGGCGCTAATGGTAACGCGATTTATGCGGCAAGTTGTAATTACATCAATATCCAGAACTGTGATTTTTATGACGCCGGGGTGGGCGCCATCAATTTTCAAAATGGCGGTAACCTCCTGATTGAAAACTGCAATACGAGGAATATACTCAGCAATGCCATCGTTGTAAACAGCGGTCGTTATACTAATATCACCATCCGGGGATGTAATATTAGTCATACCGGTACCATTGCCGGGATGGGAGAGGGAAATGGCCGGGCTTATAAGGCCATCAACGCTTCCGCACTCAGCAACCTGCTGATAGAGTATAACAATGTTGATACCACCGGGTATGTGGGAATTGAGTTCCAGGGAAGCAATGTAAATGTGCGGTACAACGTGGTTAATTATTTTGACTATGTGGTGGATGATGCTGGTGGTATTTATACTTATGCATCAGGCACTGATGCCAACCCCGGCACCGTTTACACCAACCGGGTGATCAACAATAATATTGTTATGAACGGGATCGGCGCTGCTTACGGAAGAAATAACAGCACCTTATATGCAACCGGTATTTACATGGATGGCCGTGCGATGAACACAAATGTGTACAACAACACGGTTTTCAACAATGCCAGGGGTGGTATCCACTCCAACAATGCGTTTAACATTTCTATTACCGGCAATACATCCTTTAATAACTTAAATGCGGTGAGTGTTACCCGCTGGTCGGGCAATAGTGTGGCGGGGCTCGCCATCCGCAAAAACATATTGTTTCCTAAAACCGATGGACAGCGTGGCTTACATTATACCAACTCTGCATTGAATGAACCTGTCTCCACCACGGTTCAAACGGTACTGTCGGCCCTTGGAGATATTGACAGCAATACGCACAGTATGCTGAATCCGACGCCATTTACGTCAGAAATTTACACTACAACCGGAGGCGCTTTGATACAGACTTCGCCCCTTTCGTTGGAGGCGTGGCGGGCAACTACCGCTCATGATATGCATGGATCAAAACTGGCGAAGCCGCCGGTAGCTTATAAACTCACCGGTTTGGTGGGCACGAATAAATTTACTAACGGCCTCTTCAATTCCAATATTTCAGGCATCACATTGTATGGCACCAATGCTTCAGGAGCATGGGATAACACCGGCAAAATAAGTGGGGGTTCATTGAAGATTTCATTTACCAGTCCTGCTGCCAATAAATATAATTTACTGCATGCGGCGATTGGCGCCGTAAGTGCTTCAAAAAAATATGTATTACGTTTCAGTACCTATGGAACCACGCAGCAGGGAATTGTAAGGGCTTATATCAGGAAAACAGCATCTCCCTACAACAATCTTGTAAGCACGCAGGTGAAGACATTTGGAACAGGGCGTAACTACCACGAGTTTTTGTTTGATGCGCCCACTACAGATGCAGGTGGAAGTTTTGTAATTGAGATTGAACAGAATTCTGGTACCACCTATATCGATAATATTGAATTCTATGAAGCCAATGCCACGGTGTACGACCTCGATTCGCAGCTACGCCTGGAATATAACGGAACGAAAAACACCAAATCCGTTTCATTGGGAGGAAAGTATGCAGGCGTTGACGGAACCGTTTACAATGGTACTGTTACACTGCAACCTTATACATCGATCATATTGATCAAAGATACTTCCAGCACCGCAGTGGTGGCGCCACCTCCATCTTCTTCTTCACTAACGGCAAGGGCTACCGCACCAGATGTAAATTGTTACGGTGGCACCACTGCTGTTACGGTAAGTGCTTCCGGCGGCCTCGCACCTTATACCGGTGCCGGTACCTTTACTGCTGATGCCGGAACCGGCTCTTACAAACTTTCTTTCCCAACCAGTGTAGCCAATACTTACACGTTGTTGTATTACACTGTTGGCGCCATCAGCTCATCGAAAAATTATGTATTGCGTTTTACTACGCTGGGTACTACCAACTCAGGCAGCCTGCGGGTTTCGCTGCGCCAGACAGGTGCGCCATGGACGGTGTTGACGACGAAGCAAACCGCTACCTACGGAACGAGCCGGAAGGATCACGAATTTATTTTCAATGCGCCACCCACACAATCCGCAGCCAGTTTCCTCATTGAAGTGGATCAGTCTTCCGGAACCACCTACCTGGATAATATTGCATTTTTTGAAGCGGATGCAACCGGTAACCCGATCAGTGATAACCTGTATCCTGATGGTGATTTTGAATCGAGTACCAGTCGCCTGTATACGTACAGTGCCAACAATAACCAGACTGCCTCGATCGACAACACGGGAAAAATTGCGGCCACCCGTTATTATATTATTAAAGATGCAGACAACAATAAATCTGCGGCCTCTGTGACCATTAGCCAGCCTGCTTCGCCGCTTCATGCCACAGCATCTGCAGAGATCATTAATTCCCTTACAGGTTTGGCTGATGTGGTGGTGGCAGCGACAGGTGGTACTGCTCCTTATACAGGTGTGGGTACGTTTTCCGTACAGGCCGGTACGTACTCCTATACCATCACAGATGCAAAAGGATGTACCGCAACAGCATCCGCTACGGTGTTACCGGCAGTGTCCACCAGTTTTTCAGCAAGGGCAGTTGCACCGGTGATCAGTTGCTACGGCGGAAGTACGGCAGTAACGGTAACGGCTACCGGCGGAACGGCGCCATATACCGGAACCGGCACTTTCAGCGCCGACGCGGGAACGGGCTCTTTTAAGATCTCGTTTAACAGCAGCGTTGCCAACACCTACACGTTGTTGTATTACACAATAGGTGCCATCAGCTCCTCAAAAAATTATGTGTTGCGTTTTACAACCCTCGGTTCCACCAATGCGGGAAATTTAAGGGTATCACTCAGGCAAACGGGCAGTCCGTGGACAGTACTTACCAGTAAGCAATCAGCCAGTTTCGGTATTACCAGGAAGGATCATGAATTTGTATTCAATGCACCACCTACCCAGGCGGCAGCAAGCTTCCTGATAGAAATTGACCAGGCTTCCGGTACTACTTACCTGGACAATATCGGATTTTTTGAAGCAGACGCGGAAGGAAATCCCGTAAGTGATAACCTGTATCCTGATGGTGATTTTGAGTCGTCTTCGAGCAGGATCTACAGTTACAGTGCCAACGATAATCATACCGGTGTAATTGATAATACCAGTAAAATCGATGCTACCCGGTATTTTAAGGTGACGGATGCACGTAATAATATATCAATTGCTGCGGTTACCATTTCGCAACCGGCTTCACCTTTGAGTGTAAGCGCCAGTGCCGGTATCGTGAATGGAGTAACAGGTGTTGCCAACATTATTGTATCTGCAACCGGTGGCACGGCACCGTACACCGGAACGGGTACTTACTCAGTACAGGCTGGAACTTATAATTATACAGTAACGGATGCACGGGGCTGTTCGGCAGTGGCGACTGCTTACGTAGCGGCAGCAGCATCAACACTTACTGCTTCGGCAGTTGCGCCTATTGTAAACTGTTTTGGAAGTAATACAACCGTAACCGTTAGTGCTTCCGGCGGAACTGCGCCTTATACGGGTACGGGTAACTTTACAGCCAACGCAGGAATGGGGTCACTTAAAATCAGTTTCCCCGCAGCGATCTTTGGAAACTATGCACTGTTCTACTACACCATCGGCGCCGTAAGTTCATCAAAGAATTATGTGCTTAAATTCACTACGGTGGGAACTGCCGACGGAGGCAGCCTGCGGGCATCGCTGCGGCAAACCAGCAGCCCATGGACGGTGATCATTTCCAAACAAACAGCAAGTTTTGGCATGGGAAGAACCGATCATGAATTCCATTTTAATGCTCCGCCCACGCAGTCGGCTGCCAGTTTCCTTATTGAAATTGCGCAGACTTCAGGAACCCTTTACCTGGATAATATCGCATTTTTTGAGGCGGATGCTGCAGGAAACCTGGTGAGTGATAACCTGTACCCCGACGGTGATTTTGAATCGCCCACCACCAACCTGTACGACTACAGCTATAACAACAATCATACTGCCTCTCTTGATTTTACAGGAAAAGTATCAGGGGTGCATTATTACGCTGTTAAAGATGCCCTCAATAATATTTCAGTGGC
>CAYVLT010000241.1:0-6890 GCA_964452405.1 uncultured Ferruginibacter sp.
ATTAGGTTCAAATCTGTGCAGGACATTCAATTGCCCGTGTTGTTGGCTGCCATCCGCGATGGGGTGCAACGATCGCAGGCAGGTTGATGACTGTACCGGGCGTTGCCATGCGGGTGGTACTGCTCCAGGTTAATTAGTGCAGGTTGATCCGTTCAATCACCGGGGTTTTATTACTCGGCTCTCCATGATGGTTTCCATGCGAAACAAACCCGCAAAAAAAAAAATCCGGGCTCAGCCGCAGCCAAACCCGGATAGTCGTTCCTGTTAGTTTATTGTATTTTTAACTGCCCCGGTATCAATAATTTTTTGCCGTTGTTTACAATCAGGCTTCCCGTATTGGAAATATACTGCGTAACATCCAGCAGGCATTGACCGCCGGCAGCATTGTCGATGATGATCAGGTCGCCACCTGGAAGATATGCAGGGGGCACCTGCTGGTTTTCCCAGTTGCTGCTGTTGCTCCAGTTGCCGTTGCCGGTAAACCGGTAGATATGTGCATTGCCGGGTTGGGAAACCAGGTTGAGGCAAAAATCGCCGTAATTATAATCAATGCCACTGATCATGATATAATAGGTGGTGCCGGCGCTAAGCACGGGCGACTGCAATGAATCGATGTCGTTGGAACCGGTTTGCCCAAACTCTGTGCACACTGATCCCGGCGCAAGGGTATAAGCAGCCGAATCGGTACAGTTACCGGAAAGGGTGTACCAGCCAACCGATCCGTAGAGCGGAAACTGCGTGGACGGGATACTGGTTTTTAAGATCACTTTTCCATTTGCCACCGGTGTGTATTGATACCAAACGGTAAAGTTGGGTGCCGCATTACAACCGGGCGGTAAGGGCGGATCGTGGCTCACCGTGGCCTGCAGCGTGCTGCCGCAGCTTTGCGGTCCGTTAAGGATCAACGGAATGGCATTGCAGGGTTCATCATTGGGCAGGGTATAGAATGAAGTGGTCACCCAGGCGGAAGTATCACCAGAGGTGCAGATGGCTCTTACGTGAAAATAGTATTGTGTAAACATGCTGAGGTTGCCCAGCAGGTACAGGTTGTCTGGTATAAAGGTGCCGCCGCCATCAGGGTTATAAGGGATGCTGTTCAGCACATATTCATAACCGGCCGGCGTACCTGGCGCAGAAGCCGACCAACTAACGGTGCCGCCTGTACCATTAATCAGGTGAACGGAAAGGTTAACCGGTTCGCTGCAGGCGGGCGAAAGGTTGAGGCTGATGTCATCCACGAAAAGCTGCAGCTTCGACATGGCATGAAAGCCTATGTGGTAAGTGCCGGTGGCAGCCGCTACAAAATCTGTTTGGAAATAACGATAGCTGTTGAAATCAATAAGGGTATCCCTCATGATCAGGTGGGTCATGGCCGCTGCATTATTACCCTGGCCAAATTTCACTTCCAGTTTTTCCTGGCTGCCGCCGCTTCCCTGGTAGTAGAAACTGAAACGGTAACTGGTACCCGCCGTGAATTCAAAGGCCGGGGTATAAAACCAGTCATCGGCGTCCCTTGTCTGTTCTCCGTTGTATAACATCGACATATAGGGAGAATGGGAATTGCCTTCTGCCGTGCGCCAGGTGGCACCGCCATTTACATCCTCCACCGTGAAGCAGGGTGGCAGGTCAGGAGGGAAGTACTGGTCGAATCCTTCGTAATAAGGCAATGGATAAGCTGCACAAGGAATACTGAACGGCACATTTAACCACAGTGAATAAGCCGAATCAGGATGGCATACGGTGCGGATATGAAAATAATACTGCGTTTCGGGTACCAGACCGGAAAGCGCAAGATGTCCTGCGGTAACGATGGTACCTTCTCCCGGTGCATTGGGATTGTTGTTCACCAGGCACTCATAGCCATACACTGTGCCGGCGGTAGTTGAATCCCATTGAGCCACGGCCGAATTGTACCCGGAAGGAACAACATTTAAAAAACCGGGCCTGTTGCAGTCGGGTGCCAGCTCCACTTTAACGTCATCCACATTCAGGTCATACTGGTCAGCAGCCGATCTTGCATGAAAACCGATGTAGTACACACCGGTGGCTGGCGGTACAAAATCTGTTTCAGAACGGATATAGCTGGTGGATACGATATTGCTGTCGGCGAATATATCATGCGTCATGGCTGCGGCATTGTTGGCCGTGCCGTACTTCACCTCAAGCTTTTCGGTATAGTTGCTGCTTCTTCCTTTATAATAAAAGCGGAGGCGGTAAGCAGTGCCACCGGCCAGGTTCAGCGGTGCCAGGTAAAACCAGTCGTTGGCGGGCAACGATGTATTGTAACCATACACCATGCAATTGGGCGATGACCACGGATTCGATTGTTTATTTTTCCAGTAACTGCCACCATTCAGGTCTTCGGTGATGATGCAGGGCGCAAGCGCCGGCGCTGTAACAGAATCAAAGTTTTCGCTATAGGGTACATCCCTGGCACTGCAGGGAATGTAGAGGGAATCGGTTACCCAGCCATTGGAATAAACGCCATTGCCACAGGCCGTGCGGACAAAGATGTAATACTTAATGCCTGGCCGCAGACCCACCATTAAAAAACTATCCACGGTGGTGAACAGGCCGGAGGAGGGAGGCGCCGGGCTGTACGTGGACGTGGAAAATTCATAACCGGTGGCCGGGCCATTGAGTGGCGCCGACCAGCTAACAGTGGCAGTGCTGGCGCCGGTTACATTCACCGACATATTCATAGGCAGCCCGCAGCCCGGTGCATAATCAACCGAAATATCATCCACATTCAGATCCCATTGGTCGGCAACCGACAGGGCATGAAACCCGATATAAAAAACACCTGTTGCGGATGCCGTAAAATCCACCTGCGCCAGGTGATAACTGCTGCTGTCAGAAAAAATATTATCCCACAACAAAGCCGTCATGGAATCAGCCGTAGCCGCGCCACCCCATTTTACTTCGAGCCGTTCATTATAACCGCGTGCTTTGTAATAAAACTTAAGCCGGTAGCTCACGCCACCGATCAAACGCAAGCCCGGCGTATAGGCCCAATCGTTACCTGGCAATGCTGCATCGTAATGATACAACATGGAGTTGGGGGCCGATCTTGGTTTGTAGGTGGCTGTTGCCCAGGTGCTGCCACCATTCAGGTCCTGCTGTGTCATGCAATTTCCCAGGTACGGCACTACAATGCTGTCGAAATTTTCAGCATAAGGAATGGTGCGGGCAATACAGGCGGTGGTAAAGCTGGTGCTTGTCCAGGTGCTGTTATTACCATTGGCGCAAACCGTACGCACGTGCAGGAAATAACGGGTACCTTCCGGCAAGCCGCTGAAGGAAGCCGTGGTATCGGTTACCTGCGTACCATTGGCAGGCGGAATATTAGTGGTGGAAAAAGCATACTGGTAAGCGGTTGGAGTGCCTTCGGCAGGACGGTTCCAACGGATATTGCCGCTGGTATTACCGGTGAAACTGATCACCGGGTTCAGCGGCTCCCCGCAAAAGCTGGAAACATCCACTTTAATATCATCAATAGAAAGATTGAACTGGTTGGCGGCAGACATTACATGGAAGCCGATATAATAGATACCGGTGACTGCGGGTGTGAATCCTGCCCTGCCTGCCTGGTAGCTGGTGTTGCGGATGTTGAGGTTGCTGTAGAGTAAATTACTCATGGCAGCAATTCCATTGGCAGTACCGTATTTAATTTCGAGTTGCTCCACGTCAACGGCGCCGCAGCCCTTGTAGTAAAAACTCAGTTCGTAAGGTACCCCTGCAGTCAGCAGTAAGCCGGGTGTAAACGCCCAGTCATCTGCCGGCACCGAGCTGTTGTATTTATACACCAGTGCCTTGGTAGGCGTGCAGGATACCGATGAATCCGTTACCCACTGGTTACCGCCATTGGCATCGATCCGGCTCATGCAGGTGGGCAGGGCAGGTATGGTTACCGTGCTGAAATTTTCTGTGTAAGGAATATTCACCGCCGCACAGGGAGTGGTAAAGGGGTAAGTGGTCCAGGTGCTGTACAGGCCCGAGGTACACAAAGCTTTTACATGGAAATAATATTGGGTGAGGGGTTGTAATCCTGAAAAAGACGCAGTGGTTGTATTGGTGGTGCTGGCGCCGGTTTCGGGCGGCGTGGAAGTGCTGGTGACCATATACTGGTAAGTAGCCGCCGTACCGGTTGCACCGGGCTGCCAGGAAGCGGTGCCCGAAGAGGGCGTTAATGCCACAGCCACCCCGGTGGGCGCACCGCAGTCGGTTGCATAATTGATACTGATATCATCCACGTATAAATTATACTGGTCAATATCAGAAAAAGCATGAAAGCCAAAATAATAATCGCCCGTTACCGCAGGACTGAAACTATTGGTAACAGGGGCATAGCTGGTGTTGGAGATCACGTTCGAGGTTATGCTGTTCAGCATGGCGGCAGCATTGGCAGCATTGCCGTATTTCACTTCCAGTTTTTCAACGGTGGAGGAAACATCTGCTTTTGTATAAAAACTGAGTGAGTAACTGAGACCGGCTGTTAAATGAATGGCCGGTGTAAAGAACCAGTCGTCTGCCGGCAACGTGCTGCTGTAATTATACCGCATGCAATTAGGGGCTGAGCGGGGCGTGGTGGTGCTCGACTTCCACCAGGTGCCGCCGTTCAAATCCTGTAAGCTGTAACAATTCTGTAAGGCGGGTACCACCACACCGGTATCAAAATTTTCGGTATAGGGTACCTGCTTTACGGTGCAGGGTGCTGTAAAAGGATACGTTGCCCAGGCTGAAAAGGAAGCACATACGCTGCGTACATGCAGGTAATACTGCTGCCCGCTGATAAGCCCGGAAATATTTACAGAACTGTTGCTGGTGGCGGTTCCGCTGGCTGGCGGGGTGGCGCTGGTGCTCACAGTATATTGATAGCCTGACACGGTACCCGTGGTTGGCGCCGTCCAGCTGGCTACGCCCGATCCACCGCTGAGTGAAACAGCGAGCAGGGTGGGCACACCACAGGAAGGGGTGGTGGTGATGCGGATATCATCGATAACCAATCCCGGCTGGTTGGCATTTGAAAAATCATGAAAGCCCAAATAGTAAACGCCGGTGCTGGCGGGTGTAAAATCCTGCTCCAGTACATTGTAACTGGTATTGGTGATATTGGTATTGCCTGCAACCAGGTTATTCATGGCTGTGGCGCTGGCTGCCGTACCATATTTCACTTCCAACTTCTCCGCCGTGTTGCCAGTATTTTTATAATAAAAGGAAACACGGTAACTGGTGCCACCCGTTAATGCAAGGGGTGGTGTATAAAACCAATCATTTCCTGCAATGGAGGCGTCACCTGTGTACGCCATGCAATTGGGCGATGAATATGCCTGGCCTGCGTTGCTGGTGGAATGCCAGTCACCTCCGCCATTCAGATCTTCTTTGGCCATGCAGGCTGGTAATGCCGGCGCTGTTACCGTATCAAAGTTTTGAAAATAGGGTACCGTAAGGGTGGCGCAGGCGGTGGTAAACGATGCCGTGTACCAGGCGCTGCCATTACCACCGGAGCAAACTACTTCTGCCTGCACATAGTAAGTGGTATTGGGCAATAAACCCGACATGGAAAAAGTTGGGTTGCTGCTCGACGTAAAGGAGGGAGGGTAGTTGGCGCTGGTACTCACGAAATAGCGGTACCCGGTAGCACCACCGGCAGCAGTCACTGTCAGCAAAGCGCCGCTGCTTGTAATGTTGGAAACATTCATTGATGTTACGGGAGCGCACAGGGGCGTGGCAGGGGTAAAAGTATATTCGGTGCCCCTGATATAAGTAAGATCGGCAATGGCATTGTTGGCGGTTACCGAAGAAACTGTTGGGGTAGTCCCCGGCGTTACACTTAAAAAAGAAGTGGCATCATTCAGGCCGATGGATGCGGTGATGGCCCCTGCATTGTCGAATGCGTTTGAGTATACCAGTTTCACCACGTTGGTTCCTTCATAAAGTTTTACCTGGAACGATGCCGTGAGGCTGGCGCTGGTGGCGCCGGAGCCGATATTGACAGCATCCCACTGCACCGTGAGTATTCTTGATCCTGCCACGCCGGTGGTGGCATAGGAGATACTGCCGGTATTGCTGTTGTTATTATCCCAAAAAGCTGCAATGCAGGGGTAAAATGGATTGACGTCCGGCGCCGTGGTTAAATTATTTATATAATCATACGATGCGATGGTGCTGGTGCCAATGCCCAGTTTGATAAACCCGTTGGTGCTTACACAAAAATGCGTAACCCCTCTTCCTCCGAAGGAAAAATTAAACCCGATCGGGATGCCATTCTGTTTGCCATCGTCTCCCACTGCTGTTGAAGGGGTACCACTGATGGCGGTATAAGTGCCGGTGCCACTTGCAAAGGAATAATTTTTTACGGGCGACTGTGCAGAGAGTGAACTAACCGGTAACAGGAGGAGCAACAAAAAAGCAACTGGTACAAATTTTTTCATGTAACGAATTAAAAGCTGGTTTCAGAAAAAGTTAAAGGGTAATCATTGATGTTTACCGGGCTTTAACAGGTTTGTTTAAAGCTGGCAAATATAGACAGAACAGGCCATTAACAAAGCAATAACCTGGTAATAAATTCAGAACCGCAGGGTGCTGATGAAAGGGTATCCAACCGGGTGACAGGAGATATTAAAAAAAATGCTGTCTCATTGGAGACAGCATTTTTTTTATTGTAATACCAGCAGTGTTTATTCATCCTCTAACGATAACGGGTAATCGTACAGCGCATCGTAGCCGGGATAAAAACCGCTCACAGTTACTGTTTTTGAATTACCGATCGCTTTGCTCAGTTCTTCCTTGCTTTTTACATCCACATCGTTCACTTTAATGATCACGAAACCATCTCTCATACGGGTTTGGTCTTTCAATGCGCCATCATTAATCTTCTTCACGATCAC
>CAYVLT010000242.1:0-6887 GCA_964452405.1 uncultured Ferruginibacter sp.
GATGGTGTTCAGTACGGTCATGGCGTTGGCGCAGTTAGCTGCAGAACCTACCGCACGGAACTCAAATTTATTACCGGTAAATGCGAATGGAGAGGTACGGTTACGATCCGTATTGTCGAGCATCAGTTCCGGTATGGTTTTATGAATGTCGAGTTTCAGCATAGCTTCATCCTGCTCATCAAACTTATCTCCCACCCTTGTTTCCACCTGGTTCAGCACTTCACTCAAAAACTTACCAATAAAGATGGAAATGATAGCCGGCGGCGCTTCGTTGGCACCTAAACGGTGATCGTTACCCGCACTGGCGATTGAAGCCCTCAATAACTCAGAATAATCATGCACAGCCTTGATGGTATTCACAAAAAATGTGAGGAACATCAGGTTTGTTTTCGGCGTTTTGCCCGGAGCCAGCAGGTTTACACCTGTATCAGTGGCAATGCTCCAGTTGTTGTGCTTACCACTTCCGTTGATGCCGGCAAATGGTTTTTCATGCAACAACACTTTCAGGTTATGCCTTTTTGCCACCCTCGTCATAACATCCATCAACAGGGTATTATGATCAACGGCGAGATTGGCTTCTTCAAATATCGGGGCACATTCAAACTGTGAAGGCGCCACTTCATTATGACGGGTACGTAAAGGAATACCGAGCTTGTAAGCTTCATTTTCAAAATCCCTCATGTAGGCATATACGCGTTCGGGGATCGCACCGAAATAATGATCTTCCAGTTGCTGACCTTTTGCCGGCGCATGTCCGAAAACAGTGCGACCGCACATGGTGATATCCGGACGGGCGTTGGCGAGCCCTGCATCGATCACAAAATATTCCTGCTCCCATCCCAGGGTGGCAGTAACCTTGGTAACATTTTTATCAAAATACTGGCACACATCAACAGCAGCTTTGTCCAACGCAACCAATGCTTTGATCAAAGGTGTTTTTGCATCGAGTGATTCACCGGTATAAGAAACGAAGATGGTAGGAATGCAGAGTGTTTTACCCTGCCCGATTTCCATGATGAACGGAGGAGAAGAAGGATCCCAGCCAGTATAGCCACGAGCTTCGAAAGTAGCCCTTAAACCACCGGAAGGAAAAGAAGAAGCATCCGGCTCCTGCTGTATCAACGCTGCACCTTCAAATTCTTCAATCGGGGTACCATCGCTCTTTAATGTAAAAAAGGAGTCATGTTTTTCTGCAGAAAGATCTGTGAGCGGCTGAAACCAGTGCGTGTAGTGGGTAACGCCCTTGCTCTCGGCCCAGGCCTTTAACCCGTTAGCGATCTGGTTGCCCATACTGCGGTCGATTTTTTTACCACTTTTGATGGAACCTACCAGGCTTTTATAAGCTTCATCGCTCAGGTACTGGCGGGCTACTTTTAAAGTAAATACATTTTCACCAAAAATAGCCGTCACTTTTGGAGAACCCTTCACATTTACTTCCTTGTGAGATTCTAAATTGTCAATTGCCTTAAAACGTAAAGATTGCATATTTAAAAATTTTATGCCCACAAAATAAGAAATTTTATTACAATAAATGAATTTTCCGATGAAAATGAGAAGTTAACAGGCCAAACAGGCAGAAAAATAAAATATCTATTTTTTTCTAATGTTTAACAAAGAAAGGAGTTTGGTCCAGTCAATATTAAACACTACCGGTGCCAGGAGGAGGGGCAAAAAAATGGACCGGTACCGTACAATGGCCCCGATTACCGGAACAGTGTACCCAATGATGAGACAAACGGTGCCTGCGAAAAATAAACAAAACAATACAAAGGGATCATTCAACAACGGGTTCGGCTTCCTGAAAAACAGCAACAAAATGATCAATACTTCATACAACAATACCTCAACACTTAAAGGGAGCAGCATGATCGACAGCCTGCTATCGGTAACAAAAGGCCTTAAGAAAGCATGTTGAATGGCCTGTGGCGCCAGCTTCGCAAAACCAGCCGGCGTAGGTTCCGGCTTTTGTAATGGAATGCTGGTATGTGCTTCTCCCAATGCTTTAAATGCTTCCTGTTTGTTCACCATGTACTGTGGCAGGTTCACCGCCGGGAAAAGATAGCCCGAAGCGAAAAAAAACACAGTAGCAACCACGTATACCCACAGAAAAATCTTTACCGGGCTAAGCCCGCTTTTGGCAGCAATCAACAAGGCCGTTAAAGCCGGCACCATTGCGAACAGCATGTAGTTCCTGAACAGGAACAGCAACAACAGCGCAAGGCTAATAAAGAATAGCCTTTTTAGCATAGCCCCCGGCTGCGTCAGCAGGGTGAAAACATTGTAAAGGATGATGCCGGTTGCAGCCAGCATCAGTCCGTCTTTGTGAATGGTGCTGCTGTAAAACAACAGCGATGGAATAAAGAAAACCACCAACAACAGCAGTATTTTGTTGGGCTGGTACAGTGCTTTAAACACCCGGTAAATACCGACATGTCCGAAGAAGATCGTGAAGTTGAAGAAGATCACATTTATATAATAATTACCGCCACTGAAAATATCAAATACGGAAATAAGCTTGATGATAAGATTAGTTTTGAGGTCGTTCCAATAGTTATTGTCTACCTGCAACAGTCCTCCATAACGGTGAGCATAACCCGAATCGAAGAGATTGGTAAAATAATTTGCAGGATCCGTGAATAACAAATGATATTCTGTTAAAGCTTCCCGGTGGTAGAGCCAGGTATCCAGGTTTGGGTTGCTCTCGCTGATTCGTCCACCTACCATCCCTGCTATCACTGTGCACACGAAAACCCCTGCGGTAAGCCAGCTTCCCAGCTCCGCATTTTTTACAAATCTTATTTTGGTAAGCGTGTACCCTAACAGGATCAACCAGGCAAAAAACAGCAGGTAATTCACAAAAAAAATTAATGGGGGAAGTTAGTTAAAATAATAACTCCGCTCCCGCCGGTGTAAAAGCCATACAGTTTGTACTTTCGCAATCTCTAACATACATTATGGAAATCACCGCACAAACCGCAGCCGAACTCCGGCTAACCGCAGAAGAATTTGAGCTTATCAAACAAAAACTCGGGCGCACACCCAACTTTACAGAGCTCTGTTGCTTCAGCGCCATGTGGAGTGAACACTGCAGTTATAAAAATTCCATCAAGTGGTTGAAAACGCTTCCCCGCGAAGGGAAAAAGATGCTGGTGAAAGCTGGCGAGGAAAATGCGGGACTCATGGATATCGGCGATGGATATGGCGTGGTGTTTAAAATTGAAAGCCACAACCATCCCAGCGCAATCGAGCCCTTCCAGGGGGCAGCCACTGGCGTGGGCGGTATTCACCGGGATATTTTTACCATGGGTGCCCGGCCCATTGCATCGTTGAATTCTCTTCGTTTTGGAAAATTAGCGGAAACAAAAACGCAACACCTGCTGGCGGGCGTGGTGCATGGTATCGGTCATTATGGTAATTGTTTTGGCGTGCCAACAGTGGGTGGAGAAATTTATTTTGAAGAATGTTATCATACCAACCCGCTGGTGAATGCCATGAGTGTGGGAGTATTAAAAAATGGAGAAACGATTTCCGCCACTTCAGGAAATACCAAAGGCAATCCTGTTTTTTTTGTAGGCAGCGCCACTGGTAAGGATGGCATTGGCGGCGCTTCTTTCGCTTCGGCCAATATTACAGAAGACAGCGTGGAAGACCTGCCCGCTGTGCAGGTAGGCGATCCTTTCCAGGAAAAAAAATTACTCGAAGCTTGTCTTGAAGTGATCAAAACAAACGCTTTGGTAGGTATGCAGGACATGGGTGCTGCCGGCATCATCTGCTCCACAGCAGAAATGAGCGCCAAAGGAAATGCAGGCATGCGGATCGACCTGGATAAAGTACCGATGCGCCAGCAAAATATGAAAGCCTGGGAGTTATTGCTCAGTGAAAGCCAGGAACGCATGCTGATGGTGGTAAAAAAAGGTAAGGAAGCAGAAGTGATGGCTGTGTTCAATAAATGGGATCTCACCTGCAGCGAAATTGGCGAAGTCACCGACAGCGGTCTTTTGCAATTTTACCTGAATGGCGTATTGGAAGCTGAAGTACCTGCCGCAGAACTTGTATTGGGAGGCGGCGCACCGCAATACGAAAGGGAATACAGTGAACCAGCCTACTTTGAAAAGATCAATGCTTTTGACGCTGCTGCCATTGCAGTACCTGCCGATCTGAAAAAAGTAGCTGCACAATTAATTGAAATTCCAAACATCGCCAGCAAACGATGGGTATACGAACAATACGACAGCATGGTAGGCACCGGAACCGTTAGTACCAATGCGCCGAGTGATGCAGCAGTGGTAATTGCCAAACCCACCAACAAAGGGCTTGCACTCACTACTGATTGCAACAGCCGTTATGTATTTGCAGATCCATATAAAGGCGCCATGATCGCTGTGGCCGAAGCTGCCAGAAATATCGTGTGCAGCGGTGGACATCCTTTAGGCATCACCAACTGCCTGAATTTCGGTAATCCTTACAACCCTGAAGTGTACTACCAGTTTGTACAGGCCATCAAAGGTATGGGCGCCGCCTGTGTTAAATTTGACACCCCGGTTACGGGAGGCAATGTAAGTTTTTACAACCAGTCGCCTGACGGTGCCGTGTACCCCACTCCAACCATCGGGATGGTAGGTGTGATGAATTCGGCAGCGGAGAAGATGACCATGGATTTTAAAAATGCCGGCGACACCATCGTATTGGTTGGAAGCAGTAAAGATGACATTAATTCATCTGAGTACCTGCACAAAGTGCATTGCGTGGAATACAGCCCTGCTCCCTATTTTGAACTGGAAGAGGAATTTGCCCTTCAAAAAGCCGTGGCTAAACTGATCGCCAACCGCCTCATCCTATCTGCACATGACATTAGTGAGGGAGGACTTTTCATCGCTCTTGCGGAAAGCTGTTTTAACCGTAACCTGGGTTTTGATATCATTATTGATCCGGAGATCAGGAAAGACGCCTATCTTTTTGGAGAAGCCCAAAGCAGGGTGATTGTGTCTGTTACCGAAAAACAGTTTCCTGAATTAAAGAATATGCTGGCAGCCATGAACATTCCATTCGAAAAACTGGGAACTGTTACCACCGGAGCGATCACCATCAATGCAGAAAACTGGGGAATGATCAGCAGTTGGAAAACCAATTACGACGAAGCGATCAGCCGCCTGCTGGCCGGCCACGAAGGAGAACAAGCCCTCACCATGATCTAATATAACCACCATGAATAAAAAAATAGCCATCATTGGCGGCGGCAACCTTGGCACCGCCATTGCCGAAGGCCTTATAAAGAGTAAGTTCAGTAAACCAGGCGACATCACCATTACCAAAAGAAATACCGGCACCCTGCAAACCTTATCAGCAAAAGGAGTGCAGGTAACCAGTGATAACAATGCGGCTATCCGTAACAGTGAGTTGGTGATACTGGCAGTAAAACCCTTCCAGGTGGCAGATGTGCTGGAGAAGCTTAAAAAGGATCTCAATACCAAACACATCCTCGTATCTGTGGTTACAGGTGTACTTATCAATGATATTGCCGGCATCGTTAAAAAGAAAATGCCCGTATGCCGGGCCATGCCAAATACGGCCATTGCAATACAGGAAAGCATTACCTGCCTCAGCTTCAGCAACACCTCCGAAGCTCAGGCTGCGTTTGTGAGAGGCCTTTTTGAAAACCTTGGCAAAGTGGCTGTGATCGACGAAAAGTTAATGGATGCCGCCACTGTACTGGGCGCCTGCGGCACTGCTTATGCCATGCGTTACATCCGGGCCAATATCCAGGGTGGAATTGAGATCGGCTTCGATGCGGTTACCGCCAACCTGATCGCTGCACAAACTGTAAAAGGTGCTGCTGAACTCCTCCTGCAGAAAGGATCGCATCCTGAACAGGAAATTGACAAAGTAACCACACCAAAAGGTTGCACCATTGCAGGCTTAAACGAAATGGAACACCAGGGCTTCAGTTCCTCGCTGATCAAAGGAATTGCCACCAGCTACAATAAGATCGTTAAGGGATAGTGTTTATTCCAGCTTGCCGGTGTCAGTGTTCAACACCCTTGGCCGTGAATAACTGTCGCTTGCGGGGCCTGGCGCATCGTCTGGTATAATAAAGGTATTTTCAGCAGCGTAGGTTTTGTAAAACAGCTTTCCCAGCTTCAGGTACAGATTACCTTTGTACCAGCAACCCCAAATTTTTGGTGCCAGTATGGCCGCTGTGCCATTGTTATCAAATATCATTTTGTAGCGGTCGTTAAATTCCACCAAAGAAAAATCTGTCTTGTGGGCCCTGTTATTCACCAGGTCAGCGAAAGAAAAAAACAAAGCGTCGGCCCGCGGCGTGTCAATGAGTGGCGCTGCTTGTAAAGGCAATGCGGCAAAGGCCTCAGCAGTATATGCTTTTTCAACACCGGTATTTTGAATATTGAACGAACGAAGCATATCCTCCACGAATAAAGCAGGCAGATCCTGGAATTCATACCGGATCAAGGCCTTCCTGGTAAATACAGAATCCGTTCGCCCCCGGAAAAAAAAGCTGTCGGATCTTTTCGTAAAATAAAAAGCCCTGATGTGGCAACTCATTTCATCAGCAGGTGCATTGCGGTACAGCCAGAAATTTTTCAATACCACAATTACACTATCTGCAACAATTGCCGAATCTTCTTTGATCTTAACCGCATTGTTCAGTTCCTCCGCAAAAGGTTTTGCTGTGCTGAGTTTACGGAATCCTGAGCGGGCATTTTTTTGAATAAAGCCCTCAAATGCCTGCAGGCTGCGGCAATCCAGGAACCTGGTACCTGCAAAGGCACAAAATTGTTTGGGAAGGTTGAAGTTGGTGATGCTCACCTGCTCCAGCCAGATATCAGCCGGGTTTTTCGCATGCACCAGTTCACGCTGTCCATAGCCAG
>CAYVLT010000243.1:0-6875 GCA_964452405.1 uncultured Ferruginibacter sp.
CGGTATACGATCGTTTCATTACCGGTAATGCTGTTGTTTTTATCATCCAGGCTGGCGCTGATGTTGTAACTTAATTGCTGCTGCCAGTAGGTTTGCTGTGCCTGCAAAATTCCATACACCGGGAGCAAAAGGATCAAAAGAAATGGCTTCATGAAAAAAATTTTCTAAATGTAAGCAAAGATTGTACGCAACCCCGGCAGCGCAGTTGCAACTATGTTAAAAAGGCCGGGAGTGTTGTGTTAAAAGTCCACTACCCGGCGAAAAAAAGGCCGGCACATACCATTAAGAGGGTATAATCCGTAACAAAAAAACAGGTAGTTTTATCCCGAAATTAACTGCATTGAAAAAACTATACGGACTGTTACTGCTCGGATGCACGCTTACCCTGCAAAGCTGCTTTGAAATTGTTGAACAGTTGTTTGTTAAAAGCAACGGGTCCGGCACTTTTCAACTGGTGTTGAATTTAAGTAAGAGCAAAACCCGGATCAATTCTATTATTCAGATGAAAACGGTAAACGGTCACCCCGTGCCCACCCGACCCGAGATCCGCCAGAAAGTTGCAGATATTGAAACGGCCGTTAAAAAAACAAAGGGTATCAGTAATGTGAGCAGCAACATAGACTTTGATAATTATATCCTCACCCTCAACTGCAGCTTTAATCATGTTGACAACCTGAACGAAGCCGTTAAAAATATCGGCGGCCAGGCGGTTAAGCAACCCGGCTTCGAAAAAAACTATGCATACGATGCAACAAGCGGCACTTTCAGCAGGCTCAACCACTTTTCGCTGAAAGATGAATACCAGAAATTAAGCACCGCTGACCGTGAAGTTTTTGCCACTGCTATTTATACAAGTATCTTCCGGTTTGAAAACAATGTGGCGGCCAGTAGCAATGGCGACAGTAAAATGTCGGCTAATAAAAAAGCGGTGATGCTCAAACTCAACACCCTTGATATCATCAACAATAAAAAATCAATTGCAAATAAAATAACCCTTCTAAAATAATGAGTATGAAAAAAGTCATTGCAAGTATGCTCTTTACCGGTGCTTTATTTACGGCATCGCATGGCCAAACCTCCATCAACAATGTTCCGGCAAATGCGTCGGTTGTGGTGCGGTACTCGGGCGAGAATTTTTCAAAAAATGTACCGGTAAAAAAAATGGACTCGTACAGTTTTATGAAGCAGCATCTTTTTAAAGCCCTGCGGATCGACAGCGTATCGTCTCTTGAAAATACCGGCATCGATTTTGAAAAAGATGTAATGCAATATGCCATGATGGAAGATTCATCAATGAGCTTCGTAACCCTTTTCAACCTCAATAACCTGTCTCTTTTTACCCAACTGGTGCAGGCCAATTACCAGGCAGAAATGCGGCCCGTTAAAAAGAACGGTTTCGAACAGGTAGCCCTCACCAAAAACACTTACCTCGGCTGGAACGAAAAGCAGGCCGTGATGGTGTACACCAGTTACCAGAACAATAACAATTACTATACAAGCAGCACGGATACAGCCTTTGCGATACCGGATAGTGCAGCAGTAATGGTTGACACTGTGGCAGCTCCCATGGTTGAGGAAGCGCCGGTTCAGGAGGAAGTGAAAGAAGCACCGGTATTGAAACCCAAGGTAAATAAAGGAGCCGCAGGCAAAAAGAAAGGCGGCAAAACCCTTCCGCACAAAAAAACCACCCCCAAAAAACCGGCCCCTAAAAAAGAACCGGTGATCATCGATGAAGAAGTAGTTCCTGACAATGGCTACAGTATGGAAGACTACAAAATACTAAACGAAGACAGCATTGAAAATGCAAAAAGGGAAGCCTGGTATGATGCGCAGGACAAGTACGCCAGGGCCAAACAGGAAGCAACTGCAGACAGTATAATCAACCTTGTATTTAACGGCACTGTAAATTCCATTACCACGGAACCCAGTTACAATAAAGTGGTTGATCCGGCCGCCCATATCAATGTATGGATCAACTACGATAACCTGATGAACCTTTACTGGAAGAACCTCTTCAGGGGCTGGAGTCGCATCACCCATACCAAAATGGAGCCACGGGATTTTAAGAACAATGAGAACAAAGGCTTCCGCAACGGCATGAATATTTATTTTGAGAAAGATAAAATGAGGGTGGAACAAAATATGTATTCGCCCGACCCCGCAACGGCTGCGCTGGGTACCGGCATGTACAACAACAAACAGAACAATGCACTGGCTGGTTTCATCAATCCTGAAAACATTGCCTGCATGTCGGTTTCCATGAATACAGAAGAACTGGCCAATTATTATTACACCCTGTTCAGGCAGTACATGAACAGCAATGAATACACAAGTGACTATGCTGATTTAGTGGATGTGTACATGGACCTGCTCGAGATCATCATTGATGAAAAAGCAATCGCCGAACTCATGCCGGGTAATATGGTGATGGTTTTGCACGACATGAAAACAAAAACCGTTACCTACAAAGAATATGTGTATGATGAAAACTTCAATGGATCAGAGGTCACTAAAACAAAAGAGGAACTATCACCCAACTTCACATTTGCCATTGAAACAAAAAGAGAAGCTTTTTTGCAGAAGGTGGCCAGGCTACCGGTGCGTTATGCAGAAAAAGGAGGATTTGATTACAAGGATAAAGGCGGCTACTACGAACTTGCCTTTGACGCAGATAAATATCCCATCAGCAGCCTTTACTTTATGGTGAAAGATGGCATTGGTATCATCACCACGTCTAAAGAAGTGATCGACCTCGCTTTGAGTGGTAAGGGCTACAAACTGGATAGCGATACAAAAAAAGGCGTATTGGATCACAATGTGTATATGAAGATCGATTCCAAAAAATTAATACAACAGATCAACCCGCAACTAAGCACCGACCTGAGTAAAAACATCGGCCAGTACCTGGAGGAAAATGTAGGCGTGATCACTTCCGAAGGCGGACTTAAAGATGGTATGATACATGGCACCACGATCATGAATATCACAGGCAATCATGATAACAGTCTCGAATTTTTCTTCAATGCGATCGACACCATCAACGACATGATGGAAAAAGATAAAATGGAAAGAGAGAAAAAGATTGATTGATGACGAAACGGCGCTGGATCTTATTGTTGTTACCGGTATTGTTGCTTGCGGGATATGTAAAACTGTTTTACAAAACCTGGAGCAATGATACCGTCCCGGCAAATGCCGATTGCGTGGTGGCGCTGGATGTTAAACGCATCCGCAACACCATCCTCTGGGAGTTTATCAGCACGCCAGCCCTTTGGAAAAAAGGCAGCCTGTTCCCCACCCGTTCTAAAGATGAGCTTCGTTGGGACGAGCTGGTCACAATCCCGGATTACATTTTTATCTTCCATGTAGCCGGCCAGTCGTCCAATGCCTGGTATACGGTGTTTGGCATCAGCAACAATACTAATCTTGATAATGGGTTGGCCCAAATGAAGGCCGAAAAAAATGGCGAAGGAACTTATTGGTTACCCGGCCCCGGCATGAGTTGTGTGCGCTACAAAGATCAACTGCTGGTGAGTACTTTGCCGGCTGGCGAAAGCCTGTTGCTACGCTCCGTAGCCACGAGCCTGTTTGAAAAAAAGAATTTTATCCAGGAAGCAGTCTTGAAAAAAAATGTGGCCACTGCCACCCACCTGTCTGCACAAATACGTGAAACAACATGGCTCGCCGGAAACCTGGTTACTGCAAGTTTCGACAAAAAAGCGTTTACGATACACACGCTTTTGTCGTTCCCAAACGGTGTGCAATGGCCCGAAGCCGGCTTTGTTATCAATGACAGTTCAATGTGTTCCCTGGCATTTACACAACCGGGCAATTTCAACAAGCTCTTTCCTGGCAGCACGAGGGCCGAAATATCACGGGCCGTCAATTTCAACATCGACTCGCTGTTGTTATCTTCCAACCAGCAATATCAACTGGAAGTGGAAGGTATCCATGCACATGTTGATTCTGCGATCAGCTATACTTATGATGATGATTTTAACCCGGTTGAAAAAGTGGTGCTCAATACGATTAACGAACCGGCATTTATTTTTAGTGTAACCGGCACCGGTACTGACAGTGTGTTCAGGTACTGGAAAGCTGCCGGCAAACTTACCCCAACCGCAGAGGGCGAATTGTTCACGCCGGTGCCCTTTGCAAAATCGTATTGCAGTAACCCAGCCAATGGCACAATAATGATTTCCACTCCCGGTTACCGAACCGTGGGTGCCGGCGTTGGTTTCACGGGAATTTTCTTTGCACGGGTTTTATTTACAAAAGTACCCGGCTGGTTGCAACATTACCTGCCGCAACCCTTATTACAGCAATTGCAAAACCTCCGGTCCGTAACAGCAACGATAACACTCACGGGGGAGAAAAAAACAGCGCTGGAAATACGTTTTGATAAAAAAAAGGAAGCAGATTTTTTGTTTAACTGGTAAGAAGCTGCGACCGCTTTGATAAAGACAAGCCGGGTAAAAAGCGGCAGTCCATGCTAATCATTTACCCGCCTGCTTCGCCTCAATAAATTTCAGCAGGCTTTTTTTTGCCTGGTTCTTTATTTTCCGCTGAAAAAATGAATTCCATCCCAATAGTTTGCCGGAAAATCCCAACGCCTGGGCGCTCCATTTGTGCAGGCTGAATCCGTCGCTGTGTTCAACAATTTTCCCATTCTCCATCCGCATATGCGCTTTGATGTGGTTCACCACCCGCCTGCCCGTTTTTGAAAAAGTATAAGTGGCTACCCAGTTGCAGGTATAATATTCGTGATCCAGTGCTGTAATGCTGTCGTACACCAGCGAAAAATTTTTGGCGTTCGTACAAAGCATCTCCCACATATAGCGTACTTCATCACCCCGCAACAGTTCAAAAGCCGGATCGTAAAAAACAATGTCATCGCTGTAACAACTGTTCATGAGTTCATGATCCAGGTTCTGAAAGGCCAGGTAAAACTTATCGATAAGCAAAACATTGGGATCCATGGCAAAGCTTTAAAACTTAAATATAATCAACATCTGTAACAGTAAGCGGTAAAATAAAACCGGTGCAGGTAACCCTGTCCTGGTAAATAAAAGTTAAGAGTTTGCTGCAACTGCAATAGCAGGGCGACTTTATGGAATAATCATTTTACATTCATCTTTCTTTCACCCCATTTAGCAAAACACCAATATGTATAAGATCTCCATCCCCAAACCCTGCCACGAAAACTGGGAGGCCATGAGCCCCCGGGAACAAGGCCGCTTTTGCCAGGTTTGCTCCAAAACCGTGGTTGATTTCACCAGCATGACGGATGATGCCGTGCAACATTATTTTTTGAATAATTCGCACCAGGCCACCTGTGGCCGCTTCCGGCAGGACCAGTTAACGGCAATCACCATTTACCTGCCAGTGAATATTTTTAACCGGCGCATCAGCCGTTGGAAGAAATTTTTAGCAGCCTGCCTGCTGGCATTCAGCACCCTGCTTTTTTCCTGCGAAACGCGTATTAAAGGCGAGCCGGTGAAAACATTGAAAGATAATAGTCACAAAAAAACAATGGCCCCAAATAACCGTGGATATGTAGGAGGTTTCACGCTCCTGTTAGATTCTATCGAGGTTAAAAAAGAAATATGTACTGTTACACAAGGATTTTCGATATTGGTTGATTCATCTTTCGTACCCGAAACAGATCTGCCGCAATCAGGAGCGGATCCAATGGATACAACAGACGTAATAAATATAGCGGATACCACCCAACAAGGCGGGCCTGTCGTTAAGGGTATGATCCTGCCTCAGCCCGATAGCTCCGCTACAAAAGATGCGATTCCGCCTGATTCACTTTCCTGCGACGATCAACCCTTTATCAACTTATAAAAAAAGGCGCCGTCCTCGGCGCCTGGTATCATCAATCTAAAGTCTTAATCATTCAGTTTAAGCACTGCAAGGAACGCTTCCTGCGGCACTTCTACATTACCGATCTGCTTCATTCGCTTTTTACCTTCTTTTTGTTTTTCGAGCAGTTTACGTTTACGGCTGATATCACCTCCATAACATTTGGCCGTTACATCTTTCCGCATGGCGCTGATATTCTCCCTCGCTACTATCTTGGCGCCAATGGCAGCCTGTATCGCAATCTGGAACTGTTGTTTGGGCAAAAGGTCCTTCAACTTTTCACACAACTTCCTTCCAAATTCGTGGGCACGGCTGCGGTGAATCAAGGCGCTCAATGCATCCACCCGGTCGCTGTTGAGCAATATATCCATCTTCACGATATCGCTTTCCCGGTAACCGATCGGGTGATAATCGAAGGATGCATAGCCCCTTGTCATGCTCTTAAGCTTATCATAAAAATCAAACACGATTTCTGTCAACGGCATTTCAAAACTCAACTCCACCCTGGTGGGCGTAAGGTAACTCTGGTGCGTGAGTATGCCCCGCTTGCCAATACAAAGCGTCATAATATTTCCGATATAATCGGGTTTGGTAATGATCTGCGCTTTAATGAACGGCTCATCAATATGATCAATCCTGGTAGGATCAGGCATTTCAGTGGGATTATTGATGATCACGGTTTCTCCCTTGTTGGTAACTGCCGTAAAGCTCACGTTGGGTACAGTGGTGATCACCGTTTGGTTAAACTCCCGCTCCAGCCGCTCCTGTATGATCTCCATGTGCAGCATGCCCAAAAATCCGCAACGGAACCCGAAACCAAGCGCCTGCGAAGTTTCCAGCTCAAAAGTGAGCGACGCATCATTCAACTGCAGTTTGTCCATGCAATCCCGTAATTCTTCAAACGCATCGGTCTCCACCGGGAAGATACCGGCAAATACCATCGGCTTCACGTCTTCAAAACCATGAATATAGTCCGTGCAGGGGTTCGCCACCGTGGTAATGGTATC
>CAYVLT010000244.1:0-6870 GCA_964452405.1 uncultured Ferruginibacter sp.
TCATCTTAATGGTAAATTATTTTTGGTGGTGTTGTTAACGATGGATTGGCGGATGATAAAGCTTTTAAAATCCTTTCACTGTATAGATAAGCGTATTTTGCCGGTCGGTGTTTACAGCTGAAGTAACCAGCAGGAACCAATTGTTTCCGTCAAAATAATAAAATCCTTTATCAGCATCCGTTTGGTATACAAGCAGGCCGGTGGCAGGTGTGGCGATATTGGTTCGTTGTACAGCAGTCATCCTGGGTATCAGTAGTCCTTTGGTGGTGCTGCTTACGTCCAGCATGGCCGAACTGTCGGCTGCCGCTCCACTATTGTTTAGGCTTACAGATTGCGCCAGGCATTTTAGGGTAAGCAGTGGCGTTATACAAAGGGCGATTAATTTAAATGTGACTTTTCTCATGCCGGTGGTTTAAACGGCAATATACGGTTAAATGCTTTTATCATTTCCCCTGCAGGAAAATTTTGCATGCTTTGTACGGCAGTTTATTGCCATGATTTATTTTTCGATGCTGAAAATTTCAGTTTTCAACCAGCTTTTTTGCGGTTTACTATGATGATGAAACAGGAGACCAGTAAAAATGGTAGGGTGGAGGCGATGATCTTCAGGTTGAGCGATAATATACCCACCAGCAATATAAATACCACGAGGGAAGCCAGGCATGCCATACCCAGGTAGGTGAGTTTTTTTGAAGGAATTTTCTGAAAAAGGGTGAACAATAAAACCAGTTGACCGGCAAACGGTATTAACGTGAACGGGTGAACGACAGAACTGGCATTGCTGAAAGCCCTGGATAAAATTTCAAGCTCCGCTTCAAAAATAAAAACATGTTGGTTGCTTCCCCATTCCAAATAGGTCAACAGGAAAGCAAAAAGCAGGCAAAGGTTTAAAGTCTTTTTCAAATGTGCAGGTTAAGCGTTCAGATAAAGGTAAGGTTGTTTTATAGCTGCTAGTTGCCGATCAATACTGTGGCACTGCCGGCTGTGATTGTACCCACTCCATTAGTATACAGTGTTTGCGTTGGGTCAGAAACCCGGGCGGCTGGTTTTGTGCCATTGTTCAATAGTACAAGGGCGCCATTCAGGCGGCTCGTACTAAACGACCTGATCGTTACATTGCCAATGCCGTTCAGGTCGTAAGTGGTTCCCGGGTTTATGTTTATGGCGCCACCGGTTTGTAAGGTATAGCTGTTATTCACACTCAGGTTCATGGTATTGCTGGTTGAAATGGCCAATGATCCTGAAGAGTTGATGTCGGTGGCGCCGCCGGTGGTGAAGTTAAGGTTGGCGCCGGTGGTGACTGCCATGGCGGCGCCTGTGTTAATAACAGCGTTGGCGCCGGAGGTTACTGATAAATTGAGTGCTGAAGTGATGTCTGTGTTTCTTGCTGAGTACAGGGCGATATCACCATTGATTGTACTGAAATAAGTACTGTCGGTACTGGTGGTAAATAATTTGTTTGCCTTCGTTGTGCAGTTATTCGTTGCTGTTATGTTTACATTGTTCCCTTTCAGATTGAGGTCGCCTGTACCAGCGTCGATCGTGATGCCGTTGCTGCCATTGGAAGTAATGATCCTGATGCCTCCATTGGCACTGATCACAATCCTGTTATTTCCGGCCATGATTTCCACGCTGTCATTGCTGCTTTGGATACTGATGGGGTTGGTTGTGCTGCGAATACCTCCCGCAGGATTCATACTGCCTCCTACATAAAGGCCGTTTGCAGGTGGTGTTACTGCAGATCCGATACTTGTACCGCCATTTGAATTCACCCGGAGTTTGTTTACTGAATTGATCTGAACCAGCAACGGGTTGCTGCCTGCAACGCCATTAATGTGCAGTTTGTCAGTTGGACTAACGGTGCCGATGCCAACATTCTGACTGTGCAGGGGTTGTGCCAGCATCATAAAATACAAAAAAATACAGGTGAGTTGTTTCATAAAAAGTCATTATTCCTCTAAGTTATTTTAAAAAAAGGTGGTAAAGACCGGTTCTTTTTTTTCGATCCCGTCTTTGATCTGCATTATCTGTCATGTATTGTATCCGGCGAATTTAGGTATGCTTTACGGTGCCCCTTCTCAGAAATACAGGCTTACAGCTATATTTTTAAAATCCTTCCCTGTAGGGTGCTGGTGTTGCCGAACTGGTTAAAGCAGTTTTGGGGCTGAAGGATCAATCCGCCTGAAGCTATGTTTTGCAACACCAGGTCATCAGCCTGTGGATTCAGGCTGTCGAGATGCAGGTTTCCATATTTACAAATATTGCCGATGATCTGTTGTCCCGGATCAGTAAAATAAATACAGGGCAGGGAAGCATTGCAGCGGGTTAACCAGGACAGGTATTTGATAAACAGCGGCAGGTCATAGCATTCAACCTGGAGTCCGCCGCAGAAGCGTCTGTCCAGGTGCTGAGCTGAAAAGTATTCATACGCTTTTTTTGCGGGAGGATAATTATTTTGCTGGTACAACCAGGGAATGTTGGTGTCACCTAAAAAGATGAAGGAGCCTGTCTCCAGTTTCTTCGAAAGCAGGAAAAGCTCGATTCCCATCTGTTTGGCATGTCCTCTGAATGATTTGGAAGCCAGCGTAAATACATAAGTGTTATGGATACCCGGGTACTGAATGACTTCCCTGTCATTTTCAACATCATAGTTTCGCAGGGGTAATGATGGAAATTGCTTTATGCACCGTTGCCTGCTAATTGAATGAATCATCGTGTTTAGAAGAGTAGCGCCTTTAAAAGGCAGCCTGGGTTTTTATTATTTGGTTTCTTCAGTTCTTGTCCAGAAGGTGATCGTAGCATTTTCTTGAATGGCGGCTAACCGGCTTTTTTAAATTGCAGGGTTCTCCAATTCAGGATAAACCACCGGTTCACTGATTTCCGGAACGTTCCTGTAATTGCGGCTGTTGTTGGCAAATTGAGCAATGCTGTAAGCTGTCAGTTCATTTGTATTGCATGGTTTCATGAGGGCTGTCACTTCTTCCCTTGGGGTGGCAGGATTGAGCCATGCTTTGAAATCTGGTTCGGCAATGATCAAAGGCATTCTCTTTTTTGAATTGTGTATCTCGGCCATTAATTCATTGGCCTGGGTTGTAAGGATGCTGAAAGTTTTTTTTATTTCGCCGGTGGTTTTGTCAACCCATTGATCAAAAATACAGCCCAATGAAAAGAGTTTTTTGTGACGGACAGCAATCCGGTATGGATATTTTTTGCCTTGATGCTGTCGCCATTCGAAAAAAGCAGTAACCGTTAAAAGGCCCCGCCTTTTTTTAATACTTTCCCTGAAAGAAGGTTTTTCCCAGGCAGTTTCACTCACTGCATTCAAGGTTTTAAGACGGATATCTGCAGCCTGGGCTGCATCCTTCACCCAATAGGGGATCAATCCCCATTCCATCATCTCAATTCCGTTATGGTATACCAGGGGCATTTTCGGATGTTCAAATCCTCCGATAAAATAAAAATCGGGCAGGTTGTCGAGAAAGGAAACATCCATAGCGTGCCAGTCAATCACTTCTCCATATTGGTTGTAAAAATAGGATTCCAGTTTTTCGATGTATTCAACGTAGTAACACATGCCTTGTTTGTTCCTTTGCAGTGGCGCTGTTTGTTGGTGGGGATCGGCTGCCTGTAATTTCAATTCCCCGGTAATGTGCCAGCCACGCTACTGGTAAAGGTAGCTTTTTGCAACCGAATGATAAGTCTGCAGATCAACCGACAGGACCAAAGAAAAATTTTGCAGTTGTTATATTAATCGGAGGTGTAATCATAGTGCTGTGGGTTAGATTTTATATAAATAAAAAGCAGGCTACTGGCCTGCTTTGATGGTAAAAAAATCAGAGGATATTTATTTAGCTATTACAAATTTCAAGGTTTGTGAATATTTTCCGTCTGAATAGATAAGGAAGTAGGTACCATTCGGACAAATATTTACATTGATCGTGGAGTAGCGACTGTTGGATTGCAGCTTGGTAATGCCGATTGCCTTTCCTGACAGGTCAGTCACTAACACCTGCTCTGTACCCGTGCTGGCCGGGTGATAAAGCACGAGATTGTCGGTTACCGGGTTAGTGCCGATTTTTATTGCCAGCCGGTTATTGTTGTGAATTGGAACAACTGCCGAATAAGTTGCTTCGCCATCTTTGTTAACCATTTTCAACCGGTAAAAGGCATTGCCGAGCAGCAGGCGATCCCGATCAGTGTATACATAATCACCGCCGCCTGAACTGTTGCTGGTTGCCTCAATCCGGGCAAGGAACTCAAAGTCGTCGGCATCAGGACTATATTCCAATTCAAAGTGGCTGAAGTTGATTTCATTTTCTGTTTTCCACCTGAGCAGGCAGCTTTGTCCGTACGCAGAGCCGTCAAATCCGATCAGCTTTAAGGGAAGAACCCCCGTTGCAGCAACTGCACATTCATAATAAGAAGAATAGGGGCCTGCACCGCTTCCGGTTAAGGTTGCTGTTTGCAGGGTAGCCCAAACTCCGGATGGCGAGCTGAAAACATTGTCAGAGTTGGGGTCTTGAGGGTCTGCACCGTAAGTGCTGTAGGGAGCATTGCTTGTGTACACTGCATTTTTAGCCGCAATAGGGAGTGTGAACTGCGATACAGCCAATTGCATCCAGCCACTCGAACTGCCCGATGTTCCGCCACTGTATATGGCAAAATGAATGTGCATGGTACGTCCTGGGTACCAACCCGGGAAAATCGATGTGAAGGTTACTTCACCATTTGAATCGGTAATGCCGATGCCGCGTCCGTATATCAGCGACGCATTGGTAAAGCCAGGTGAGTTAGCGCCGCTGTGCCCGCTGTTGGTTCCCCCTGCTGCATAGTGAGAGTAGTAGCCGTGTGCATTACAATGCCAAACGTCTACCCGGTAACCTGGTAAAACGCCGCAGTTGTTTGTGCCAAATAGTTTGATGGTAAACGTGTAAGGGATGCCCGCCATTCCATCGGTGATATCAGTCCGCCAATACATCGAATCTCCTGCAGGCGTGGAGGGAAACGGACCCGCAGTTTCAGAAGGTACCAGCGTGCAAATATCCGCGGGATTATCAGTTGCAACAGGATAGTCATCCATTGGAGCTACTGTTTTGTTCTTTGCCAATGTTGTAAGTCCGATCCCCAGGCCAGTAACTGACAGGGAAGAGGCTTTTAAAAATTCTTTACGTTTCATATAGATTTTTCTCTTTAGTGAAATAGGTGCCTTGCATCCAGATTTTACTAAATAATAAATAAACCTGCTGACAGTAAAAAAATATCGACGAAAGGCTGGATTGAATCGGCGGATTCAGCGTGCAGGCGGGAAAAGAAGGGGAGGTCTTTCAGGATAAGTTGTGGACGTAGATGGTTGCGAAAGATCAAGCCGTTCGATTGTATGTCGGAATGAAGCTTACTCAAAAAATACGAGGCAACAGCAGGCGAATTTTCAGGCTGTTAAGAGGATGAAGATTGATCGTACTGAGTTGGGTGGACGCGATTGGCCCTATTCAAAGGCTCTGTAAAGATGATAGCAACAGATAAGATAAGGACTGACTTGTTGGGAATTCGGGTGAAATCGGCCCCCAGGCTTTCCGGGTTTGAGTAGTTTTAGCGCTATGTATTTTTTTACAGCAGTTTTTCTGTAAGCGTTATTATTTTTTCCCGCTCGTTCTGGTAGCAGTCCCAGACACACTTCGCCCAGTTTTCGATTGCCTGATCTCTTTCAATCCCAGGCTCTGATACTGCAATATTGCGGATGTTTAATTCGCCTCTAAAAGCAGGCAGGTTAATAGTGGGATAATTTTTTGTTTGTTTACTGAATTTCAAATGCGCTTCCTGCACTTGCTTCCCGTTAAATCCTTTTTCAACATGTAAATAAAGCCCTGCAAGCGCATAAAAAACTGCGATGGCGGAAGTGTTTACAGTTGCATTCTGGGCAGTAAAACTGTCGACCACATATTGGTGAATAAAATTCTTGCCTTGGTGAGACAAACTGTAAATGGTTAGATCATGGTATAGTTTGATATCGGTTGTACGCATTGGAATGGAGGTAGGTTTTAATGTCCGAGGGGTGTGCTGAGGTTTGGAGTCAGCATTCCATCTGCCTGGTACCGATGCTGAATTTTGATAAAACAGTTATGCATAACTACTTTTTGAAGGCTTTTGTTTTTTCTACCCGGACGGAGGTTTGGATTTTTATAACTGCTCATTGATCTTTCGTGCAGGTGGACTTGAAGTAATTCCCATGTTGGCTGCTGTCCTGTTGCGAGAGATAAATTTTCATTAATTCAGCTTTGTCGGCTTTATCCTCATCCGAATCAAATGCAAATAAAATATTTGACTTTGTCCGAATATTAGGTGTGCCAAAATGAGGCCCAAATTCTATCTTCCAGTCGATTCCTAATTGAGTCAATTGAACCGAAACGTCCAAACGTGTCATGTCGTTCGTGAGCCAGCCTGGATTTATAAATTTTGTCTTGATAGTTTTGTCAAGAGATACGGCTTTAATTATTATTTCTGTTAATCCATTATAATTTGTATCATCTGAAAAGTAGAATTCTACAAAATCAAGAATAATAAATGGATAATTGCGCTGTCTCAAATTTTCAATTTCACTTTTTGATGATGGAAATAATTTTTGTATTTCTCTAAAGTCGTCGCCCCAGTTCAATGGGGCTATATTTCCATGTTCAATCCAGTCAGTAACTTTAAATTTCATTGTCAGTAAGAGTAGCTTTTGTGTCTAACTTTTTTATTTGTTGAGAGTTTGAAATAGCAGCCAACGGGCAGGTATTGCCGATGGTGGGGAATTTTATATTCGTCCGCCCGGAACCGCTGCCTGGCTTTTTGATAAAGTTAAATATTAAGAACTAAAGCTGGGCTTTGCAG
>CAYVLT010000245.1:0-6835 GCA_964452405.1 uncultured Ferruginibacter sp.
GTCGTCTATCTGCAGGGTGATGTAATGTTCCTGTCGTTGAACGGTGATGCTTATTGTTTTAGCTGCTGCGTGTTTTAAGATATTATTTACCTGTTCCTGCACAATCCGGTACAGGTTCAGTTTCAATTCGTCGGATAGGATAGGATCATTGGCGCTATAGGCTACTGTTACTTCCAGCGCAGCACTCATCTTTACACTTTCCGCCATTCTTTGCAGCAGGCCGTCGAGTTCTATGTTCCTGAGTGCAGTTACCTGTTTGTAAGTAAGGCTGCGGATCTCTTCGATGGAGCTGTTGATCAGTTCGATGGGATATTGCAGGAGGTCTTTTATTTCGGCATTTTTTTTTGCTGCCATCGAAAGAAACATTTTGGCGCCTACCAATATCTGGTTGATATTATCATGCAGTTCTTTTCCAATATGATTTTTTTCTTCTTCCTGTCCTTTGATGATGGCCCTCGATATTTTTTTCTGCTCCCGGATGCGTTGCTCAGCCATTTGTTTTTCCATATCGCGAAGGCTGTTCTCTGCCTGTTTCTGACCGGTAATGTCATACGAAACGCCGATCACTCCGGAAATATTTCCTTCGGCATCCAACAGGGGTGAGTCGGTTACATATACCGGGAAAGTATGGCCATCCCTATGTTTCACTAAAAATTCGCCGCTCCAGGTATTTCCTTTTTCAAGTTCCTGCATGATCGCTTTCGCTTCGTCGATACTTTGCAGGCTGGGGGTGAGGTCCATGATATTGGCACCCATCGCTTCCTGTACAGTCCAGCCATATATTTTTTCCGCCGCCTGGTTCCAGAAAAGCACTGTGCCATCCAGCGTGGTGGCAATTACAGCCTGCCCAACCGACTTCAATAAGTCGGCCTTGAAACGGATGGTTTCCGCTGCCTGCTTCCCGGCGGCCTCAATATTTTTCTTTTGAATAGCGGCCTCAATGGCTGCGGGTAAACGTGTAAGCCTGTCTTTCAGCAGGTAATCATCAGCGCCTGCTTTAATGATGTCTACGGCAAACTCTTCTGATACGGTTCCGGTAACAAGAATGAAAGGAATCGGTAATTGCTGTTGCTTGAAAAGTGTAAGCGCCTCTGTTGCATTGAACTGCGGCATGGTATTGTCAGACAAAACGATATCCGGCTTGAAAGAATGCAGCGATTCCAAAAAATCTTTAGCCGTCATCACCTGTTCAAATACACACCCGGGCATTTCCCTTCGAAGAAACTTTTGTATCAGTTCCGCATCGGTGGCGCTGTCTTCCAGCATCAGGATCTTTAAAGTACCGATCATGCAAGGTTTAATTTTACCGGGTAAAAGCTACTATGCTAATGGTGCATGTGCCTTGTAAAACTATACAATACCATCCAGATTATTTAACAGTAAAATCACGTATCGCCCGCAGGTAGTAACACGACCTGCAGGGTATAAATACGGTGTTGTTTTTTTTCTCCAGGCTGCCGGTATGACCTTTCCCGGTGTACAAAAAAATAGTGTATGCCTTCCTGTTAGATGCCGCATTTATCGATGAATGAACGGCTCACATACACCAATGGATCCAGGTTTCGACCGGATAGTAAAAAATACGCTGCTGTTGCTTACAGGCGCCTACTGCGTTTTGGCTCGCGGGGCTCTGTTTTTTATTCCTTATTTTTAAATGCGAATTAATTTATTCACTAAAACTTATTATATGATGCGGTTTGTAAATTTCCTGCTTTTAACAGGCAGCCTGGCTTGTTTTTTTTCCTGCAGCCAATCGGGCATTCCTGCTGAAGCAGACGGGCTCGCTGCTTTTAGTGCAGACAGTATGCGCCAACACATTGCTGTGCTTGCCTCCGATTCATTTTTGGGCAGGAAGCCATTTACACCCGGGGAAACAAAAACCGTAGCTTACCTGCAGGAACAATTTAAAGCGATTGGGTTGGAACCCGGTAATGGCGACAGTTACCTGCAGGAAGTGCCACTGGTGAATATACAGGCTACCGCGGCCCCAACGATGGATGTACAGGCGCCACAGGAAAAATTTACTTTGCATGCGCCGGATGATTATGTTATATGGACGGATAAAACCGACAGCGTTATCAACCTTGATAAATCCGAGCTGGTTTTCGCCGGTTACGGAGTGGTTTCACCGGAGAATAACTGGAACGACTATGCGGGTTTGGACGTAAAAGGAAAGGTGGTGATCGTAATGGTGAATGATCCTGGTTATTGGGCAGGCGACAGCACCCTGTTCAAAGGAAAAGAGATGACGTACTACGGAAGGTGGACGTATAAATATGAAGAGGCGGCAAGGCAGGGAGCAAAGGGCTGTCTCATTGTTCATAATACGGCTGCAGCCAGTTACCCGTTCAGGGTGCCACAAAATAATTTCAACACATCAAGGTTGCAGTTGGATACCCGCAATACCAGCGTGAAAAATTGTGATGCCATCGGCTGGATAACAGAGCCAGTGGCGAACCGACTATTCAAAGCTGCCGGTTATGATTCCACATTATTGATGAAAGCGAACCAACGCGGCTTTAAAGGTGTTGCACTCAACATCAAGGTATCAACCGGCATGAAGGTGCAGGCAACTTACAACAAATCATATAACCTGGTGGGAAAGATCACCGGCTCCAAACGCCCTGATGAAGTAATCATTTACACTGCCCATTGGGATCACCTGGGTATTGGTACACCCGATGCCAGTGGTGACTCTATTTACAATGGCGCGGCCGACAATGCAACAGGAACGGCCGGGTTGCTCGAACTGGCAAGGGCATTTAAAAGCATGAAAGTTACACCCGGGCGCACGGTGATCTTTTTATCGGTTACCGCCGAAGAACAAGGATTGCTGGGTTCGGCCTATTATACGCAACACCCGCTATACCCACTTGATAAAACCGTGGCCGACATCAATATGGATGTAATGAATCGTTTTGCCAAAACCCGCGATATCACTATTGTAGGCAAGGGCCAGTCTGAACTGGAAGATTACCTGGCGGATGAAGTGAAAAAAGGCGGAGGGTATATTTCTTTTGATTCGCACCCGGAAGCGGGATCTTATTACCGGTCAGATCATTTCAATTTTGCCAAAGCCGGTGTGCCGGCACTCGATACCAAGATAGGCGTGGATGTGGAGGGCAAAGGCATTGATGCCGGAAAAGCAATCGCTGATGAATATACAAAGGACAACTATCACCGTCCATCAGATGAATATGACGCAAAAACCTGGACGATGGAAGGCGCCATCAAAGATTTGAAATTATTTTTCCTGGTGGGTAAACGGCTTGCTTTCGAAGAAAAAATGCCGCAATGGAAAGAAGGATCAGAGTTCAGAACGAAGGAACGATAATAAAATTTGATCGAAAAGAACTGCAAAAGGCCTTAAAAGTAAGACCTCCAGTAGAAACTGGAGGTCTTTAACGATTGCTTGCCATATGAAAATTCTTAATACTTTTTTTTCAGTCTTGTATTTTTTTATCCAATCCGATACTATATTTGCCTGCTTTATCGATTGGTTGCCACTTTATTTGCCTCATAATCACCTGCGCTCATCTTACAAGAACAAATGTATGATGAGCGTTTGTGTTTAAAATACCAAGTTTTCAGCGATTTAATGATGCTTAAGGCCCGGGTGGAAGTGTGAAACCCTTATTGTGTCTGAATTACACGATGATTTTTCAATGATTGCCAAACAATTTCCGGGGGTATTCCGGGGGCACATAATTTTATTACAATAGTAGGATGAATCTCTTTACGGGTGCAGGATACCGGCTTTTTTTTCAAGACTAAAAAATGGCGAAATGCAGGCTCAGTCAATGTTCCACCATCTTTTTTTAGGCAATTCCTCACCCAGTACAAGCGGTTCACCAATCATTGGTGTCGTATAAGTCAACCCGGACTTTTCCGCCGCCGCCGTGAACCTGTTGATCGGTTCATCCCAGGGATGCAGGGCCAGCGAAAACTTTGCCCAGTGCACGGGAAACACCATGGCGGCACGGAGCTCGTTTGCTTCCTGCACCAACGATTCAGGCATTGAGTGGATATAAGGCCAGGCTTCATTATACTGTCCACATTCGAGCATGGCAAGATCAAATGGGCCCAACCGGTCCCCGATCATTTTAAAATGACTGTCATATCCCGAATCGCTGCCGATAAAAACCGACTGATGGTTTACCTGCAAAGCAAAGGAAGCCCACAGCGTTCCATTCCGTTTCAACCCTCTTCCTGAAAAATGCCTCGAAGGCGTTGCGGTAAGAAAAATATTTTCGCCCAGTTGCTGTTGTTGCCACCAATCCATTTCAATGATCTCCTGTTGCCTGCTCAGCAGGTGGCGGATCTGTTTACCCACACCCAGCGTGGTGACCACTTTTTTTATTTTGCCGTCAAGAGCTTTGATGGTGGAACTATCCAGGTGGTCGTAATGGTTGTGGGTGATAAGTAACAGGTCAATCACGGGCATGTCTGCCGGCTTGTACCGGTCAGCTCCCTTAAATGCCTTTATCGAAAAACTAAAAGGCGAAGCATAACCACTGAACACTGGGTCCACCAGGATGTTAAAGCCCCGGTAATGTACCAGGTAAGAAGAATGCCCGAACCAGGTTACCGATAACTGGTCACTATAATAGTTACGCAGGTTGGTTGAAACAGTGGGAATTGGTAGGGGTGGCGACACGCTGGCCGGTTTTTTTAGAAACTGCAACATTATTTTCGGCATACTATACCCCGGGGCCAGTTGGGGCGTGTAAGAAAGATTTTGAAATCCGCCGTTTGCTTTATGGTGTGCCTGCATAAGTGTTTTTTAGGGATGATGGCAATTGCCACCGGGGGACAAGGTGCTTATAAAGTTTGTTCCTTGTAGCCCGGAGGATCGGCTTTAACAAAAATTTGCAAAAAAAATATTTGGCCATTTCAGGTAGACCGGGTTATCTTTGCTTAACAGTGTTAAATTATTTTACGTTTTGAATAAATGGCAAGTAAAGATCGCATACAACGATTAAAGGATGACACCCGGTGTAACATTCTTTCAGCTTCCCTGGATATTGTGAAGGAGGAAGGGTGGTCGGCACTCAGCATGCGTAAAATAGCCGATAAGATTGAATATACTGCCCCCATCATTTACGGGTACTTTAATAATAAAGACGCCATTTTGCAGGAGCTGACCCGCATGGGCTATCTTAAGCTGGCAGAAAAAATGAGGGAAGCCATTGGTTTTTCCACCACCGCAGCAGGGCAGCTCGAAGCTATGTGGCTTGCCTATTGGAATTTCGCTTTTGAAAACAAAGAGTTATATAAGGTAATGTATGGGGTGGAGGTGAATTGTTGTTCTTTCGACAATGTTTGTGAAGTGCTGAAAGCGCCTGCCAACCTGCTTAAGGAAAAGATTGTGGAAGTGCTCCCGGAAAGCAGGCGAGGCAATTTGAAATACGTGGATACTAAATTCTATACACTTTGGTCGGTGGTTCACGGGCTCATATCCATTAATTTAACCCGCCATGCTGCTTCGGAAGAAATGAACCGGCAGGTACTGAAAGAAACGCTTAACAGCATCATAGGATCGATGGGTATTTGATTTTTTTTGACCTGGTATTTAACGATGTTAAATTATTAAATACTGTTATAAAGAAGGTGAACAGAAAATGTTGTTTGTAAGACAACTGTTGCTGGACCGTCCATCTATGTAAAAGAAGTAATTTTTTTTTGATTAGGTACTTAACGCTGTTAAAAAACTGAACTACGTTATGAAAAAGACGATTTTATACGCATCCCTGCTCTTATTGGCAGCTTATGCCGGTGGCACCATGAAGTTGTTCTCACGCACCCTGCCTTCGGCCTGCCTCGATCAATCAACAAAAGTTCGTGCCACTGAGACCCAACCGGCTGCCAAAAAAGCCTTCCCGGCCGGCGCCATTTACCCTGGCATTAAACCATTGGGATGTTTGACTACCGAAACTTTTTGATATAAACGATTTGCCTGCCGCAACGATTTAATGAACAAAATAACAATGATGAAATATGTAAAGCTGGTGATGTTGGCATGTTTACTACCTGCGGCCACCAATTTTTTAACCGCCCAAACCGTTGTAAAAGGCACTGTTACCAACAGCGCTACTGGTTTGCCACTGGCTTATGTAAGTGTCTATTTTAAAGACGGTAAAGGAGTAAGCAGTGCAGAGGATGGCACTTACACCCTGGTTACTGCCAACAATAAACTCACACAGGTTGAATTTTCTTATGGTGGTTACAAAAAGATAACCCGCAAAATTGAACCCGGCAAAACCACCGTGCTCGATATACAAATGGCACAACCGGTAATGGATGAAGTGGTGCTGAAAACAAAACGCGGCAAATACCGCAATAAGGACAACCCGGCCGTGGAACTGATCAGGAAGGTGATTGATCATAAAGATCAAAACAGGATCACTGCATACGATTACGTGCAATACCAGCAGTACGAAAAAATGGAATTGTCACTCACCAACAAGCCGGAGAAAATAATGAAGAACCGGTTGTTGAAGAAATTTGTATTCGTGCTCGAAAACCAGGACACAAATAAATTAAGTGGTAAAACCCTCGTACCTGTTTACCTGGAAGAAACCTTGTCGGATCGATATTACCGGAAAAATCCGGAGAAAAATAAAACATTTATCACCGGTCAAAAGAAAGTGAATTTTGGAGAATTTATTGATAACAATGGGGTGAGCAACTATGTGAACCGCTTGTATGCCGACATCAATATTTACGATAATAATATCACCATTCTCACCAACCAGTTCCTGAGCCCGGTGGCCGGCAGTGCGCCTGCATTTTACCGGTTTTATATCAGGGATACGGTGGAAGCGGATGGGATCAA
>CAYVLT010000246.1:0-6795 GCA_964452405.1 uncultured Ferruginibacter sp.
GGAAAGACCATGAGTTTATTTTTACAGCGCCAGTCACAGAAGCAGCTGCCAGTTTCCTGGTAGAAGTAGCGCAGAATTCGGGCACCACCTATATTGACAATATTGCTTTTTTTGAAGCAGGTGCTGATAATGCGCTCTCCGGCACCAACAGGTATACCGCCGGCGATTTTGAAGATGGCATTGTTTCTCTCTTTACTTACAGTTCTAACAACAACCATGTTGCACTCTGGGATACCAGTTCAAAAATTTCACGCACCTGGTATTTCCCGGTTACGGATGCTGCAGCCGGTTCTGCAGTTGCGGTGGTCACCACCAGCCAGCCTGCTTCAGCGCTGCAGGTGAATACTGCAGCAGGAGTTATTACAGCTGTAAACCCAACCACCACCGTAACGGTAACGGCTACCGGCGGCACTCCACCTTATACAGGAACCGGCACTTTTACAAATGTGGGTGCCGGCACACATAGTTACTCGGTCACCGATGCCAACGGTTGCACAGTGAGTAAAACCATTACAATTGCAGCAGCAGGTGGGAGGGTGGCTTCCTCGGCAGGTGCCGGCGAAAGCATGATCAAGGGTGACTTTGGTGTACAGGTATATCCCAATCCATCTGCAGGTAATTTCAGGTTATCTGTAAATGGCGGAAATGGAGCTGAGCTGTCGATCACCGTTTTCACCGTTGATGGCAGGGTGTTGTACTCATGTACCGGAACGTCACGCCAGGTTTATACATTTGGAGACCAGTTCAACAGCGGTGTGTATCTCGTGAAACTTGTCCAGGGAGATTCAGTGAAAACGATCAGGGTGGTAAAGGCCAGGTAATGTTATCGCCCTGCCTGAAAGTTCAAATCATTCCACCACTTCCCCTTCGATGTCATAATCATAAGCCTTCGTGATCTTCACATTTACAAAATCACCTGCAACCAATTTCTTTTTCGAATGAATGATCACTTCATTATCCACTTCCACACTGTCGAATTCGGTGCGGCCTAAATATCGTCCGGCTTCTTTTTTGTCGATGATCACTTTAAAGGTTTTTCCGACTTTTTCGAGGTTTTTTTCAAGACTGATCTCCTGCTGCACTTCCATGATCTCCTGTGCCCTTTCTTCTTTTTCCGCTGCAGGAATATCGTCTGTCATATCGTAGGCGCTGGTGCCTTCTTCGTGGCTGTAGGTAAATGTGCCCACCCGGTCGAAACGCATTTTTTGTAAGAAGGTTTTCAATTCTTCCACATCTTCTCTTGTCTCACCCGGAAACCCTGCGATAAGTGTGGTGCGGATGCAGATACCTGGAATGCGTGTACGAATTTCGCCGATGAGGTCTTCCATCTCCTCCCGTGTGATCTGCCGTTTCATCAGGCGCAGCATATTGTTGGCGGCATGCTGCAGTGGCATGTCGAGGTAATTACAGATATTATCCCTCTCTTTTATCACATCAATTATCTCCAGTGGAAATTTTGAAGGATAGGCATAATGCAACCTGATCCACTCAAGCCCTTTTACATCTGCCAGCGCATGTAACAACTGGGGCAAGGCTCTTTTTTTATAGATGTCTAATCCATAATAGGTAAGTTCCTGCGCAATCAGCATCACTTCCTTTACCCCACGTTGTACCAGGCGCCTGGCCTCATCCACCAGTGATTCTATCGTGCGGCTAACATGCTGCCCGCGCATCAACGGGATAGCACAAAATGCGCAGGTACGGTTGCAACCTTCACTGATCTTCATATAGGCATAATGCTGCGGTGTGCTCAGCAACCGTTCGCCGACTAACTCGGTTTTGTAATCTGCATTGAATTGTTTAAGGATCAGGGGGAGATCCATGGTACCGAAGTAAGCATCTACTTCCGGAATCTCTTCTTCAAGGTTATTTTTATAGCGTTCGCTTAAACAACCTGTTACATACACTTTGTCAAGCTTGCCTCTTTTTTTTAATTCCACCTGCTGCAGAATGGTATTGATGCTTTCTTCCTTTGCCTTTTCAATAAAACCACAGGTGTTCACAATAACGATGTTGTGATCTTTTTTACTGTTTTCATGCACCGTATAGATGTCGTTCGCTAATAATTGTCCGCTCAGCACTTCGCTGTCGACCATGTTTTTACTACAACCAAGGGTGATGATGTTTACTTTGTCTTTTTGTAAGGTCTTTGTCTTCATGAAGGCGCAAAGGTAATGCCTTTACCCATCATGGGTTCCAGGTTTCGGGAAATAGATGAGAAGGGGCAGGGGATTTTCAACGGGTACTACCCGAATTACAGGCCGGCACAGCGAGCGGTTGAAGCACCGGCAAGTTCTACGATTTTCAGGCAGTCGCCGGTTTTTTATTATTCCATTTCTTTTTTCATGTATACTGTCCTGATGGGGAAGGGAATATCAATGCCTTCTTTGTCGAAGCGATCGTGCAGGGCCTTGATGAATTCTGAAATGATGAGGAACTGGGCGCCAAATTCCACAGCTCTCAGGAAAATTTTCAGGTTGATGCTGCTATCGCCAAAATCCTGGAAACGGACAAAGGGATCAAAAGAAGCAACACCGCCCTCGGTTTTTTGGAGGATATCCCGGGCCACTTCAATCGCAACCCGTTCCACTTTTGCCAGGTCGCTGTTATAACTAACACCAACGGGTACATTAAATGTAACCTCCTTATCGTTCAAAAAAAGATTTTCAATGATCGAGTCTGACATCTTGCTGTTGGGCATGATGATCAGGTTATTTTCGGCAGTGCGGATCACGGTGTTGCGCCAGGTAATATCGGTTATGAATCCTTTTTTTCCATTCTCTAACTGTACGAGGTCGCCGATGTTCACCTTGGCGGATGCGATGATCTGTAAACCCGAAAAAAGATTGGAGAGTGTAGGCTGCAATGCCAGCGCAACCGCCAAACCACCCACACCCAGTGCAGTCACCAACGGAGCAATGGCAACTCCAAATGTTTGTAAAATAAGAATGAGGCAGATCACGTACACAATCGCTTTTACGATATTGCCTAAAATGGAAGTGGTTGGCACCACGCTGTTATCCACCGAGGAACGGATCACCAGCAGGCCTGCGCCGATCCTGGCGATCATGCTGGCAAACGTGAAGATGAACAAAGCTGCAATTACATTGGCAAAGGTTTCCTGGTGTGCGCTTACAAAATCATGGCCTTCCGCAAAAACGGGGAGGGCATAACGGCAACCGCATAAAAAAAACAGGAATATGATCCACTTACCGATGCTTTCAATGATCAGGTCGTCGCTTTTCCATTTTGTTCTGCGTGCCAGCTTGTAAAATACCGGGAATAGAAATTTTTTAATCAGCCAGCCCAGTATTACGGAGCCCCCGATAGCAATGATGATTTCTATAATTTGAGCATCGGTAAGTTTGTTCATTCGTTAGTTATTTGTGCTGCAATAAAATTTCAACCTGGCTGGTTGGGTAAAAAACTTCCAGGATTTTCAAAGGTAATGCAAAACGTTTTTTTGGTTTTGCGCCTGGCCGTGTCAAATACTGCAGCGGTTGGTTCTTAATGTTGGCCGGTTACGGAAATCAAACCCAAAGTTGATGCGTTTACAAGCCGCATCAATCCCGGCTTGTAAAACTTACGACACAATTTTGTCGAGCCGCTTAAGAAATGATGAATCGAAGCTTGCTCCAAGGCCGGGTGTTTCCGGCACCGTGATCACGCCCCGATTGTCATAAGCAATGCCACCCGCTACAGGATCTTCTTCAAACATCAAAGGCGTGTCAAAATCACAATACTTCACCTGCTTGCTGCAAAGTGCCAGGTGGGCCGCAGCCGTGAATCCCAGTCTTGATTCAAGAAATCCTCCCAGTTGAATGTTAGTGCCGGTAGCAGCTGCGAGGTCCAGTATCTTTGCAGCCCGGTAAATGCCGCCAGATTTCCCCAGCTTTACATTCAGGAAGTCACAGGCGTCAATTTCCAGCAGGCGTTGGGCATCGTGTTCATCGCAGCAACTCTCATCTGCCATGATTTTTACCGGGCTTTGCGCTTTTATCCTGGGTAGCTCCATGAAATTCCAACGGGCTATGGGCTCTTCACAATGCTGAACCTGGTACGGCTCAAGTGCCTGCAATATTTCGATCGCATCAGCGGTGTTCCAGCCCTGGTTTGCGTCTATGCGCAGGGGTAATTCATAACCAATCGCCTCCCTGATCTGTTTGATCCTTTCAATATCTTCTGCCTTGGTGCCTCCAAGTTTCACTTTTATTACCTGGAAGCCGTTGTCTTTTATTTTCACTGCATCTGATGCCATTTTAGCCGGTGCATTAAAACTAACCGTGTAATCGGTTACGAGTGTTTTATCATTTACGCCTCCCAAAAAGGAATAGAGTGGCAATCCGGCTTCCTGTGAAGCGATATCATACAAGGCCATGTCAAAAGCACTTTTGATACTGTTATTGGCGTAGATCACGCTGTTCATGTATCTGTGACAGGCTGCAATATCAAGTGCAGGTTTTCCCTTTAACACCGTTGCAAGGTATTTGCCAACCACCAGGCCAGTCTCCATACTCTCACCGTTGATTGTCATAAAGGGACTGCATTCACCGGTGCCGCAAATGCCACTGGTCGTGTTAATACGCACAATCACGTTTGCAGCATGCGTCAGTGGCCCGAGGGAAATTATGAAGGGTTCTTTCAGCGGAATACTGGATGCATATAATTCTATAGAATGAATGTTGTGCTCGGTCATTGGAACGATCGGTTAGGTGAAAAGGCTATGGTATTGCAAAGTACCAAATTAGAGGGTCATGTGCATGACGACCTGTTGATGTGCGGGCGAAAATTTACTTTACTAATCAATTTAGTATTCATATTTTTGGTGTACATGTATGCAATTGTAGATATCGAAACCACCGGCGGCTATGCGGCTGCACATGGTATCACCGAAATTGCAGTATTTATTCATGATGGTGAAAAAGTGGTGGAACATTTTGAAACGCTGGTAAATCCCCATCAATCCATTCCCCGGTATATACAATCGCTCACGGGTATCAATGACGAAATGGTGGCTTCGGCGCCGGATTTTGAAACCGTTGCGGGGCAATTGCATGCGCTGCTCAACGATAACATCTTTATTGCACACAATGTTAACTTCGACTACTCATTTGTAAAACATCACCTGAAAGCTGCCGGCTATGAACTCACCGCAAAAAAATTATGTACTGTAAGGTTGAGTAAAAAAGTATTTCCCGGGCTGGCTTCCTACAGCCTGGGTAACCTCTGCCGCTCCCTGCAGCTGCCGATCGACAACAGGCATCGTGCCGGTGGAGACGCCCAGGCCACCGTAAAACTTTTCGAACATTGTCTTGCCAATAATGGCGACCTGCATATCAGCCAGATGTTGAAAAAATCCAGCGCCGATCAATGGTTGCCGATGCATTTATCACGGGAGGACATTTTGAAATTACCTGTTTGTCCCGGGGTGTATTATTTTTTAGATGCGAAAGACAAAGTCGTGTACGTGGGCAAAGCTGTCAACATACGCAAAAGAGTGAGTAGTCATTTCACGCACAACGATCCGGATCGTAAACGGCAGCATTTTCTCAGAACCGTTCGTAGCCTGAAATTCAGGGAATGTGCCACAGAACTGGAAGCTATCGTACTGGAAAGTGCAGAGATAAAGCGGTTGTGGCCAAAGTACAATGTGAGCCAGAAGCAGCCGCAACAAAAATATGCCCTTTACATGTTTGAAGATAATCGTGGTTACCTGCGGCTGGCCATCGATAAAAAGAAAAAGAATTTTCCCTCGCTCTATAATTTCAACCTGTTGCATGAAGGTATTGTGATGTTGAAGAAAATGATCGAAGAGTTTGAGCTGCATGAAAAATTATGCTTTATTGATAAAACCGCATTCACCGAAGATGACCTTGCTTTTCTGGATCCGCCCCAGGTATATAATGGAAAGATCAGGAGAGCGATGGAAGCACTGGAAGAGCAGCTACCCACTTTCGCAGTGCTTGATGAAGGAAAAAATGCAGGGGAAAAATTATGCCTGCTGGTGGAGCGGGGTAATTTCTGGGGAATGGGTTACCTGCCAGCTGGTGAAGCGCTTCTTTCTGTTGACCAGGTAAAGACCTTCCTGCAGCCCTATTCTGATAATGATACCATCCGCAACAGCATTTATTCTTTCGTTGAACAAAATCCCTCCAAGCGCTTTTCTATCCCGGTATAGCCTGTTGAAAAGAAAAAATTTTTCTTTCAGGAGGCACGGTTATTTTCGCAGCCCCATAAAATAAAAATTATGAATCCATATACACAATCCATCGCCGCAGCACTCAATCTTCGATCCAGCCAGGTGGAAGCCGTACTGTCCCTGCTGGCCGGGGGCGCTACCATTCCTTTTATTGCCCGGTACCGGAAAGACAAAACAGGCGCCCTGGATGAAGTGCAGGTACAGCAGGTGCAGGATGCGGAAAAAGCGATGAAGGAATTTGCAGAGCGAAAAGCTTTCATTGAAAAAACGATCACGGAGCAGGGGAAAATGACGGATTCACTGCAGGCTGCCATTAATAAAGCCACCACACTTACTGAGCTGGAAGATATCTACCTGCCTTATAAGCCCAAACGAAAAACCCGTGCAACCGTTGCACGCGAGAATGGTCTTGAACCCCTCGCGATGCTGCTGCTGCAACAAAAAGACATTGACGTGGCATCGCAGGCAGCCGGCTTTATCAATGATAAAGTGGTGGATGCTGAAGCAGCTTTACAGGGAGCAAGAGATATCATTGCGGAGATCATCAGCGAAGATGCCGTGGTGAGGGCAAAACTGCGCCGGCTCTTTGAGCGGGA
>CAYVLT010000247.1:0-6787 GCA_964452405.1 uncultured Ferruginibacter sp.
TTGTTCATCGGCAACCTGGCCTTTTACTTTTAGTTCCAGCGCTTCAATGGCACATACATAAGCCACGCCACCACCAGGTACAATTCCTTCTTCAACAGCAGCACGTGTTGCATGCAACGCATCATCCACCCTGTCTTTCTTTTCTTTCATTTCAACTTCAGTGGCAGCACCTACATACAATACCGCTACACCACCAGCCAGTTTAGCCAGCCTTTCCTGCAACTTTTCTTTATCGTAATCAGAGGTTGTGTTTTCAACCTGGGCTTTAATTTGATTTACACGGGCTGTGATATCCGCTTTCTTTCCTTTTCCGCCCACGATGGTGGTATTGTCTTTATCGATGGTAACAGAAGCTGCCTGTCCAAGAGAGGTAAGATCAGCACCTTCAAGTTTATGACCCAGTTCTTCGCTGATAACGGTTCCCGCGGTGAGGATCGCGATATCAGTGAGCATTTCTTTCCTGCGGTCGCCAAAACCGGGAGCTTTTACAGCAGCCACTTTAATGGTACCACGCAATTTGTTTACCACCAGGGTAGCCAGTGCTTCTCCTTCCAGGTCTTCTGCGATGATCAGCAACGGGCGGCCACTTTGTGCAACTTTTTCAAGAATGTGCAGTATATCTTTCATGGCAGATATCTTCTTATCATAGATCAATATGTAAGGATTCTGCAATTCAGTCTGCATTTTTTCGCTGTTGGTAACAAAGTATGGAGAAACATACCCGCGGTCGAACTGCATACCTTCCACGATATCAACAGTTGTATCTGTACCTTTTGCTTCTTCTACAGTGATCACACCTTCTTTACCCACTTTTGCAAACGCTTCGGCAATCAGTTTACCGATGGTTTCATCATTGTTGGCAGAAATGGTAGCCACCTGCTGAATTTTTTTACCATCGTTTCCAACGGTCTGGCTTTGAGATTTCAGGTTGTCCACCACGATGCTCACGGCTTTGTCGATACCGCGTTTAAGATCCATTGGGTTTGATCCGGCAGCCACCATTTTAAGGCCTTCGCTGATGATCGCCTGTGCCAATACAGTAGCGGTAGTGGTTCCATCACCAGCAATATCTGCGGTTTTAGAAGCCACTTCTTTCACCATTTGTGCGCCCATGTTCTCGATCGCATCTTCCAGTTCAATTTCTTTAGCTACAGTAACACCATCTTTGGTTACCTGTGGTGCGCCAAATTTCTTTTCTATCACCACGTTACGGCCTTTTGGACCCAGGGTTACTTTAACGGCGTTGGCCAGTGTGTCAACACCTTTTTTCATTTTATTCCTTGCTTCGATATCGAAGTAAATCAACTTTGCCATTGTTATTGTTCTCCTGAACCCGGTAGCGGGTGTATTGCCTGAGGAGACACAGGTTTTGAGTTATTTGAAACTTTGAATAATTTATTAATTGCTTTATTGCAAACAGGAAGGCCCGGCATTAAACAATCGCCAGGATATCGCTTTCCCTCATGATAAGGTATTCATCGCCTTCAATCTGGATCTCTGTGCCGGCATATTTACCATACAAAACCGTATCGCCGGATTTAACCGTCACCGGTTCGTCTTTTTTACCAGGTCCGGCAGCAACAACAACACCACGCTGTGGTTTTTCTTTAGCTGTGTCGGGGATGATGATTCCACCAGCAGTTTTTTCTTCGGCGGCAGCCGCTTTCACAATTACCCTGTCATGCAATGGGGTAATGTTTACTTTTTTTGCCATAATCGTATTGATTTTTTATTAGTTTGATGATTTTGAGCCTGCAAATGTAGGCATCCTGTTTCAACGAAATTCATACCAAACCGGAGAACCAGCATTGTTGTCAGCATTTTTTCAGCCCTGTCAGTTTGCCGGCTCACCGCTGCGACAATTTTTCATTATAGGCGCTTTTACCGGATACCATCAATTATTCCCCTAAATTTGCAGCCGGATTTTAACGCACCAAAGCATGATCAGCAGAAGAAATATACGGGTTAAAGTAATGCAAAGCCTTTATACGGCAGACAGCTTATCGAACGAGCTGAACCTGGCCGAGGCAAAAAAATTATTGAAAAAGCAGTTTGACCTTTCCCGGAAACTCTTTGTATACCTTACTTATTTCCTTACCGAAGTAGCCCGGTACGCTGAAAAAGATTCTGTAAAAAAAGCAGGCAAACACCTGCCCAGCCAGGCCGACCTGAACATCAACACCAAAATAGCCGGCAATGAATTGTTGTGGAAGATACTGGATGAGTCCAGCTTTAAAGGTGCCTGCGACGAGCTGAAGCCCGGGCAACTCATTGACGAAGACCTGCTGAAAAAAACTTACGAAACGCTCACCCAAACGGAAGACTACAAAGACTACATCGTGGTGCCGGCGCGGGATAAAAAAGCGGAAAAAAACATACTGGAGTTCATCTTCACCAACCTGATGTTGCCCAATGAAGACTTCACCAATCATGTAGAGGAACATTTTATTAATTGGGATGACGATGCGGAAATGATGAATGTGCTGATGCTGAACTACCTGCAAAAGCCCCACCAGGTGAACTTTAACGAAATGGTGAGCCGCGAAAAGATGGACTTTGCACAGGACCTGCTGCAAACCGTGATCGAGAAAAAAGAAGTGAGCATGGAATTGCTGAAACCGAAATTGAAGAACTGGGATGCAGATCGTATTGCGGCCCTCGACCTCATCATTATCCAGATGGGCATTTGCGAATTCCTGTATTTTGAAACCATTCCTACAAAAGTTACCATCAACGAATACATCGACCTGGCCAAAGAGTACAGTACTCCGCAGAGCGGGCAGTTCATCAATGGCATACTCGATAATATTCACAAAGAACTCACTGCGGCCGGTAAGATCCATAAGAAAAATTTTAAGAACAGCACCCTGTAACAGTGATATTAAGGTAAACGGGTCACTTCTTCAATATGCTACAAATGAAAAATTATCTTTTATTTTTTTTCGCCGCTGTCACCCTCGTGAGTTGCGATGTACGGCGGCGCGACAGGGTTTCAGATGAAGCCGGCATCCGCGAAGAAAAAGCCGAACGGGACGCAGAGTTGCAACGCAAGCAATTTGTAAATGATTCACTGGATAAGGTGGCCGCCTTTTTAAAAGATTCCACCACGGTACAATTAATCGACAGCGTATTCAATTTTGGCACCATCAATGCAGGCGAAAAAGTGAACTTCAGCTACCGGTTCAAAAACACAGGCAACAAAGCCCTGATCATTACAGAAGCACACGCCAGTTGCGGTTGCACCGTTCCCGAAAAGCCGGAAAAACCTGTAATGCCGGGCGAAACAGGCGTTATTAAAGTGGTGTTCAACAGCCAGGGCAAACAAGGACACCAGGAAAAGGCCATTATTGTAAGTTCCAATGCCAAACCAAATTTTGGCGACCTGAAACTCACCGGCGAAGTGAAATAAGCAAAAACAATTATTTTTTTATCAATCAATACAATTAACACATGCAATTACTTTCAATTTTTTTGATGATGGATCCTTCAGGAAAGGGCAGCAGCGGATTTTCATTGGTATTTATGGGCCTTATGATTCTCGTGTTCTGGTTGTTCATGATCCGCCCGCAGGCAAAAAAAGCAAAACAGCAAAAAACCTTTATCAATGATTTAAAGAAGGGAGATAAAGTGGTTACCATCGCCGGCATACATGGCAGCATCAACAAGATCAATGAAGATGGTACCATCAGCCTCGAAGTGAGCCCGGGCAGTTACCTTAAGATCGAAAAAAGCACCATCAGCATGGAAATGAGCGCTGCGCTCAACAAAACCGTTGAAACCAAATAAGTTTTAAACGCATTCTTACTTCATTTAAAAAGCCAGTTGTTCAATGCAATTGGCTTTTTGGTTGATTGCGGATTTTAAGTAATCAAACCAGGTATTTCCCATAATTTAGAAACCTGTAAACAGCAACCCATCATGCTCAGGATCGGCATTACCGGCGGCATCGGAAGTGGCAAAAGCACTGTTGCCAGGATATTTGAAGTGCTGGGCATTCCTGTGTACTATGCAGATGATGCCACAAAAAAACTGATGAATGAAGATGCGGCGCTGAAGGAATCCATCATGCACCATTTTGGTGACAACACTTACCAGGATGGCCGGCTGAACCGTAAATACTTGTCCGGATTGGTTTTCAACAATCCTTCCAAACTTGCGCTGCTCAATTCGCTCGTTCACCCTGCCACCCTCCGCGATGCAGATAACTGGATGAAGCAACAGTTGGGGCCTTATGCCATTAAAGAAGCGGCGCTTATTTTTGAAAGCGGTTCGCAGGAACAACTGGATAAGGTGATCGGCGTATATGCGCCAACGTCAGTACGCATTAACCGGGTAATGCAGCGTGATCAACTGAGCCGGGAAGAAGTGCTGGCGAGGATGGACCGGCAAATAGATGAAACCATAAAAATGCGGCTTTGCGACTATGTGATCACGAACGACGAGCAGCAATTGCTGGTGCCACAAGTGATAGAGCTGGACAGTGTTTTCCGGCAAATGGCCGCCAATGCATGATCATCCTGGCATTTTCTTCTCCTACCCTTCCCTGCTGCGATAGCTTTCATTAATTAGTTGCAATATTGAGCCAGTGCCGTAGCCAACCGGCAGCGATCATGCCAGGTAAAAAAAATGCTCCCGGTTAAGGGAGCAATTTTTATGAAGTCTTACAATAAAATTATTTCAATTTTGCAAGGGCGTCCTTGATACGCACCCATGCTTTTTCAATGTTTGCCATGCTGTTGGCGAAAGAGAATCGTACACAATTAGGTTCACCAAAGGCAAGTCCCATCACCGATGATACATGTGCTGTATTTAACAGGTACATGGAAAAATCGGCCGAATTGCTGATGGTATTTTCACCGTCGCTTTTACCGTAATAATAACTTACATCGGGGAAGATATAAAAAGCGCCTTCGGGTGCAAATGTTTTTAAGCCAGGAATATCTTTCACGAGTTCCAGTACCCTGGCTCTTCTGCGGGTAAACTCCTCTGTCATTTCCAATGAAGGTTTCAGATCGGTGGTAAGCGCCACTACGGCTGCTTTCTGCGTAATGGAGCAGGTGGCACTTGTAAACTGGCCCTGCAGTTTTTCACAGGCTTTTGCAATGTCCACATTCGCTGCAATATACCCGAGGCGCCAACCCGTCATGGCAAATCCTTTACTCAAACCATTCACCAGGATCACCCTGTCCTTGATATCATCAAACTGGGCAATGCTTTCATGCTTTCCAACAAAATTAATGTATTCATAAATCTCGTCGGCGATGATATAAATATTGGGGTGCTTCCTGAACACTTCTGCCAGCCCTTCCAGTTCCGCCTTACTATACACAGCGCCTGAAGGATTGCAGGGAGATGAGAACATGAACACTTTTGTTTTAGGCGTAATGGCAGCTTCCAGTTCTGCTGGTGTAATTTTGAAACCACTTTCCAGCGTTGACCTGATCTCCACCACTTTTGCACGGGCGATCTTCACCAGCTCAGAATAAGTGACCCAGTAAGGTGTTGGAATGATCACTTCATCCCCATCATCTGCCAAAGCAAGGATCACATTCGCAAGGCTTTGTTTAGCCCCGGTTGAAGTAACGATGTTTTCAGGTTTATAGTCCAGTGCATTGTCTCTCTTCAGTTTGGTACAAACCGCTTCTCTCAGGTCGGCAAAACCCGGCACCGGCGTATAATGACTCCAGTTGTCGTTGATGGCCTTAATGGCAGCATCTTTAATATGCTGGGGCGTATCAAAATCAGGTTCACCCAAACTCAGGTCGATCACATCAATGCCTTTTGCACGAAGCTCACGGCCCAGCTTGGCCATTTTGAGGGTTTCAGGTTCGGCAAAACGGTCTAATAAAGAAGACAATTGCATAGCTTTAAAAATTTGAAGTGCAAAAGTAAAAGAATTCAGTCAATACAATTGCACAAACACTAATGATTTTCTTTTTAGGTAGATATTGTTCACAATATATTAAGAAGCATTAGAAATAATTCAAGCTCATAACACTGTGATAGATGCCGGATCTATTAAAAAATGTTCTTCGCCTGGCGCTCTCTTTTAAAGCCGGTTGCAAATTGGTATACGAAAAAAGCATTTACGTCGCAAACTTAGTGTTGCTGCGGGCCTATATTCGGGTGAATGATTAATTTGCCGGCATGAACAGGGCATGGTATAATAAAAAATGGGTGGTGGTGCTTTTTCACATCGTTACCTGGGTGGTATTGTTTTCGTTGCCTTACGTGTTGCGGCCTGCCTACAGTGCGGCTGACCAGCCCAAAAACCCCATGCAGGATTCAACCGCCAAATTCATTGTTTTCAGGATCAACGACCTGCTGCTCATCGGCTTCTTTTACCTCAATGCCTTCGTTCTTTTTCCCCGGTTGGTGTACCGCAACAAATACCTGTTGTACCTGCTCTCGCTGTCGGCCTGTTTTTTATTGCTGCTGTTGCAGGGATGGTGGCTCAACAAAAGTTTTGTACACACTGATGGTGGCTTTACCATCCAGCGCCATGCTTTTTTCATGCTGTTCATCTTCCTGTTCATACTGGCCTGCAGCATTGCATACCGCACCATCCGGGATAAAATTTCTGCCGATCACCTGGCGCAGGAAAAGGAAAATGAATTTTTAAAAACGGAGTTGGCATTGTTGCGCTCACAGGTGAGTCCGCACTTTATGTTCAATGTACTCAACAATATGGTGGCACTGGCCAGGAAACAATCAGAGCAACTGGAACCTTCGCTGATCAAACTCTCTTCGCTGATGCGGTACATGTTATACGAAACTGATGAATCCA
>CAYVLT010000248.1:0-6756 GCA_964452405.1 uncultured Ferruginibacter sp.
CCCTGATCACATTTTCATTTCGTGCGTCATTAGTACCTCCTACCCCGGCGAAATTTTGTGCCATGCGGCTCGGATCATTCCTGGTACCTGAGTAACGGATGGCTTCATCAACACTGAACTGCCTGGCACTCACGAGGGCCATATCATTCAGCGCCCTGTTTTTCTGCCTGCCTGTTTTGAGTACCAGTTCATCCATTTTTTTTATTTTTTCCTTCATCCTGAATTCGAGCACTACTTCTTTGGAAGAAGTGATCTCAATGTTTTCCGCAACTGCATCTTCGTAGCCAATCATCGTTGCCCGAAAAGTGCTGCGCCCTGCAGGCACATTTTTCATTTTAAAGAAACCCATGCTATCTGTAGTGGCGGCCAGGGTGATATCAGTCCGGTCGAGGCGGATGGTGACACCGGTTAATACATTGCCGGATTGCTCATCCACTACCGTTCCCTTTACGGTTTGTTGAAAGCCCGAATGCTGGGCCTTCAGGCCGGATGCCGATAAAAATAAAAGCAGTAAAATGTTGAATTGTTTTTTCATGACTATAATTTAATAGTTGGTAAATGGCTATTTTTTATTTCCTGTTATTGTAGGCTGTTACTGCCTCCTGCAACTGCAATATATTTTCACCAGCCTCCCTGGCTTTTGTAACTGCCGCTTCGCAGTTGCCGAACGACTGTTGTATCACCGTGTTGATACTTTTACTGTTTACAAGCATCAGTTGCCGGGTAGCTTTATTGAAAATGAAATAATCACCTGGCTTCCCTTCTGTTCCGTTTAAGAACAATGCTTCTGTTCCAACATACACCGGCTTGGAAGATGCATCACTTTCTTTTTTCAGAAAACACAATTCACCTTCGCAGATCATTTGAAAAAAATCACCTTTGATGCAGAGATAGTTTGTATTACCGATTGAAACGGCATTCAACTGGTCGCCATCATAGTTGATCTTTTTGCCGGAGTCGTCAGCGATCAACACAATGGATGCCTTTTTCCGGATGTCATTTTTCACTAATCCACTGATGGAACTGTTATCCACGAGTGTGATGGTTCCCTTCGTAAAATTTTTCAGCGTGGGGGTTTGCGCATTGCCTTTTAACAACGGAAGCAGGGATATAATGCATGCTGTGAGTATGATCTTTTTCATGCTGTACCTTTTTGATAAATAAATACAGCACAAGATTACATCATGCAAATAAGCAGGCACAGCGAAATGGAGTGAGTTGCAGAAAATGAGGAATGAACAGTAGAAAGCTCTTTTACGCGGTCAGGAAACCAGTATTTTTTCCTGCTGAAACTATCGAACCAGCAAAAGGTTTCCTTTCAACACGGGTATGCCGGGGCGACGGAGATCGATCACATACACATAGTTTCCCGCTGGCTGGGGTTCTCCTTTATAGGTGCCGTTCCAGGGCGTAAAGAGGTTACGGCATTGATACACCAATTGGCCCCTGCGGTTGTACACTGCCAGTTCAAAACCCGGGAAGGCATTCAGTGCCGGGATATTCCAGGTATCATTGATCGAATTACCATTCGGGCTAAACGCATTCGGGATATAAATATCTTTAAACACAAACAGTTTCATTTTATCAGCATCGGTTCCGCAGCCGGCGTTTGATGATACCGTTAGGGTATATTCAGTTTCAACCACCGGATCGGCCAGCGGCTGTAACAAACCAGCATCACTAAGATGGTCGGCGGGCGACCAATGGTAGCTGATATCCTGGCCGGTTGCTGTGCCTTCCAGTTGCACCCCGCTGCCGGTAAGGATGGTTTTGTCGGGACCGGCATTTGCCACAGGACGTTGAATCACATTTATCCGTACCTGTGCCGAGTCGCTGCAGAAATTGCCATTGGTTACCAACACTGTGTAAACCGTTGAATCTTCCGGTGATGCCACCGGGTTAGACAGGTTGCTTGCCGATAGCCCTGTGGCCGGCTGCCATTGATAAGTATCGCCGCCTGTTGCGGAAAGCTGAACACTTCCACCGGAGCAGATGTTAGCTTCAGGAAAAGATACGTTTGCCACCGGTGTCGTCAGCACAACCAGGGTAGCAGAATCAGTATGGGTGCAACCTTTGTCGCTGGTCGCAAATAAATAAATCCTGCCCGCATTGGAAGCCTGCACATTATTGATACTAACAGGATTGGATACACTATTAATACCCGGACCGGTCCATTGATATACGGCGGCCCCTGCACCTGTAATGGTGAGGTTGTCGCCGGTGCAGGCCGGGGAACGCAAACTGATGTTGGTTACCGGCAAAGGATTTACTTCCACCTGGAGCACGGTGGAAGCCACGCGGCACTTTACTGAATTAAGGTTTCCCTGTTCGGCAGCAGTTACGCGGTATTGATATTGTCCATCCGCGGCATCGGCCCCAAAACTCACTGTTAAAGCCTGTGTACCGGCTCCCGGGATATCCGTCCACGTTATACCATCCCTGCTCATCTGCCATTGATAAGATGGGTTGTTAAATCCTGCGGAAATGTTCGACCGCATCGTAAAAGTTTTCAATTCACCTTTACAAAAAGATACTGTACTGGTGGAATACCCGTCGATGCTGGTTTGCAACTGTGGACCACAGGGGCGAAATGTAATATCATCCAGGGCAAGATCATTTCCACAACCGCCAGGTGCATTGTTAAATATCCGCAGCACGATGTCAGCAACGTCTGCAGGTGTATTAAAGTAGAACCCGTATTGTTTCCATTGAGGGAACGATAGCTGGGGGATATTGCCCGTGTTGTAGGTTTTTAAAACGGTGCCGTCTCTTTTTTCAATGGTGAAGGTAAGATTGGGTTGATTGCCATTACCATCGCAAGCGGAAGCTTTTAATACGTTTACCACCCAGGCAGCAAATTCAAAAGTGGTATTGCTGCACAATCCTTTTACTGTATCAATATAAAACGCACTGGGTTGCAGCGATGCATTCACCAGCATAAAATAACCATTGGGATTTCCGGTGTGGTCTGTATTTAAGGTATGCCAGCTAGAAGAAAAGCAGGCGCTGGTATTGTTCCGCACGGTGTAGTAGCCATCATTCGGACAGTCACCTGAATAATAAGTATAGTTGGTAGTGGCTGCTGATAAAGGATTCCCGGGATTAAAACCTGAACCAAAACTGATATTAACGATAGGATCGCCCAGGCTTCCCTGGCATAGCTGGCCGTTTACCGTATAAAAAGCGAGCAAAAAAAATGCTGTAAAGATGCTGAAGTTGGTACGCACCGATGATCTGTTAATTCAAGTGCGCTAAGTTAGTTAAATATTCTGCTGTTTGCTGAATTATTGCCAGGGATTATGTAGCGGTGGTTGCATTCAAATTTCCTTTGCACAAAATGCCTGCATAAAAAGCTTCGGCAAAAAAATGGATAAAAAGTATAAATCAGGTGAAAACTTATTTCAGCAGGAAGACCAAACCGGCCTGTATGTTTTTAAAATTATCGTTTACCCTCGACTGGTTGGTGTAACTGTCTTTCACCAGCCCGGTGAAACCATAGCTGCCGCTCAGTTCGATCGCCACCCTTCTTAAAGGAGCATATTTTAAGCCGGCACCGAATAAAAGATTCAGGCGGTTCACATCACTGAGCGTGAATTTCCTGAACTGGTCAGGATTGCCGTTAAATGAGTTGGGCACATTGTACACTGTAGCGCTGATAACATAAGTGGGTATAAGTCCCGCATACAAAGCCACGCGGCTGTTACCTAACTGGCGCTGGAAGTACACCGGGAAGCGCAGGGTCTGCAGGTCATTGATCTTCGCATCAGTTTCCCTTTGTTCGGCAGGTTTGGAAGCCAGGCGATATTTATCATTCACAGTGTTGGATGAATAATTAACACCCACTGATAATGCGCTTCCTTCCTCCAGTAATTTATTCACCCTTATACCGGCATAGTACCCAGCCTTTCGATTCATTCTGAATGCTTCTGTTCCACCAATGAGTTCAATGGAGATTTTCTTTTTAAGAGTGGGTTTAACCTGCTTTGCTTTTAAAGGAGTCGTTCTGTTCACCAGGGCGTTTAAAGGCAGTACTTCTGTTTTTTGCAGGTAAGGTTCCGCCCTGTCCATGGAAGCCTCAAAGTTTAGGCCCGCATCCAGGGCGGTGGCTTTATCCAAGCCTGGATCCGGCATCGCTGCTGGCTCTGTACTGTTGGTGGTAACCACGCCTGGCGCAATGGTGCTGGCTTTTAGCAATTGCCGGCACTTATGTACTGACAGTTGGTGCAACACTTCGGTACCAGCCTTTGTTGACCCATCGGTAGCAACAATATAATCGGGTTTGGAACCGGCCTGGTTGATTGATGATGTGGCCGATGGTTCTGAAACCTGTTTTATACCTGGTGTATTTGCCGCTTGCTGAACCGGGACGGCAGCTTTAGATGATGCAGCTGCCGGCGATACGCCCGCCTGGTAAACTGCTGGATTGCGGTTGTTTTTCGTTGCATTCATCCCAATAAAAAAGCCTGCAGTTAACAAGCCGGTGATTAAGAAAAATGCCAACAGGCGCCGTTTGCGTTTACGGTCATTGCGATCAAGGGTTGCCTCCATCTTCTGCCATAACGCATCTTTACCGGCAAAATCTTTTTCACCGATACCGTCTTTAAAAGTTTTATCTATGTGAGCGTTGTCACTCATACCCTTTGCATTTTATTGATCAGCTCTTTTTTATCAAGTTTTTCACTTAAAATTTTTCGTGCTTTGGCAAGATGACTTTGAGAAGTGCGTTCGGCCATTCCCAACACATCGCCGATTTCGCTGTGGTTGTATTCCTCAAATACGTACAGGTTAAATACCAATCTTGTTGTTTCAGGCAGGCACTGGAGCAATTGCATCAGGTATTCGTGGTGGTATTTTTCCTCGATGCCATTGCTGCTGATGTGCACTGAACTGGTTGACATTACCTGTTCGTCGCCGATGCCATAGTCTTTCAAAGGGATGATACGGGATTGTGTATTGTACCCGGGCCGGCTGATAAAAGTGAGGCAGCAATTCACTACGATCCTTTTCATCCAACCTTCAAAAGAACCCTTACCCGAATATTTGATTGCATGTTTAAAGATGCGCAGGAATGCATTGTTGAGGGCTTCTTCTGCATCTGCCTGCGTGTTTACATAACGGGACGCAATACACATAAATGTATTGAAATACCGGTAGTACAGTGCCTTTTGAGCGCTCCTGTCATTTACCTTACATCCATCAAGCAGTTGTTGCAATATGGGGTCCATGGTTGCCCGTAGCAGTTGTGTTTGATCCTGGAAAAAGGAAAGGTATAAATTATTTCAATACGGTGATGTGTTTTGTACCAATAAGACCACCGGTGAGGGTTAAAGCACGCAAGCAGAAAAAAAATAATTGCCGGTAAACGGCACCGGCAATAAAAAACCACCAGTGTTAGCTGGTGGTGTAAATATTTTTCAGAGGAATTTTATGAGATTTTTTCAACCTGCATGTAGTTCAGTTCAACCGGAGTGGCCCTGCCGAATATCTTCACCTGCACCTTCAGTTTCTTTTTCTCATCATTCACTTCTTCCACCATTCCATTAAAGTCGTTGAATGGTCCGTCGATGATCTTGATGGTTTCGCCGATGATAAATGGTTCGCTCATGGTCATTCCGCCACCTTCGCCCATTTCATCCACTTTACCCAGCATTTTATTCACTTCAGCCTTACGGAGTGAAATGATGTTTCCTTTACTTCCTTTACCATCTGTTAAGAAATGCATCACGTTGCTGATGTTGCTGATGTGTTGCACCATATCATCGTTCAGCTTATTATCTGCTACCTCAATCATCACGTAACCAGGGTAGAAATTACGTTCCCTCATTACCTTTTTACCAGCCTGAACCTTGTACACTTTTTCAACCGGGAGAAAGATCTGCTTGATGATATCGCTCCAGCCATTGCGGATAATATCCTTGTCAAGGTATTCCTTGATCTTACGTTCCTTACCGCTTACCACACGTAGTACGTACCACTTATTTTCTTTTTCCTGAACGTTTGTTTCTTCCATTATCCTTCAATTAAAATAAACCGTAAATAAATTTTAGAGAACCGTTGGCTATAAAATCCATTACCCAAACCAGGCCGGTAATGAAAAGCGTAGCACCCAGCACGATCATGGTTGACTGCTGCAACTCATCCCAGTTAGGCCAGCTAACTTTCTCAACCAACTCCTTATAAGAATCTCTTACGTAGGCAGAAAATTTATTCATAATAAAAGGTTTTGTGGTAACCATTGGTGCCTAGTGAAACCGGCTTAAACCGGCGGCAATAAAACCCCAACATCATTACCAAACTCAGCACGGGCACTAGGATTCGAACCCAGATCAAAGGTTTTGGAGACCCGTATGCTACCGTTGCACCATGCCCGTATACGCCTGTTAACCAAACGGCAATCCAGGCAAAAAATATTGACTGTAAAGAACTTTTAAAAAAGCAAAGTACCCAAGCTGTGCCTAAGTACTTTGCAAATTTATAGTAAACTTCCCAAAATTCCCTTGCGGGCTGAGGGGGCTTATTTTATAATTTCAGTAACCTGACCAGCACCTACTGTACGGCCACCTTCACGAATCGCAAACTTCAAACCTTTTTCCATCGCGATTGGTTGGATCAAAGTAACAGAAAGGTTGGTGTTATCACCCGGCATCACCATTTCAGTGCCAGCAGCCAGGGTAACTTCTCCGGTTACGTCAGTAGTACGGAAGTAGAACTGGGGACGGTATTTGTTGAAGAAAGGAGTGTGACGTCCACCTTCTT
>CAYVLT010000249.1:0-6698 GCA_964452405.1 uncultured Ferruginibacter sp.
TATTTTTCTCACACCTATAGAACAGGGGATTAAAAAAGCCACGGTGTACAATACCAAAAACCGCAACATCACGGTGAACTACCTGACCGTCATCATTCCCAATGACGGCATCAATTCGTTAAAGATTGATGGAACAGCGGTGCCTGCTTCGCAAAGGATGCTACACCCCAACAACCCGGGTTATACAGTGGTTGCCAAAAGGTTGCTCGGGCCGGGAGCACAGCACAGTATTGAAAGTGATTCCGCCTTTAGTGCCACGATCTTCGGTGCCGGCGTTTTTGAAAGCTATGGATACATAGCGGGCACACTGGTGAATAACCTCAACAGCACCGGCAGTATCAAAAATGTATTTAACATCAGCGGTCAACCAGATACATTTACCTGCCCCTCCTCCCCTTTTACCATCAGTATTCAAATCGCTTACCGGGCAAACACCCTTCAATGGCTGCGGAGCCAGGTGCCGGGTATGTCTCCGTCGAATGATACCAGTATCAACAACCCCGTTCCGGTTGATTCGCAATTAGTGAATGGCAGAAAATATTACCGCTATTCGCTTATAACACAGCTTTCGCTGAGCGATACCGGTGTTTTTTACCTCCCGGTAGTTTACACCTCACCGCAAATTGACCATTGCAGTCACCTGGAAAGAACCACTATCCCGATCGTGGTGAAACAGGGACCAGTGGCCGATTTCAACTATCGTTACCACGGCTGCAATACCGATACCGCATTTTTTTCAGCATTGCCGGATATAAACGGGAACCCACTTTACCAATACAACTGGCAGTTCAATGATACAAGCACCGACACAGGGACCAATACATTTTTCCAGTTTGAGGAAGGAACTCACCCGGTGCGGTTGCAGGTAATTGCGGATAATGGTTGCCTGGATGATACCAGCAGGCTGGTGAACACACACCCAAAACCCGTTGCCCTTTTTGGTATCAACCACAATACCTGCGCAGGCGATTCGGTTTTATTCACAGACAGTTCGTTTGTACCGCAGGGAATGATCGATTCATGGAATTGGAACTTTTCTGATGGTTCGTCGTCCAGCTACAGCTCAAATAATCCTTTTTTCCATTCCTTCACCAGTCCTGCTGTTTTCAATGTGTCGTTGGTGGTACAATCTGCGGCGGGCTGCAACAGCGATACCAGCTGGTTGCCGGTACAGATCAATGCCCGGCCCCAGGTAGCCATTAACCTCACAGGTAAACCCTGTGTTGACAGCAGCTTTCAATTCAGCACCCTGCTAACTGAAAATGGCAATAGCATTCAAACGGTGTGGTGGGATTTTGGCGATGGTAATACTTTAGTTGCCAATAACACCAACCCGGTAAATCATGAGTATTCGTTACCCGGAAACGCAATACCGGTGAGATGCGTGGTAGAGGCGGGCGCCGGCTGCGTCAGCGATACAGCAGTTTACAACATTGACAGTGTTAGTGCCGCACCCATCGCTGACTTCAGCATTAACGCCAGTGCCTACTGCCCGGGTAACGACATCAGTTTTAACTATACCGGTACGGGTAATATCTCTCACTGGCGTTGGAATATGGGTAATGGATTTTTTGATGCAGCACCTCCGGTGATTAACCGCTTCGGTACCGGTGGCGCCTACCCTGTTACACTTATTGTGCAAACACCAGGTGGTTGCAGTTCGCCGGCATTTACCAAACAGGTGAACATATATGCTGCCCCTGCCATCGATGCCGGGCCCACCCTTGTGAAAACTTTTAACCAACCCATCACGCTACAGGCCAGCATGAGTGATACCGGTGCTTTTCAATATTACTGGACGCCGGCAGCAACGCTTGACGATGGATTTGTGTTACATCCCGTAAGCAATGCCACTAACGATGTACTATACACGATCAGGGTAACTGGTGGCCCCGGCAATTGCGAAGCATCCGATACCGTCAGCGTTATTGTTGTAAAGGATATTTATATCCCCACGGCTTTCAATGGAGATCATGGCCGGTGGAATATCCCGGCACTCAACGGGAATCCAAATGCAAGGGTGATCATTTACAACCGGTGGGGACAAAAAATATTCGAATCAAAGGGCTACAACACTCCATGGGATGGTACTTATAAAGGAATTCCCCAACCCATTGGCGCCTATATCTACCAGGTACAGCCCGATTTCAGAAAGCCCCGGGTACTCACCGGAACAGTTACCATTGTACGGTAATCAAAAGGAATTCTTCAACCGCTCTTATGCAGACTTGCATTTTTTATCGCGATCCCGTAGAGGGTAAAAGCTGTTACTGCAGCAGATCAACCCGGTTACGATTCAAAGCAACAAAGGTTGAAAACGGGCGAAACGGTAAAGAAAATGGCCTGCAAAAAAAATCCCGGCTACCTGTGGCAACCGGGAATATCTTAAACCTGTCAACATATTTTAGGACAATACAAGTTTTACCGTTGTGCACATTAACTGTTAACGGATGCCATGCATCATCTTTTTAAGACGGGGCGTAAGTGCAAAAAGAAGAACGGCTGCAATACCGCAAAGCACTACAAACACCATAAAAAACTCAAACAGGTTATGAATGGTGAAGCCGGCAAAAGTTGGATAGTTAATGCTTATTTTATTCTCCATTAAAACCTTTAGCTGATCGGCGGTAGGTACCACTTTTTTATCCAGAACGGCCTGCAGGTCAACCCCGCTTTCAGCTGCTTTCTTAAACTGGTCGCCGGTGGCAGGAAGAATTGATCCCAGTGTGCCCGCCAGCGCATAACCCGAAGCGTTAGAGAGGAAGAAAACGCCAAACAACAAAGACGCGAAACGTTTTGGAGCCAGTTTTCCCACCAGTGATAAACCAATTGGTGAAAGGCACAATTCACCCAATGTTTGAATCAGGTACAGCAACACCAGCCAACCTACTGCCAGCAGGCCACTATTGCCCAGGTTCTTTACATTGTGAGCAATGATAAAATAACTGATGGCAATCAGTGCCAACCCAAAAGCCTGTTTCATGGGTGAGATAGGCTCCTTGCCGGCCGCCCGCAGCTTATCCCACAGCATGCTGAATGGTACGGCAAGCATCACCACAAAGATCCCGTTGAAGATCTGCACCATGGATGGTGGCATGTTCCAGCCAAGGAAATTCCGGTCGGTTTGATTATCGGCGATAAAAGTGAGCGAGGAGCCAGCCTGTTCAAAAGCCGCCCAAAAGAAGATGATAAAAAAGGAAACGATGTAGATCACCAAAATACGGTCTGTCTCCACTTTCGTGAGCGATTTATCAGTAAGTATAAGTCCGGCCAGCGTAAGACCGCTACCATAGATTATAGAGTAGATAACATTTTGACCAAACACGTAATGAAAAAGTAATGACAAGCAGGCAAAAGCCACCACAGCAGCAATAAGGGAAGGCGTGGTGAAATGTGCCTTTTGCGCTTCACCCTCTTCATAATCGGCCGCTGTGTTTTTTGAAGGAAGTCCGCCAATGGCCCTGCCTTCGGGCGTTACCACGTATTTATCCTTCAAAAAGAAGAATGTGATGGTACCCAACAACATGGCGATGGCAGCAGCGAGGAATCCCCACTTAAATGCAAATACATTCCTGTTACCCGCTTCATCCACCACATCGCCCAGGATCGGGCAGATGAACTGGCCAAGGAATGCACCCACGTTAATTCCCATGTAAAAGATGGTAAAGGCGGTATCGAGTTTGTTTTTTTGTTCTTTGGGATATAAACTTCCCACCATGCTGGAGATATTCGGTTTAAAAAAACCATTGCCAAAAATGATCACGCCAAGAGCCACATACAAAAGCGTTTTTGCAAAATCGACATCAGACGAAAAAATACTGGCGCTCGTAAAAAGTAGTAACTGTCCGCATGCCATCAAAAAACCTCCCAGCAAAATACAGTTGCGGTTGCCCAAATATCTATCAGATATAAAACCACCTAACATAGGCGTGAGATAACACAGGCCTAAAAAACCGCCATAAATCAATGACGAATTTTCTTTGCTCATACCCAGGGCGCTTACAATAAAAAGAGTAAGCAGGGTACGCATTCCGTAAAAGTTAAACCGCTCCCACATTTCGGTACCAAATAAAACCCATAACCCTTTGGGATGGCTCTGCTTTGCTGTTTGCTGTTGACTCATACTATGGTTTTAATGAAAAAAAAATTTTATCGCCCAATGTAGTAAATTTCTCTTTATCAAAACAATATGCTGACATTTTATTAACGCCGGCTTTTTACCTGCTGCCGTTTATAAATTTAATATTGTTTAGAGCTACCTTAATTCTACTTTCGCCGGGGATCCATTTCTTCTGATACAAATACCATTATACTTCAATGAATATTTTAATAGCAGGTGGAGGCGGGAGAGAGCATGCACTCGCCTGGAAATTTAAACAAAGCGAACTTTGCACCAACCTGTACATCGCTCCCGGCAATGCAGGTACCGCTTCCGTTGGCACCAACATTCCCATTGCTGTTACTGATTTTGATGCACTGGCCTCCTTCTGCGTAAACAAGCAGGTAGATATGTTGTTTGTTGGCCCTGAAGAACCACTGGTAAAAGGTATTTACGATTATTTTAAATCCAATCCCTCCACCTCGCACATACAGGTGATCGGGCCATCAAAAGATGCTGCCCAGTTAGAAGGAAGCAAGGCTTTTGCAAAAGAGTTCATGCAGCGCCACAACATTCCCACGGCCGAATACAGGGAGTTCAATGAAAGTAATTACACCGAAGGAATTGACTACATAAAAAATCATTCATTACCCATCGTGATCAAGGCTGATGGTTTGGCCGCCGGCAAAGGAGTGATCATTTGCACCAATCACATCGAAGCACTGGCCGAATTTGAGCTCATTATTCAACAGGCAAAATTTGGAGAAGCCGGTAAGAAAGTGGTGGTGGAAACATTTTTAAAAGGCATTGAACTGAGTGTATTTGCTTTAACCGATGGCATTAGTTACGTGCAGCTACCGGAAGCAAAAGACTATAAAAGAGTGGGTAAAGGCGATACAGGTGCCAACACCGGTGGCATGGGTGCGGTAAGCCCCGTGCCCTTTGCGGATGCTGCATTCTTAGAAAAGGTGACTAAAAAGGTGGTGGAGCCCACTATCGCGGGATTGCAAAAAGAAAAGCTTGAGTACAAAGGCATCATTTTTATCGGCCTCATAAAAGTGGATGATGAACCTTATGTGATCGAGTACAATTGCCGCCTCGGCGATCCGGAAACCGAAGTGGTGATTCCCCGTATTGAAAACGACCTGGTAGCGGTATTTTCTGCCGTAGCGCAGCAACGCCTTCATGAAGTAACCATTAACACGAGTACACAAACAGCAGTAACCGTAGTGGCTGTAAGCGGAGGCTACCCCGGCAGTTACCAGGCAGGAAAAATCATCAACGGGCTGGAAGACGCCGCCATTGAAGGCTCCATGATTTTTCATGCAGGCACCACGCAGGAAGCAGGCCAGGTAACCACCAGCGGTGGAAGGGTACTGGCTGTAACATCCTATGGCTACAACATCATGGATGCAACCGGCCAATCATTGTACGTACTGGAAAATATCTACTTCGACGGCATGTATTACCGCGATGATATCGGGTTCGAATTCAAATAAACCAAGGCCAAAGCATCCACTAACATACACCCATAAACGAAAACAAACCGACCGGTTTTGTCACCACTTTAAATGCCGCTAAAATACTTAGCAACACCGCTGCCAGCAAAGGATTTTGGGGCGCTGCAGTTTTGCACAGTTTTTTGGTAAAATGTTGAAAAATAAAGGTACCCTCGTTGTTAATTCGGATTATTTCCGCCAACTTTGCCCACATTGTTCACTTTCATATTTTTTCTCTACATAACATGGGGCTTTTCAATTTTTTTACGCAGGAAATTGCGATGGATCTGGGTACAGCAAATACCCTCATCATTTTCAACGACGAAGTGGTGGTAAACGAGCCATCCATTGTGGCACTCGACAGAAACAATCCGAAGAATATTTTGGCCGTTGGGAAAAAAGCATTGATGATGCATGAAAAAACCCATGAAAGCATCCGCACCGTTCGTCCGCTGAAAGATGGTGTGATCGCCGATTTTAACGCTGCTGAATTAATGATAAGGGAAATGATCAAAATGATCTATCCCAAAAAACCACTCTTTGCACCCAGTTGGCGCATGATGATCTGCATCCCCAGCAGCATTACCGAAGTGGAAAAACGTGCCGTAAGAGACAGTGCGGAACAGGCCGGCGCAAAAGAGGTTTACCTTATTCATGAACCAATGGCAGCCGCCCTGGGTATTGGAATAGATGTTGAAGAACCTGTGGGTAACATGATCATCGATATCGGGGGTGGTACCACCGGTATCACCGTGATTGCGCTCGCCGGAATTGTTTGCGACCAGAGTATCCGCATTGCCGGTGATGAATTCACCGCCGATATTATGGAAGCCCTGCGTCGTTATCACAGCCTGCTGATCGGTGAACGTACCGCAGAACAAATCAAAATACAGGTGGGTGCCGCCATGAAAGACCTCGATAATCCACCAGATGATATTCCGGTGAATGGTCGTGACCTTGTAACCGGAATTCCCAAACAGGTTTTTGTAAGTTACCAGGAAGTGGCTGAAGCCCTTGACAAAAGTATTTTCAACATAGAAGAAGCTATCCTGAAAGCGCTGGAAACAACGCCGCCGGAACTTGCCGGAGATATCTACCGC
>CAYVLT010000250.1:0-6693 GCA_964452405.1 uncultured Ferruginibacter sp.
GGTCAGCACTTCAATGGCAAAAAACAATATCCATTTTTTAAGAGGTACTTTGTCGTTGCGGTGAATTGCCGCAGCCGTGCAGGCAAACAAAGGCACGATCAATGCTGCGAACAACAGGGAATGTGTGAAGCCCCTGTGGGCCAGTAAGGTTTCGGGCGGGTGCAGCCAGGCAGCAGCAATAAAATCAATGTCGGGAATACTCTGGGCCAGCGCTCCCCATACCATCGCTTTTTTTCCATAACCTTTTTCAAAAAAAGCTTCGCCGATGCAGGCGCCTAAAGCAATATGTGTGAGCGAATCCATTTGTTTACCGGTTCCCCAAATTTACCGGGAAAGACTGGATGTTTTAAAACGGGTAACCGATGGCGATGTTCAGGATGAGGTTTTCTCCCCGCCACTTTGAACTTCCCAGGTCGAACTGGTTAAACACCCAGCGTTGGCCTTCGGGCAGGTAGGGCTTCCTGAAAGGGATGCCCAGGTCGAGCCGGATCAGCAATACACTTGCATCGAAGCGCAGCCCGATCCCCCCGGAAACTGCCAGCTCTTTATACCAGTCTTTTGAAAACTGGCCTGCTTTTCCAAAAAGAACCGTGTCTTTTGTCCAGATATTACCTGCATCCACGAACAGGGCTGAACCCAGTCTACCGGCAATGGGTATCCGCAATTCGGTGTTCACTAAAAATTTAAAGTCGCCCCCGATGATCTGGAAAAAAGTTTGATCAGCCGCCGTGGGTTTATAGGTGCCGGGCCCCATGGTGCGTATGGGGAAACCCCTGAGCGAGGAGGAGCCGCCGATCACGTACTGTTTTGCAAATGGTAATATCGACGAGTTATTGTAAGGAAAACCTGCTCCCAGCACTAACCTATTTGCCCACTGCATCTTGTTGCGCAGAATTTTTTTAAACCGGAGGTCAACATCTGCTTTTACATATTGAGCAAAAGGCGTGTTGAAAATTGTTTTTTGCCTCGGCGCTTTTGCGCCACTGATGAGGCCGGCTATATTGCCCGACAGGTCGATGCCGCCGCTGAAGTACCATTGTTTGCGGGCATAGGCATTGAGTGTGTTATAAGTGTAATTGTAATAGGAGCCAAGGATGGCTTCAGAATACACGCTCAGTAAAAGGGATGGGTTTACGAGCGCCTGCTTGTAAAAACTATCACTCACTTTAGATGCATTGAGGTAGGTGATGGATGCCGGTGAAAAAGTATGCTCTTTGTTGCTGCTCTCTTTCCAGATGAACTCATACTGCAGCCTGAAAATGTTTTTGGTATAATAGCTTTGCTTGATAAAATTTTCGTAGCCCAGTAAAATCCTGGTGCGTGGCGGAAACAGGTTTTTTTCTTTGATGCGGAAAAAAGGAACCACGAAACGGGGAATGCTCAGGGATGCTTCTCCACCGATCCGGTAATTGTTATTTTTAGTGAGGGTATCGGTGGGGGATATCTCAAAACCGCCGTAAGCCTTGATGGTAAGCAGTTCTGCTCCCTTAAACGTATTGCGGTTTTTCCAGTTCACACTCACCTGTGAACCGAGGTACCGGTTCTCTTTTGAAAAGGCGTCGATCTCCGCCTGGATGGATTTTTTCTTTGCCGGCGTGAGGTAATAGAACACATTCAGCCGGTGCTGGCTGGTATCCCTGGATGCTTCAAACCTGTTTTTTACAAACTTGAACGTGCCCAGGTTGATCAGGCGGTTGAGGGTGGTGTTTTGATTCCTGCTGTTGTAAATACTTCCCGGCCTGAAGGTGATCATCCTTTTAAACAGTTCTGGTTTAAATTTTTGAACTGTATCCCTGATCAGCAAGGTGTCGATTTCGATGGTGGCCGCCTTGCTGGTATCGGGTGGTGGCTCCAGCAGTGTATAATTCGGGAAGATCATCACCTGGTTGATGCTGTAGGGGTAACGGGCATTGTCAGGGATTGTTTTTTTTACATTGAAGTACAGATCCACCTGGTGGTTGCCGATGGTACTATCCGCATAGGCCATCAGGTACTCCGGGTTGAAATAATAATAGCCCTTTGTTTTCAGTCGCTGGTCGAGGCGTTCCCTTTCCGCTTCGATGTCTGCCAGGTTGTAGTATCCGCCAGGTTTTACAAACGATCGCCTCTGCCTTTTGGTTAATTCTTTCAGCAATGCAGAACTGTCGCTTACCCATTGCACCTGCCGGATGCGGTATTGCGGCAGTACAGTTACTTCATATACGGCCTTTGTTTTATACCCTTTATTAACGGTATCGCCTTTTACCGTTGAATGGAAATAGCCATTGTTCTCCAGCAGCGATTGCATGTTCTCTGAAATTTTTTCAGGGTTTACGCGGCTGGCCAATACAGGCGGTTCGCCGAGTTTATCCCGCAGCCAGTGTTTAAAACCGGTTTGTTTTTTGGGTTCGCCGATCTTGTACCACCACCACACTTTATAAGGCGCACCCAGCAGTGATTTATTGCGGGCCGGTCCGGTAGCTGTTTTGAGCTGCTTTTTTAATGCTCCGCCGGAGGCGGCCACACTGTCAGATTTTTTTATGTGAATATCGGCGCCATCGTATAATTTCTCACCGGGTGGAAGATATTTTTCCACGCTGCATCCTGCCATCACAGCTACCAGTAATATTGTACTTATGATCGGTTTTATGCTCATGTTGTCCTCATCTATTTAAATAACTCGCTGAACTTGTCGTAATCCATCGTAAGAATAAATGCCAGCCCCGTTTCCACCACGTAGCCATCGAGTATCACTTCAAACTGGTCTTTTTTATACAGCTTCAGCATATACTTGCCATCTTTGGTGAGCTTGTAATTTACGGTCACGTCCGGGAGGTAACTGTTGTTTCGTTGCTGCGTTGATTTGGCAGTGGCATCCTGCCCTTCAATACCAAAGTTTTTCCCAACGGTGATGCTTATACGATCATTGGCAAAGCTTTTACTGAGTGCCACATTCAGATCGGTCCTTTGCTGCTCATCGCCGCTGGAGTAATCTTTATAGGTGTTAAGGTTCAGGTCAACATTTACACCTTTGAAGAGGTCCGATGCAATCTGGTCAAGTGCGGCGGATAAAAACTTGCTGACACTTTCACGGGCCACATCGCTCAGGTTGCCTCCGCCGCCGCTGCCCGAAAAAAAGTCGGTGCTTTGTTCCCCGGTAAAACGGCCCAGTAGCAGCAATGAAAAAACCTGTTTATTGGTGGCTGCTTCATCGGCTCTTATCTGGTCGAGTTTGTTGTCGACAGTGGTGCGCAGTTCATTACTGATGGCTGCCGTGTTTTCATCGGGCAGCTCAATGTCGAAACTGATCAATGGTTTTTGTAATTCACCCTTGAGGTGCAGGATCACCCGGAACGGAATTTTCTGGTTAAAGGTATTCGACACTTTCGGGTCGGCTTCTCCCACTTCGTTACCCAGTAATTCTTTTGCAGAGGTATTGGCGATGTAGGCTGCACTGATATTAACTTCAGCATTCATCGGGTTGCCGCTGAAAGTAATGGTGCTTCCCGGCAGCAGGTTGAATTTCTTTTTCAGGAACTGGTAATTCAGTTCATAATAGCCACTGTTGAGTTCATAAGTTCCGGCGAGTACAATATTTCCGCCCGGGTCAACACCTGCATTGAGGTGTGCATCACCCTGCACTTTGATGGCATCACCGGTGGCGGGATCGATGATGATGGTGAGTGCTGCCTTTTTACTTGTTTCAATATTGAGATTGTAATTTAAAAACCTGGCAAAATTGGCGGAGGCGGTTGGCTCGGTGGCAGGTACAAAAGCGGTGGTGTCGGGCAATGGAAAGGTATCAGTATCTATAAACCTTACCACGGTTCTTGCCGCATCCTTGTTTACATTGCGTTCAGGTAATACGATCGTAACATCTGTTTTGTCAGTAAGTGAAAGACTTCCCTCGATGGTTGGAGAAGTGGTATTGCCGCTGATGGCGATGTCGGCATTCGCGGCTGCAAACCCATATACCTGGTTGTTGATCACTTTTGGTGTGTTCACAAGGATGAAGTCATTCGCATCTATGTTGAGGTTGAGATCATAATCATACAGCGTGTTTGATTTGATGGTACCGTCTAACACCACGGAATGGTTGGTGCTGTCTTTTATAGTGAACCTGTTGAGTGATATCGTAGGATAATTAAAAACCAGTTTTTGCTGATCAATGCTGTAGGTTGAACCAAAGTCGGTTAATGTAAACCGGGTACTGTCAAAGTTGATTGCGCCATTCCATCTTGGGTCGCTGAACTGGCCATTCACCGCCAGCTTGCCACTCACGGTGCCGGATGTGTTAGAAAGACTGTTTTGCGAAAATGCTTGTATGGACCGCATTTTCAAACTCCTGATCTCCATGCTGGCATCAAATTGTTTGTCGCTGTTGTTAAGGAAATAGGCGCCGGTTACAGCAACATCATTGCCATTGCCTGCCAGTTGCAGGTTGGCATCAATCATATTTTCATTCTTCAATCCTGTCGTCAATGTAATGTTGCCGATGGGCTGTTGCCTGTATGCAAGGCGGTTCAATGAAAGATCTCCCGTAAATGCCGGTAATTTTTTGTTGAAATCGCTCACGGTAAATGTTCCGTTCAGTACCCCGGAGGCCGACAGTGAATCATTATTCAGGATAGAAGTGATGTCCCTGATATCAAAGCTGTCGATCGTTACGTCAATCGGGCTGTTCAATTGTTGTTCCCGGCTGCGGATCGAGATTTTTTCTTCATTGCGGGTAAGGATAAAATCTTTGGCCATCACGCCGGCAGGCGAATACATAAGCCTGTTTCCCGGGTTAACGGTCCATGGCTTGTAATTCAACAACAGTTCATCTTTTAATGAAACTGCGTAGCTGTCATTTTTGTTACTGATGTTGGCGCCGAGTGCAAATCGGTCATTGTTTTTGGGATCCCTGGTCACCGCATCCACGCTGATGCTGTCGTGCATAAGCCCTGCCGTTAGCTCAGTTGCATACAGTTTACTGGACCCCATGGCCAGTTCATCAAAGTTCACCGTTGCCTCAATTTTTTCAGTGGAAGATCCAAGTTCCAGGCGGCTGTTTTCAATGGCGGTGGATTGATACGCCAGGTGTGGTGCGGTTACCTGCAGCTGCAGCGAGCTGTCGACAGCATCCGAACTATAGGCTCCCTCCAGGTGGATATCATCATAGTCAAGACCACCGGAGATGTCAGCAATAAGCGGATGTTTTTTTACCAGTGCGTCAAACCGGATTTGCTGTGGATCCGGTGAGCGGTTCACTAAATCAGTGATATCATAATACCGGTCGATGTATTGAACCAATGATGGGACAATGGCATCGTATTCAAATTTCCCGCTGGCAGTAATATCGGCCAGTTGCGACTGGAGAGTGAAATGATGCAGCTCATTTTCAGTGCCAGCGATCGCCACAATACTGTCAAGTGCATAGTTGCCGGCAGCCGTGCGGATCTTCGTTGAGTCAATCCTGAGCACGACTTCCAGTTGATGCGGGTCAAGATCTGCCGCTGTTAAATGAATGGCGGCAGAGGCATTCAGGGTATCTGCATACAAATGCAGTCGTTGCAGTTGAATGGTGTCAACCCGGATGCTGGCTTCCACGGCTGATGGATAGTCTTTCCCGAGATCCGCGTTCACTACATATTGCAATCGTAATGCACTGTCGTTGATATTACCATTGCTGGAAATGGTACCATGGTTGATTGAAGCATGTACCATGGCATCCTGGTAATTATGTCCGTACAAGATGGCGCTGTTGATGGTTCCTTTGGCTTCGGCTACCATGGTTTTTACGTCATAACCTTTTCCTTTCGCTGCAAACTCCAGGCTGAGGTCTCCCAGCAGGCTGTCTTGTTTCAACAATTTTCCCAGCTTCAGTGCAGTTGTGCTTACCTGCAAATCGTAGGTGGCTGTTTCCTTATTTTTAAAATGATGAACGAATCCTTTTAAGGATGCACTGCCGTCACTTCCACCGATGGTTAGATGGGTGTTTACGTTGTCCATATCGCCTTTTGCGGTGCCGCGGATTGTGGTGACTCCGGGTAGATTGAACTGGTTGCTGATGGCAGTATCCGCAACCAGGGCGAGGAGAAAATCTTTTTGCACCACGGCGTTCTTGATATCAATGTCGTAGGTCAACCGGCCAGGTTGGTCAAAATGTTGTACGCTGCCGCTCGCTGCCAGTACAAGTCCGTTACTGTTAATATCCACGGCAGTTGTTACCTGTTTCAGGTTGCCTTTAAAGCGGGTATTGTTCACCGTTAGCAGTTGTGGAAAAGATGCTGCCTGCCGGGCCTGTTCTGCCGGCAAAAACTTTACCAGGTCCTGCCGGGGAATGCGGCTGTTGAACACAACAATGTCGTAGGCCAGCCGGTTACTGTCGGTGATATGATACAAAGTGGCTTTCGCATTCAGTTCCGTTCCTGAAAAGCCTTTCAACTGAAGATAAGGCACCGTGAGTTGAGCCAGGTTGCCGTGGATGGCTGTATTAAGTTGAATCCTGTTACCTGCAAACTGTTCAGGCGGCATTGATTTTTTGATGTAGGGCGCCAGCCGGTACAGGTCGTTGACCGCAATTGTAGTGTTCTTAAGCGCCAGTGATATTGAACTGCTGTCGGGTGCAGTTGTTAACCGGCTGATGTCATTGCTGCTGATGTTTGCATTTCCTTCTATGAGGCTCTGCGGCGTCTTTACTAATAAATCCGAAGCATGAATACCTGTATC
>CAYVLT010000251.1:0-6651 GCA_964452405.1 uncultured Ferruginibacter sp.
CCGGTACAATGATGCCGCCATTGCCTTCGCCGCCGATCACTGCATCAACTGCTTTCATTTTATTTACCACGTTCACTTCGCCTACGGCACTCGGGAAATATTGCCCGCCATGTTTTTCGGTTACGTCACGCAATGCCCTGGTGCTGCTCATGTTCGACACCGTATTACCGCGGCGTTTGCTCAACACGTAGTCGGCCACGGCCACCAGTGTATATTCCTCCCCGAACATGCTGCCATCTTCACATACAAAGCAAAGCCTGTCCACATCAGGATCCACGGCAATGCCAAGGTGAGCATTGTGTTTCACCACCGCGGCGCTCAACCCGGTTAAATGTTCCGGCAAAGGCTCGGGATTGTGGGCAAACTTCCCGTTCACTTCTTCATTCAGCACGATAATATCTTTTACACCGAGGGCCTTCAGCATGGCCGGCACGGCAATGGCGCCGGTGCTGTTCACCGCATCCACCACTACTTTTAATTTAGCTTTTTTTATTGCGGCTGCATCTACCAGTTCATAAGCCATCACTGCATCAATGTGCTTTTGCAAGCCATCAGTACCCGCGGTAAGCGTACCCAGTTTATCTACGTTCACAAAGTCAAATGCTTCCCTGGCAGCGATATCCAGTACTTCCTGTCCTTCTTCACTGTTAATGAACTCGCCCTTGCTGTTGAGCAATTTTAATGCATTCCATTCTTTTGGGTTATGGCTTGCCGTTAGTATAATGCCCCCGGCCGCATTTTCAAATACAACTGCCATTTCCACTGTTGGCGTTGTGCTGTAATCCAGGTCAACCACGTCGAGGCCGAGTGAATGAAGGGTACTGATCACCAGCCCTTTTACCATGGCTCCGCTGATGCGGCCGTCCCTGCCTACCACTATTTTTTTGTTGGCGCCGTTACCCGGTTGTTTTAATAAGAGCGTACCAAATGCGGCGGTGAATTTTACAATATCAAGAGGCGTTAAATTTTCCCCGGGCTTTCCGCCGATCGTACCACGGATACCGGAGATGCTTTTGATCAATGCCATTTTTTCAAAATTAATGTGGCGGCAAAGATAAAGAACCGCCCTGAAATTGCTGAAAGGGAAGATTGTCACAGCGCAGCCCGCAGCGGTGTCGGTTTAACTGGAAACTGCCGTGAAAAACCTGCCTGCCATTACTGAAATATAATTTTAAAGGTGGACCGCGATCCGATCACCACCATTAGTTTGAAAAAATTACCTTTGGCGCAAAAAAAAACGATTGTATGTGGCTCAATAACATTTTAGAAACGATTGGCAATACTCCATTGATCAAACTGAATAAGATCACCAAAGACCTGCCTTGCACGGTATTGGCAAAGGTGGAATATTTCAACCCGGGCAACAGCATTAAAGACCGGATGGCCTTGAAAATGCTGGAAGTGGCTGAAGAGGAAGGGAAGATAAAACCCGGCGGCACCATCATTGAAGGTACCAGTGGCAATACCGGTATGGGCCTTGCATTGGCAGCCTGTGTAAAAGGGTATAAATGTATATTCACCACTACCGATAAACAATCAAAGGAAAAGGCTGATATATTAAAAGCGGTGGGAGCAGAAGTGATCGTTTGTCCAACCAATGTTGAACCCGAGGATCCCCGGTCTTATTATTCAGTAAGCAAACGACTGGCGACCGAAGTGCCGAACAGCTGGTATGTGAACCAATACGATAACCTGGCCAACCGGTTGGCGCATTATGAGCAAACAGGTCCCGAGATATGGGAACAGACGGAAGGCAAGGTTACCCACCTGGTGGTGGCCACCGGCACCGGGGGAACGATCGTGGGTACCGCCAAATACCTGAAAGAAAAGAATCCTGCAATAAAGGTCTGGGCCATCGATAGTTACGGTAGCTTATTAAAAAAATATTTTGAGACAGGTGAGCTTGACCAGCATGAAGTGTATCCTTATATAAGTGAGGGCTTTGGGGAAGATTTTGTGCCGCAGAATTACGATATGAGCGTGATTGATGCGTTTACCAAGGTTACCGATAAAGACGGGGCCGTGATGGCCAGGCGTATTGCCAAAGAAGAAGGCATGTTTATCGGCTACAGCGCCGGGAGTTGCCTGCAGGGTGTATTCCAGCTTAAAGATCAACTGAAAAAAGACGACGTGGTGGTGTGTATTTTTCATGATCACGGCAGCCGTTATGTTGGTAAGATTTACAACGACCAGTGGATGATTGAGCGGGGTTTTTTAGAAGTAAAGACCTTTAAAGACCTGGTGGCAGGCCGCGGCAAACAAAAACTGATCGTTTTATCATCCGGCAATACGGTAGCGGAAGCAGTGGCATTGATGAAAAAATATGAAATTGAAAACATACCGGTGATTGATGATGGCATTAATACGGGAGCTATTTCTGAAAGCGGCCTGTTCGACCGTATTTTAGGGGATACTAACGTGCTGGCACAACCTGTTTCCGCGGTGCTGGAAAAGGCTTATCCTGAAGTGTCATTTGACACAACGGTGGAGCGGTTGAGTCATTTTATCACCAAAGAAAACGGGGCGGTGCTCAGTAAAGATGAATTGGGCAATTTTCACATCGTTACCAAATACGACATTATTCAAAGCCTCGCGAAATAATTGATTGGGGAATTTACTACACACCTGGAATATTGATGAATGCTGCATTGTAACAGATGCGGCATTTTTTAAATGTAATAAAAAGCAACAGGTGTCATCGTATTTTTACCTGTCGCTTTCCCGGTAAAACAAGTTGGGTGACCACGTAATTATTCGCGTGGATAAGTATTTCCTGTTACAAAAAATAGGGCGAAACCGCTATTTGCTGTGAAAAAAATGTGAATAATCTTTGTCGGGAAGTTGATTGATAGCTGATTGAGTATCAATCTATCCAAAAATCCAGAATAACCAAAACCAGCTTGTTATCCAATATCACTGAAAAGCAAAGAGATTAAAATCCAGTATCAGTCAACTTCATTTTTTTTAAATTTTCTCCACGCGGGAAAAACCATAAAAGGGAATATGTAATAAAGATATAATTCCTTGAAAAACCACCCGGATCCGTCCTTACTGAAAGCGAACCAACACTGTACCTTGCTGAAATACTGATATTATCTTTGCGATCATACCTTTTGTAAAACCACCTGAGATCCTTTACCGGTCGGCCGTAACTACGCTGGAAAACTACCTTGAACATTTTCGAAAGAAACTGTTGCAAAAACCTCAAAAACTTATCAAGCAGTGAAAGACTGCTGAAATAAAACTCCTGTCAAAAACAGGGGTTTTGTTTTTTAGGAAATTACCGGCGTTTTTTTCCCGCTTTGAGGAAGTAACTGGCCACCATTGTTGCGTTGCAGTAATCGTTCCTAACTGGTAAGATTACCCGAAAGATACTTATGTAAAAAATGGATGTTACAGCTGTTTACGGAAGTTCCGATTGCTATACGTAGTTCTACGAGGTTTTCGCAGTTGCGGCGAAATCCTTTATTCATCGGCATTACAGGCTGTTTTGATCGTGCCTGAACAACTGTTTTAATAAATGCACGGATACCATCTTAGTAAAACTACCTGTACAATTACGATGATACCGGTATTTATACCGCTGCAAAAAAGGAGCAATTGTGCTATTGTTGAGCATTAAAAAGCAACTGATATTTGTACCAGAAGTTGATTGATATAATTAATTATCAATCTTATCCAAAATCCTGACAAACCATTAAGATTCGATCCAGATCTTATAAAAGCTGTTAGAAATCCAATATCAGTCAACTTCTACTTTTTTTAAAACAGTTCACTATATATATTACCAGGACAGTAATGAAACTGCAAAATCCAATTCCATTAAAAGATCCAATGTAAAACAGGTGTATTGCTTTTGCAAAAAAGCCTGCAGAAATTCCAATATCCAGGGCGATGATTAATAACATCCCCAACGAAAAACCAACCAACCAATATCCTGCTGCTGTTTAAATGCAACAGCAACGAAAAACCAAAAACACTGAAACCAGAAACGATTTTTTCTGGCGGGGAAAGTCCCACAACTTCTTTTGAACCGGGTTTGTTGCAAAACAAATTCAACAAAAAAACTTCCGCAGTTCTACTGTGGAAGTTTTTTTTATGGCTGTTTCCAGTAATGAAACAGGGTTTCCGGGGAGCGAATGATTTTCCAAAAATTAGACTTGATTTTTTTATGATGCAGTTGTAGTTTTTTTTCTAAATGCACGCATGGGTAAATTTAAATTCATTTGCTGAAACCCTTTATTGACGCATGTTTCAGCATATCGTTCCGTAAACACCTTTGATTATTTTATTTTTTTTGTTAAGGACTTTATAATAAAGTTTTTCAGTCGTCGTTTTAGCTTTATCCAATATAAAAACAAGAAACAGCTTCCTGTGAAAACTAAAGTTCAAATCCTAGAGAAGAACACAAAAACCAAATCCTGAACCTATGCTGTAAAAAGCGATGATGGTTCTGAAAGACCAACAAAACCAAATCCTAGGTCTATGCTGTAAAAAGCGATGATGACCGGAAAAACCAACACTGAAACCCAGGAATCAAAAAATTTCTGGAGAGGAAAACCCCTCTTAAAAAATTAAGATCCCCGAATCACCTTTAACAAGTGGTTCAACAAGTAAACTTCCACAACCCAGTTGTGGAAGTTCTTGTTTTATGCCCGGCCTGCCGCTAATTTGTATTTTTACAGGATGATGCTGCAATCCACTTTTCAAATGCCGTTGAATCCCCGGCGCATTGTTTCGCTGGTGCCGTCGCAAACGGAGCTGCTGTACGACCTTGGTTTGGAGGAATCGGTGGTGGGCATCACTAAATTTTGCGTACACCCGTCACCGTGGAGACAAACAAAAATGATCGTGGGAGGCACTAAAAACATTCATGTATCAAAGGTCATTGAATGCAACCCCGACCTTGTGATTGCCAATAAGGAAGAAAATGTCCGCGAACAGGTGGAGGCAATTGCAGCGCACTGCCCGGTGTGGCTCACGGATGTTGGTAATTTTAAAGAAGCGCTGGCGATGATGAGCGACATCGGTACACTATGTAACCGTGTGGAAAAGGCGAATGAAATCATCGAAAAGGTTACCACTTCATTCAACCAGCTCTCTCCCCTTCCCCGCGCCATCCGCACCACCTATTTTATATGGAAAGATCCGTGGATGACGGTGGGCGGCGATACATTTATCCATTCGATGATGACCAAAACAGGTCTTGAAAACATTTACAGCCATACAACGAGATACCCTGTTATTTCTCCCGGGGAACTGCATGATAAAGACTGTGAATTGATATTACTTTCTTCAGAGCCCTATCCCTTCAACCAATCTCACCTGCACTCCCTGCAACAACAGTTTCCACAACAAAAAATATTATTGGTGGATGGAGAAATGTTCAGTTGGTATGGAAGCAGGTTGTTACACGCTGCCGCCTACTTTAACACCTTGATGCAGCAGCCCGGGAAGCCCGGGTAAAAGCGGGACAGTCTCATCCAAATATCATTTCTAAAAAAGTGAAATTCACTTACTTTTGCAAAAAACAAATCTATCATGAGTAAATACAAAGCCGGCGTATTATACGGAGAAGAATTAAAAGCACTGTACAATGACGCAAAAGATAATCAATTCGCCCTGCCTGCAGTAAACTGTATCGGAACCAATACCATCAATGCGGTGCTGGAAACAGCAGCGAAGGTAAACTCACCGGTGATCATCCAGTTCAGCAATGGAGGCGCACAGTTTGTTGCTGGTAAAGGAATGCCGAATGATAAATTGCAGGGAAATATTTCAGGTGGTGTATCCGGCGCTTTGCATATACATAATGTAGCAAAATATTACGGCGTACCCGTAGTGTTGCATACCGATCATGCTGCAAAAAAATGGTTGCCATGGGTAAGCGGACTTATTGATGCCGGCGAACAATTTTATAAAGAAAAGGGACAGCCACTCTTCAGCAGCCACATGCTTGACTTAAGCGAAGAACCGCTGGAAGAGAATATTCATACTTCTGTTGAATTTTATAAACGCATGGCTCCCCTGGGCATGAGCATTGAAATTGAGTTAGGCGTTACCGGTGGTGAAGAAGATGGTGTTGATAACAGCGATGTTGATAATGAAAAACTGTACACCCAGCCGGCACATGTTGCCTATTCCTATACTGAGCTGAGCAAAGTGGGCGACATGTTCACCATTGCTGCAGCTTTTGGTAATGTACATGGCGTGTACAAATCCGGAAACGTGCAGTTAACACCGGTGATCCTTCACAACAGCCAGGTATATATTGAGAAGGAATTGAAAACGGGGCCCAAACCGGTTTACTTTGTATTTCATGGTGGCAGTGGTTCTCCACAACACCAAATCAGGGAAGCGATTGGTTATGGCGCCATTAAAATGAATATTGATACCGACCTTCAATGGGCATTCTGGGAAGGCATCCTAAATAATTATAAAGCGAAGGAAGCCTACCTGCAGGGACAATTGGGCAATCCTGAAGGTCCGGATGCTCCCAATAAGAAATACTACGATCCAAGGGTATGGTTGCGCAAGGGCGAAGAAAGTTTCATTAAACGCCTTGAAGTGGCTTTCGACGACCTCAATTGTGTTAACAGGAACGCATAAGCCAACCGGTTGCTGAGCTATTTATAATCATTCATTGTAAAT
>CAYVLT010000252.1:0-2770 GCA_964452405.1 uncultured Ferruginibacter sp.
ATCCCCCCAAACTTCCGTGGATGATTGAGAAGGATTTTCAATATCTGTTTCATATCCATCTTCCCAATGATCCCATACCAGTCTCATTCCTGAATAGGATACTTTAATACTGATGATGGTGCGTACATTGTTGGAAGCAAGCGTCAGGCTCGATGACCGTTTTAAGGCAACGATGGCCTGGTCTTCAGCATAAGGGATATAATAAATTTTACTTTTTGTAGCGTCAGCACAGGTATTGAATGCGATCGGCAATACAGTGATGATCACCTGGGCGCTGGAACAAAGTGGCAGCGGCAGTGAATTATCACAGATCTCGTAGGTGAGGGTATCATTGCCTTCAAATGTTCCGTTGGGCAGGTAAGTAATTTTGTTATCACTCAGAATCACATCTCCATTCTTTGGCTGCACGGTAACCGTTAATGTAGAAGGATTAATATCGTTGTTGGGATCAGAGTCGTTGGCAAGCACATCAATCACCAGTGGTTCTCCCCCATTACCGGTTGCATAGTCGGTATTGGCAGTAGGCGGGCAACTGATACAGGCGCCGAGTGACAGTGATTTGGAATGGGTAACCGTATTCTCATAACCTTCTTTGGCAGTGGCACTCACTGTGTAGTTACTTCCAAGCAGTGGCACAGACCAGGTTTTTTCATACACTTTGGTACAACCCGCTGCAGCCACCTGCGTGGCAGCAGAGGCAGTGCCGGGAGGTGTAACGGTTACGTCTACCCCATTAATGTCGGCATATCCGAATGGATCGGTCACCACCGTTCTGATATACCGCGTGGTTCCACCCATTACACTGGTGGAGCTGATACCGCCGGGATAGGCGGCATTGTAAACATCCAGCGAATTGATATTAATAAATGTTGAAACCGGCAATTCTATTTTAGAAGGCTTTGCCTGGCTATCGTAGTCAACTGTAAAAGATACATTTGGCTGACTGGTGCTGATATCGAGTGAAATATACTGCACAGCCGGAACGGTAACATCAGCCGGCAATGTTGCCGACCAGGTAAGTAAACCGGTGGCGGCTGTGTACACCGGGTTTGAAAGCGTGATGATATTCGTGGTGCCGTACCTGATAGTTGCCGTGATGGCAGGATTGGCAGGCATTGCGCCGTACACTATACTGATGTATGCAGAAACCTTGATAACGCCCGCTTTAATGGTAAGGGCGCTGCACATAGAAGTAGATTGAGTGAAGGTAGTGGTGGTGGGTACAATACCGGTTTTAATGATCGCCCCGCCGGAGTCAACTGAAGATGGCGTATTGGCCAAAGAGGTCCAGCTGCTGCCGTTAAAACTCCAGAAATTTTTAGATGCATTTCCCCGCATGGCGTAGGTGGTAGGATCATCACATACCAGTGCGCCACCGCGGTAGATGGTTCCTAATGTATTGGCCGGACCCGCCCAGGCACCGGTACTGAAATTATACCTGTAGAAATTATTAAAATTACCGCCACGCAAAGCGTAGAGGTTCGTGCCGTCAAAATCAAGCGATGCACCTGCATCAGCGCCATTAGGCAATGCCGTTAGTACCGACCAGGTATTGGTTGCAACAGTATATTTCCAGAACGCCGTTGAACCGGCACCCCTGAGGGCATAGAGATTAGCACCATCAGTGGCAAGAGAACCTCCCCAGTCAACATTTGCAGGTGTACTTGCCAGCACTGTCCATGAGTTGCTGCTGATGGTATATTTCCAAAAAGTGCTGCTGGTGCCTCCTTTAAAGGCATATATAACCCCGTTTACATGCACCAATGCAGCCCCGGCTCCTACGGCTGAAGGTGTGGATGCCATGGATGACCAACTATTGGAAGCAGGATTGTACCTCCAGAAATCAGAGGAAGCGCCACGAAGAGCATAAATATAAGTACCATTGGTTGCCAGTGCAGCCCCTCTTGATACCGTGCCCGGAGTGGCCGCCATTGACGTCCAGGAGTTCCCGGAAATGCTGTATCGCCAGAAGTCAGTACGGGAAGCCCCCCTGAATGCATACAGGTATTGTGAACTGGGCGTGATTGCCGCTGTTTGTGCCATGCTGCCGTCAGCCGTTGCCACCGGGTCTACCCGATCGAGTGATTGCCCGGGATCAGACAGGTACAACTGCTTGGTAACAGTTTGAGCAAACACTGAATTGCCTGCCATGCAGCAAACGATCAAAAGCAATATGCCACATATTGCTTTTTTTGCCTGTTGGGGAAAAAATAAACTGGTTCTCATGTTTTATGAATTTTCACTTTCCACGATCATTAACCTGTCTTGCTATGTTCAGCAGGTGAGGAAATGGATGATTGAATTTGGATACTATTGTTTTGTTGCCTGTAATCGTGCGTGAAGTAAAAGCCAACTGTTGTGCGTGTAAAATGCCCACCGGTATTGCATTCCGCGAAAATACCTGCAGTGCCCGTTCCAAATGGCGGAAGGCCGAAAACAACAAAAAGTACACACATCAGGATGCGGTACCTCCGGTGGATTTTTCTTTTGTGCATGGATTGGATCTGCATTTTCTACAACAGTGTTGTTTCAGAAATCAACCATAAAACGGCTTTTTTTATAATATTATTGTGAATGAACCGATAATGAAGCGCCAGTTGCTTTGTGTAGCCAGGTCGCACTCTTTTGACCAGCCGCGGCCCATCCGGAAGGGTTGCGGGCAAAAAAATACCCCGGCTATTGCCGGGGCTTACTATGAAAAGGGTTGAAAATTAGTCGATGATCACTCTTTGGGTAGCAGTAACAACTCCATTAACAATCACTTCAGCTA
>CAYVLT010000252.1:2870-6649 GCA_964452405.1 uncultured Ferruginibacter sp.
TCATTTGATTGGGTTTTACTGTTTGGTATATAGTAATCCCAACACGTGCCAATTTATAACTAACTCATTTTGAAAGATTTAAAAAATAACTTGAGCCGTTTTTTTCCAGATTATAGACACGGTTTTTGAAAAATGGAAAATGGTATCTTTTTAGCGTTTTGCAGATGAAGTAGAAATGATTTTGTTGTTATTTATCCATCCAATCACAGATCCGGGTACGATCACTTTGTGTTAGCCTGATGCTTTTTATTAATCGATGATCACTCTTTGGGTAGCAGTAACAACTCCATTAACAATCACTTCAGCTACATACATTCCTTTTGCGGCAACATTGGCTTCCAGGGCCACTGTATTGGCGCCGGCTACTGCGAGGGTATTGATGCTGGCAGCAGTTTTACCGGTTGCATTTTTAAGATTGATCACTGCATTGCCGTTTTGTGTTGATGTGAAACGAACAGCAGCAACTGTAGAAGCAGTGCCAGCAGCAGCGTTGTTTAAGGTAACCATCATGGTGTTGCTGTAAGTTACAGTACCGTTTGCACTGGTTTGTTTAATGCGGTAGTAAGCAGTGGTTCTGCCGGCAAGTGCAGCATCATTATCATTGATGCGGTAGTTTTTAACGGCTGCGCCATTGTTGAAAACGATGCTGAGGGTAGCAATGCTGCTGAAGCTATTGCTGTAAAATGAACGCTCAACTTCATAACGAACGTTGCTGCTTTCGTTTTTAGCCACCCAGTTAAGCACTACTGAACCGGCGGCGTTGCTAGAAGACAAAGAAGTGGCGGCAACAAAACTGGTATTGGTGATTTCGAGGTTGTTGGCGGTAGCGGTGGCAACCAGGGCGATGATGCTGATGAAGAGTGTAGAGATCGTTTTCATTTGATTGGGTTTTACTGTTTGGTATATAGTAATCCCAACACGTGCCAATTTCTAACTAACTCATTTTGAAAGATTTAAAAAATAGTTTTGGCCATTTTTTTCCAGATGCAGGATGCCTTTTCTAAAATCCGGAAAAAACTGCTAACTGGAAACTACAAATCCCCTGCTCCCGGTAAGCCCGAGGGTAACACCGACAGCGAAAAACAGGAGCACAGGCGGAGCAACCATATGGCTCAAATCAATATCTTTACTCTGTAACCATAACCCACTGCCGCATAGATGACACGAATAATTTTAGTAAGTGCCCTGCTACTTTTAACCCTTTTTTCAGCAGCCCAGCAATCCAGCTCAGATACCATTTTCAGGGCTGGAGCCAATTCGGCCGAGGTGAACCGGAAAACAAACCCGTTTATCATGTACACGGGTAAAACCATCCGCAACATCCGTATCCGTAACGTTGGTTTTGAAGGAGATATAAAGGACAGCAGTAAGGTGAACGGCGGTTTTGGCGTTCATCTTGGAAATGCCCTTCATAAGAATACCACCAAAAAGGTGATTTCCAATAACCTTTTGTTTAAAGAAGGGGAAGTACTGAATCCGTTCCTGCTTTCGGACAATGAGCGTTACCTGCGTGACCTTGATTATATACAAGATGCCCAGATACTGGTGCAAAAAACCAATGATCCCAATAGTGTGGACCTGTTGATCCTGGTGAAAGACGGGTTTTCACTGGTACCGGGAGCAGGTATCGGCGGTACCAAAAAATACAAACTGGAATTAAAGGAGCAAAACCTCGCCGGTACCGGCTCTTTATTAGCGATCAGTTCTTTGTATGATGCAGACCGGGTACCCAAATTCGGCTTTGGCGGCGATTTTCTTCAGCGTAATATCCGGGGAAGTTTCATCAACTGGGGCTTTGGCTTCAAAAACTACAACAAAGCCTTCACCAGCAAGAGAGATGAAGAACATTTGTATTACATGCGGTTTGAAAAGCCGCTGGCTTCGCAGTATCTTAAATGGTTCGGTGCACTTGATCTCTCCTACAACAACACCATCAATGGCTATATTGCAGATTCCACCTACAATAGTTTTTACCGCTACAAATATTATAATATTGATGGATGGATCGGGTATAATATTGGCGCCAAACGGCTGATGTATAAGAATAAGAGAAGCCCGGTGCGAAAACTTTTTGCCATCCGCGGACTGCACCAGCATTTCACCAATATTCCGGATAAAGAAACGGCTACCAACGACGGGCAATTTGCCAACACCCTGGGTGTATTGGGAAGCTTCAGTTTATTCAGGCAGAACTTTTACCGTACGAGCTATATCTATGGCTTTGGGCGAAACGAGGATGTGCCACAGGGTTTTACTGTTTCAATGATCGGTGGGTACATCAAGAAAGACAGCCTGCGCCTGCTTACTAAAACCAGGCCTTACCTGGGCGCTGAGTTTACCGCCGGTAAATACAGCAAGCATGGTTTTTACAGTTTTTTCAACCTGCGGGCTGGAGGATTTACCTATAAAGGGAACTGGGAGGATTTTGAATTACTGGCCAGTGGTGATCATTTCACCCGCCTGCATAAAATCAACGACAAATGGCTGCGTCGCTTTTTCTTCAACGGTTCTTTTGCAAAGCAATTTTCAAATACTCTGAATGCTCCACTGGAACTGATCAGTAATTATGGACTCCCCTATTTTTATGTACCCAAGGATTCTGCTTATGAACCGCCCCGTGGCGACCTGCGCATGACCGCAAAAACCGAGATGGTTTTTTACAACACTAAAAAATACTGGGGCTTTGGTTTTGCTCCCTTTGGTTTTGTAGATGCATCGCTGATAAAGGCAAAAGGTGAAAAATTTGGCAAGAGTGATATTTATACCGGCCTCGGTGGTGGCTTCCGCATCCGGAACGAAAACCTGTTGTTCGGCACCATTGAAGCCAGGTTCTCCTACTTTCCACGAACCCTCCCGGGCATGAACAGCTTCAAGGTAAAGTTCAACACCAATCTGCGTTACAAATACAACAACAGTCTTGTTCGCAGACCTGATTTTGTATCACCAAACCTATAAAAAAAAGTACGCTCAATCGAGCGTACTTTTATATAAAGCGGGAAAAGTGCAGTTGGTTTTGTAAACTATTTTCTGCTATTTGATGATAACCGTTTGTGTTTGATCAGCCATACCAGGTGCGTATACTCTTAACCGGTAGGTGCCGCTGCCGGTACCTGCAGGCAAACTGATCGATTGAGAAGCGGTGCCACCCTGGTGTACCAGGCTTCCGTTGTACACAACCTGTCCTGCAGCATTAAAGAGTTGCAGACTGTAAGTTCCTTTCACCATGTTAAGTTGCAGGTTCATCACTCCACCTTCCACGGGGTTGGGCGAAATGCTAACTACCGGTAATGAATGACCTAAAACAAGTTTTACCACCTGGCTGTAAGCATAACTACCGTCGTTACTCAAGGTTTTTACCCTGTAGTAGTTGGCGCCGGCTGCTGCATGGATATCGATCCAGGAGTAGCTTGCCTGGCTGGCATTTGTATTTTTTGCAGTTACTGATCCGACTTCCATGAAATTTCTTCCATCGGTTGCTTTTTCAATCCTGTATTCTTTTGCGTTTACCTGGTTGTTAACTGTCCATGACACAGCCACGGTTTTATCTGCCTGTTCGTTTGCTTTTACACTGGTGAAGGTTACCGGCAATACGGTGGCAGTTTTAAACACGATATTAAAACGGTTGAGCGCAGCTGATGCAGCATTATTGTCAACCGAGAAGGAATAATAGGTCGTATCATCCGGGTTGATGATCGTGATCGCGTGGGTGTACTGATCTTCGAGCATCGCTACCAGGCGGTCCTGTTGCAGGCGGTCGCCTAAAAGCTGCAACTGGTAGG
>CAYVLT010000253.1:0-6639 GCA_964452405.1 uncultured Ferruginibacter sp.
GTTGAATGCTATTTTTCTTAAGTTAACGACTATGGTGGGGACACGAACCAAGGCGGAGAGCCGGTTAAAACGTTCGATATATCCATTCTGCATAGGTTTACCTGGTTGTATAAACTGATGGTGGATCCCGTTGTATTTACACCACAGCCCAAAGTCATTAGAAGTAAATTCTGGTCCGTTGTCTGACCTGACTGTCTTAGGCATACCTCGTTGTTCAATCACCCTGTTCAATGTTCGTATTACCCGTTTAGAAGTCAATGAAGTATCGATTTCAATTGCCAGAACCTCTCTGGTGCAATCATCCATAACATTGAAGGTTCTGAACTTCCTATTCCCTACAAGACTATCACTCATAAAATCCATGCTCCAGCTGCTGTTTAAGGCTGTTTGATGTTGTAAGGGTTGTTTAACCCGGGCCGGAAGTCTTCGCTTACCTTTTCGTTTTTTGTTCAGTTTTAAAAGCTTGTACACCCGGTAAACTTTCTTGTGGTTCCAAGTCTTGCCAGATCGACGCAAGTATGCAAAGAGCTTTCTGAAGCCATAGGAAGGGTGTTTAAATGCCAGCTCCTGTAAGGCATCGACAATATCCGAGTCATCCTTTTTACTGCTGTAATAGAACTGAGAACGGGGTAATGACGCTAATCTGCAGGCCCTGCTCACAGGAACACCTTGTTCCAAAACCATCTCTTCGGTTAACTGCCTTTTTGTGGCAGGGCCCAGCCTTTTTTTGTGAACAGATCCTTTAGAATCTGGTTGTCGATTGCCAGGTCGGCATACATTTTTTTAAGCCGGGCATTCTCTTCTTCCAGGTCTTTTAGCCGTTTAACATCGGACGCATCCATGCCTCCGTACTTGCTTTTCCAGTTATAGAATGTGGCTTCTGAAATGCCTAATTCCCGACAAATTTCCTTGGTCGGAATACCGGCTTCTTGGCGCTTGAGTGTGGAGACAATTTGCGTCTCAGTGAATCGTGTTTTTTTCATGTGCAGTTTAAATTTAAGTTTTTAACTCTAATTTTAAACTGTCTGGTTTTTAGGGGTACTTACAGCAAGGCTAAAGCCTGGTCGCAATCACAGCTTGCCGATAAAGTCGGCATCTCTTACGCACAGATTGGGCGCTATGAGACTAAAGGCAGCCAGCCGCCTGCAGAAGTGCTTAAAAAAATTGCAGAGGCATTAGATACCACTGTTGATTTTTTAATCAATGGCAACACAGAGGATAAAGCAAAAGCATTGCTTAACGATGCAGAAGTGATACGCTATTTTAAAGAAGTAGATAATTTACCGGTGGAAGATAAATCCGCTTTGCTCCGGGTGATTGGTGGGTTCCTTAGAGATGTAAAAACTAAACAGGCTTATGCTTCATAAAATACAAAAGCCCCGTGAGGGGCTTTGTTATTTTATTTCCTTTTTGTTCTGATTAACTTTCCTTTCTCATAAAACTCTTCTTTAACCAACTTGCCTGCTTCGTTATAATATTTCCATACACCAAACTTTTGCTTTTGGTAATAGGGAGAATAAAAAAGCAATTCATTAGTTTCAGAATAATCTTCACCACTTATTGTATCTATAAAGCAATACTGATTTATCTGCTTAATACTATCATACGTATTTGTACCCTCATACTTAATAACAGCAGTGTCCTTCATATCAACCTTAAAAATATCCTTACTTCCGGGAGGCTGCACATACTTAACAGTTCTGCACAATCCTTCATATTTCAATTTCCCATTTGGATAAAATTCCTTGATAAAGCCATTCACATTGCTATTGATAAAGGAAAGCAGTGCTTTAAGTTTCTTTGATGCTGTATCATAGTAGTATGCACTCATTCCGTCCCTGAAGTATTTATTAGAGTCAAGTACTTTCAGGTCTACAATGAAAGAGCTTTTTTCGCAAGTGTCTTTGCAAATAAAACGGACGTGATTTGTTGATGTTTTAAGTGTGGTTGTTTTATAGCATTTCTCTTTGTACTTAACAATATAAAACTCTCTATTATATTGCCCATAGCTGTTTAAAAACAGCAGAATAATCAGAAAAGTTATTATTGATGCTCTAAACATAAAATTTAATTTACAGGAAGTATTTTATTTACAGGTGTAGTTACATCAAGCTGCCGAACGTTATAATTATAATTTGTGTTCGTATTTGTTGCAGGTTGCGTTACTGTAATATTCAACATTGTACCAGGTTGAAGCGATAATACTGCCGGGCTGCCTGTACCAGATGTACCCGTAAACGAGGCTTGCCATAATACAGTGCCCGCCGACGTTGTGTTTGTAACATTAAATGTTTTGGGATCGCTACCCATACTTGAGTAGTTCAATACAGCAGTTCCATCGCCGCCTATTGGTATGCCAACAGTATTTGAGTTCGAGATATTTTTGTTTTCAACATTAGAGGATTGCAACAATGTGCCATTACTTTCTGTTCCTAATGTTGGTACACTTTGCATGTTTAATGGCTTCTCACCAGGAAAATTAAATGATGCCTGGTCAAGATTTGCATCTTTAGTTCCGGGAGTGTTGTCATAAAAAGTTTGAACGACTTGTCCGTTTCCATCAACATGCTTTACACTTGCAATACCGCCTGTTGCATCAGAGTTTCCTTGAACCACTAAATTATTCCTGTAAAAGTCATTCATGTTTTGTTGAGGGAAGGCATCAAGCTTTTGCCCATTATATTGAACGCTAAACGATGCATCAACCCGATGTAGTGTTACTGTTTTAGTGCCATCATCATTATCATTTACTCTAAACTCTTCCAACCCATCTAAGTCTATTGCATTGGGTACTTGATTTCCTGCAAACTGGTATGGTGCATAATGGGGGTACTTATCTGCTAAAGCATCCTGCGATATAAACCTTCCTATTTGATGATCGTAGAATCTATATTTGTACTCATACATCTCAAGCCCAATACCATCGCTAAATTCTCCACTTTGAAGCTCCATATTATTGTACTTGATTTTATTGGGTGTAATCCCTGCCGCCTTACTGCTTATCCCCGCCATCGTCAAGCCGAAAGGATAATAATGTGTTTCCTCCAAAAGAGCCCCCGTGATATGGGTGACTTCCAGGTTATCAAAATATACATTAATGTTCGGTGTTTCATTGCTTACATATATATATAAATATCCATTGGCGTTAACAGGTAATTCTGTTTTAACATGCAACTTCAACTCTTCATTCTCACCAACCGGGTCGGCGCCGCTGCTGCTCTCCACAAAATTAAATTGTTCATCAAATAACACCCAGTTCAAAAATGCCTTAGGCTTATTTGCTCCGGGATATTGTTGGGATTGGTATCCCAGGAAATCGCTTAAACCCGGGTTTAACCATTGCCCGGATTCGAGTGCGCCTTCACTGATCGCATGACTTCCCCCCGCACTGGCACCACTTATACCCGTAATTAACGCTCCAAACAATTCATTAAATGGACTGACAGGAGCTTGTTGTGGCTGTACCCCCGTATTACGGTACCAGCTACTTACGGAAACATTAAAATGATCGCCTGCCATTACTTTAAGTATCATTGATGGCCCGATAGTGCCTGCCCCTCCGATCTTGGCAACCCTTGCGTTTGAGCCATGACTGTTATCCGTAGGATATCCCGCAGGCAACTCAGATCTGGTTTGTGACAAATTAGCGTAAAAACTTTCTTCAGTTGAAGCACCTGTTTCTTCCATGGTCGCCGCAGGGTAGTTGTCACGCTTCTGATCCTCAGTTAATACCATCCTCACATTCCCTAAATGGTCTTTGATAAAATAATCGAAACTCAGGGACGGAAGCAATCCGAGGTCAGCCTGCTCTCCAGTAACGGGGTTGAATCTTACTCTCCCCTCTTCGTGACTCACAAAAATAAGCCGGTTTTCATAAGTGGGCTCAGGGTTGGATGGAATTGTTTCATAACTTACCTCCCTGCTTTCAAACACCATACATCCTATGTAGGTAGTTGTTGTAGTGATTATTTTTCCAGGCTGTTTACCATCAACAGTAATTTTTGAGAGTTTTTGCCCATCTGCACCATAAACGTAACGGATATGGCTTTTTCCATCCAATAAAAAAATCTCGTTGGGCAGGTTCAGTAAATTATAGTCGATTTTGTCTATTTCCTTATTGGCATCCACCTGCAAATTACCATCTGAGTCGTATTCGTAATCTTTGATGATATTTTCGTTTCCTGCCTCCAGTTTCAGTTGTGCCTGTGGGTGATTTTCGGATGTCCTGAAATCCCCCAGTTTGGTACCCGGGTCATTGAATGCGTCAATTACATTCAATAACTGGTTCGTCTGCCCTCCCTTAGTGTAGGTATAAGCTAAATCATCTATAAGTTTTTTACCACTTGCCATGTCTAATCCCCATTGACGCATACGCAAAATATTGCCGTTTTCATCGTATGCGGTGTAATAATCCTTTCCGTTTCCCATAATAACACTATAGTCAACTTTGTTATTATCCCATACAATTGTATTATTGGAACTGCTTTTCTGGGTAAAATCCGCCTCCAGCAGCCTGTTAAGCCGGTCATAGGTAAAATCATATTTCCGGCTTTTCAAATCTCCTTTTGATTTCCAGCTAATGCCGGCTATGTTGCCATTAAATTGCGGGGTACTGTACACAACGCTGTTATCCGATCCCCAGGACTTATCATACGCCAGTTCCATCCCAAAATAACTGCTGGTATTACCCGCGCCGTTATCAAGGTAACTTCTGTTAATACCTAATAACCAACCCCGTATATTATAGTCGTAGCTCAATGTTTCAACCGGTGGATTATCCGCTTCACCGCCCGTTTTTCCCAGTAGCTTTTTTTTCAATCTTCCCAATTCATCATATTCATTTTCTACTATAACTTTTTCGTAACTGTCTGTAACCTGGCCGCTCTCGTCATGAATAACCTGTTTTCTAATTCTTGCCAATCGGCTCAGTTCATCATATTCCATTTTACTGATAACGGTATTGTGTTGTGGGTTGCTTCCTCCAATCTCGTTTTCAATCACTGACTCTAGTGGTTGTCCGGCAAAATTATATTGAGTGGTAATGACATCCCTCCCACCGGTAATATTATCCGTTATTGCTTGTTGAACCCTGCCTCTGTCGTCATAAAATATTGAAGAAATCAACCGTTTTGTGTCGGAGGTTTGGTCTTTCAACAGGTAGGTTATCATTGCGGTAACCAACCCTTTCGTAAACCCACTTTGCGAGACAGGCTGCGGATATGGATCACTATTCGAGGGTGCCTGAAAAAATGCTTCCGACGCAGTATTCAGCTGAGCATAATCAGACCCGAGTTTCATATTACAACTATAATCGTCGTAATAGTTAATCGTTAACAACTCCTCGGGGCTTTTATCAAATACCGGAAAAGCTTCTTTGTAGGTGTATAAAATGTCGTAGTTAAAATCAACTGTCTCGTAACGCTTAAAAAAATTGCCATTCAAGGTAAGGAGGGCTTGTAACTCCTCTCTCTCTGCACCATTATAATAAATACCTGTGTATATTGGCCGGTTAAAATAATCGTATTTATTGAAAACCCAACGATCATGATCCTTGGCTTTTCCATCCTGTGTAAGTACCACCCGATCCCAAATATCGTAAACAATGGACACCGCTGCAGCACCAGGTGCCTTTTTCGTTACCATCCGGTTTTTTTGATCGTATTCATAAACAAAACAAAGATCATTAATCATATCAGGAGTGAGGGTCCAGTTATCATTCACTAATAGCATTCCTACAGCTTTAGGCTGAATTACCAATCTTAATAAATTGTACTCATCGTAAACATAATAAGTACTTAACCAATTATGGTAACCATCTCCATTCGCAGAAGCTCCATCGCCGGCCTGTACCTTCTTCAATAGCACTTTATTTTCCATATCACGGTATTCAACCACCATGCTGGCGTGTTCGTCTGTTACAATAGTTTTTGAAAGTGTACCGTCTGCATAAGCTCCCACCACCTCGTAATTATTCAACGCATTTACCTGCCATATTTTAACATCATCATTAGTCTGGGTATTAAAAAGATAATGAGTTACTGTTCCGGTATTAGTTCCAGTCCAGTTATTACCAGGCGCGGTAACCTTTTTGGGACGCAGCAACGGAGAGGGTTCCACTTCTGTTTGCCCGTAGTAGAAAGTTTCACCCTGTGCACCATATTGTTGCACGTTGAATTGCTGTTGCTCAAAAAAAGGATCATAATGAAAGCTCCCATCAGAACCTGTTGAATTATACGGTAAAAACTTCATCTTTTCTACCCCCTGCAAATCATAGCTGACAGGTACCACCACATCAACCAGGTTTCCATTTATATCTTTGCCGCCGCTTTTTAAAACTGTCTGCATGGGCCTGCCAATTCCATCAAAATACTTATAGGCACATATGACATCCTTATCTGCAAGACCGGATAAATCCTCCTCAGAAGCTACGGGAACTTTTGCTTGAAGCGTTTTTATGGAATTTATACTGATCGAGGGATCATAGGCTGGTATCAGTACCGGTTGTTGCTGAGACTTGGCCAGCAAACTAACCAGCAGGCTTAGAGCCAGAATGATTGGTTGTTTTAACATACTTTTTTTTTGAATATTTTCAATTTTTTTGAACTTCGGAGTAGAATACCTATTACCTATTGGGTTAGG
>CAYVLT010000254.1:0-6626 GCA_964452405.1 uncultured Ferruginibacter sp.
CGTTTCCAGTTGAACGTTTGTTGGTTTAAAGCTGAAAAGGAAACCTTATCAAGCCCGCAACTCATCAACTTATCAACTTTAAAAAGAGCCGAAGACTGGAGTCGAACCAGCGACCTACTGATTACAAATCAGTTGCTCTACCAACTGAGCTACTTCGGCTTTTTTTTATTTAAAGAACTCCCTGAAATCCAGCACATATGTATGCACCTCGTTTTTTGGGAAGGCAAAGGTAAGTGAAAATGATTAATACCAAAATTTTGAAAAAGATTTTTTTAAACAAAGCAAAAAGAAATATGTGGAGAACAAACCAGCACAAAAAAAATCCCCCCGCTTTTGCGGGGGGACAATATCATGAAAACGGCTCAGGCAGCGAGCTTCTCCTTCTTTCGTTTGATTTGCATGATCACGGAATCCAGCGCCACATCAAAACTTTCTTCAAATGATTTGGAAGAATGTTTTACAAAAAAATCGTACTTGGGAATGTGTACTTTTATTTCAGCTACTTTATCCTTGATGGTATGCACCACATTATCGAGCTTCAGGTACACATCTACCTTGGTAATGCGGTCGTGAAATTGAAATAATTTGGAAAGTTTTTTTTCAACATAGGATACCAATTTAGAATCTGCTTCAAAATGCACAGTCTGAATGTTTACGTTCATAGCAATCTGATTTTTAAAAAGTGAACAATAAGAATGGGGTAAACAATTACTTCATAGGCAATTTACTATTAGGGGTTTTAGGAGGCAATTTTCATACTTCAAGGTAATACTAACGGGCTTTAAATCCAAAAAATTATTTCAGTAAAACATCCGAAAATGGAAAATATTGTACAAATGGAAAAATTAAGCCTTGGGGTGTGCTTTTTTGTAAATATCCTTTAGTTTTTCGATGGTATTGTGTGTATACACCTGTGTGGCCGCCAGGCTGCTGTGGCCCAGCAATTCCTTTACAGCATTGATATCTGCCCCGTTGTTCATGAGATGGGTGGCAAAGGTATGGCGCAGTACGTGCGGACTTCGTTTTTCAATTGTGGTTACATCTTTTTCCGACAGGTAGCGGCGTACCGTGTTGTACACATATTTGGGATACAGTTTTTTACCTTTCTCATTCACCAGCAGGCATTCCGCATCAAACTGTTCAAACAACCTCCGCTTGTCTGCCATATAGGTGGTGATCTGTTGCAACAGTTCCCGGCTCACCGGTATCACCCGTTCCTTATTGCCTTTGCCCAATACCTTTATCTGCCGGTAACTGATGTCAACCTGCGCTTCCTTCAGGCCTACCAGCTCTGCCTGGCGCATGCCGGTGCTGTACAAAAGCTCCATGATCAGGCGGTGTGTTTGCCCCTGCCAGCCCTGCTCAAATTCAACGTGTTTGAAAAGGAGATCGGTGCCTTTTTCATCGACAAACTGCGGTAACCTTTTTTTTGTTTTGGTGGCAGAGATAGACGCCATCGGGCTTGCACTGATGGCCTCTCTTTTCAACTGGTATTTAAAAAAAGATTTTAACGCGGATATTTTGCGGTTGATGGAGCGTGATTCCATGCCCTGGTCCTTTAAACCGGCCAGCCAGCTACGTACCATTGCAGACCGGATATCAGCCAGCGGCATTTCTCCAAAATAAGTAAACAGGAAATCAAAAAAGGAACTAAGATCGTTGTGGTAGGAGATCACCGTATGCCGGGAATATCTTTTCTGGTACGAAAGATAATCGAGAAATGGCTGAAGAAGTGTGGGGTAACTTACCTGCATAAAAAAACTGATAACCGAATTTACAGCATTCAGTTATCAGTTTACCTATTATTAAGTAATAATCAGTTGACTTAAGCGTCTATCTTGCCGCTGGCGATGTTCTGCTTGTAAACAGCTTTCAGTACTTGCGTACGACGCACAACAGATGGCTTGGTGTACGACTGCCTTTCCCTCAATTGCAACAAAACCTTGCTCTTTTCAAATTTCTTCTTGTACTTTTTAAGCGCTTTGTCGATGTTTTCGCAGTCTTTTGAATCGATGATTAACATATTAATTATACCTCCTTTGGTAGTTTTTAAGAGGCGCAAAGATAGGAGTTTACTCCTAACAGAGCAAGTTTTTTTTCTTTTTTTCCAGCCCGGGTCAATTTGGTAATTGTAAATGACTGAAGGATATTTGACAAATGTTTACAGGTATTATTGAAGCCATGGGCAAAATTGAGCAGGTGATCCAAACCGGCGGCAACAAAACTTTCTGGATCAGCTCCCCTATTTCCGCAGCCCTCAAAACGGATCAGAGTGTTTGTCACAACGGCGTTTGCCTTACCGTGGAAGCGGTGGATGGCGAAAAGCACCGGGTAACGGCCATTGAAGAAACGCTGTCAAAAACCAACCTGCAGCACTGGTTGCCCGGCAGTTTTGTAAACCTGGAGCGTTGCCTCCAGATGAATGGCCGGCTCGATGGGCATATTGTTCAGGGGCATGTGGATGGCACGGCGCTTTGCACCGGTGTTACTGAAAAAAATGGAAGTTGGGGATACGATTTTAGGATGGATAACAAATTCGGGAGCCTGGTGATTGAAAAGGGATCCATTGCACTGAACGGCACCAGCCTGACAATTTTTAACGTAACAGCCACCGGGTTTACCGTGGCCATCATCCCCTACACTTTTGAGCACACGGTGTTTAAGTTCCTGCAAAAAGGCGACACTGTAAATCTTGAGTTTGACATGATCGGGAAATACGTGAACCGCCTGCACCAGTTACAGCAAGGATGATCATTCCACATGTACCTGCTTTTTGATCACGGCGCCTGCAGCAGCTTCAGGTAAAAACTGCCTTTCGTTCACAAGGTAACCGTTTCCCTTTTCGCAGATATGTACCCTTAAATTATCGATGCTGTAAGGATTACCATCGGGAATATCGGCAATATTGGAGAACCTGATATCGTGTCCATCAATGATGATGACACAGCCGCTGCCAATGGCTTCCATCTTGTTGCCCTCTGTGATCAGCATGCCGGTATCTTCTCCCAGGCCGATACCAATGCAGGAAGGATTGGTGGCAACCGCCTGTGCCAACCGCGTAAACCGGCCCCGCTTTTCAAAATGACTGTCGATGATCACATCATCAATACAACCCAGCCCCGTGGTGATCTTTACCTCTCCCTTCAGGTGCGCTCTTGACGCATTACCCTCGTAGATCATGGTATTGCTCATCGCCATGGCCCCGGCGCTGGTACCGGCAATGATAAAGCCGGGATCATGCTGGTAGCGGTGCAGCAGGGTTTTTAAAAATTCAGTGCCGCCAAAGGTGGAGGACAAACGCAACTGGTTTCCGCCACTGAACATAACGGTGTTGCACTGCCGGATCCGTTCTATGTATTCGGGTTCCAGTGCATCTGCCCGGTTGCGTATATGCATTACATTTATATCCACGCAACCGATCTTTCCAAAGGCATTGATGTAGTTTTCCCCCACTTCATAAGGAACAGTGGAAGCCGTAGTGATCACTTCAATTTTGGAAGCCGTACCGCCACTTTCCTGCACCACACGGTTAAGGATACCCAGTTCAAAAAAATTAAGGTTATTGCGGTGTATCTCACCTTTTTCCAGGTCGGAACCTTTGTCTTCAGCCCCGCCGATAGCGATCAATTTTCCTTTCGGAGTACTCATTCGTGGTTATTTGTTGAGGCGGCATTCCGGTATACGGACTAAGAGCCGCATGAATATAATGGGTGTTACAAATGTAAAGGAAATGAGAGGTTCACCGTTTGGTGAACGGATTTTTTACGCTGATATTTTTTATATATCTTCCAAGCTGTTAAAAAAATAACGCCGATCCGGCATCAACAGGGCCGCTGCGCCAATAAACCAAAACTACATTTACGTATGAAGATCGTTGAAATCAAAGTATTGAAAGGCCCTAACTATTGGAGTGTACGCCGTCCCAAGCTGATCCAGATGAAGCTGGACCTGGAAGAGATGGAACAACGGCCCACCAATCATATTCACGGGTTCCGCGAAAGGCTGGAAAAAATGTTTCCAACCATGATCGAACACCGGTGCAGTGTTGGTGAAAGAGGCGGTTTTTTTCAACGGGTGGAAGAAGGTACCTGGATGGGCCATGTAATTGAGCACATCGCATTGGAACTGCAAACCCTGGCTGGCATGGACACCGGCTTCGGTCGCACCCGTGGTACCGGCGTGGAAGGCGAATATTACGTGGTGTTCAGTTATATGGAAGAAGATGCCGGCGTGTATGCCGCAAAGGCTGCCGTACGCATTACACAGGCCATCGCCGATGATACGCCTTATAATCTTGATACCGATATACAGGAGTTGCGTGAGATCAGGGAAGATACCCGCCTCGGACCGTCCACCGGCTGCATTGTGGAAGAAGCTGCGAAAAGAAACATTCCTTACATAAGGCTTAACAGGCAAAGCCTGGTGCAGCTAGGCTATGGTGTACACCAGAAACGGATCAGGGCCACCATCGCCTCCACCACTTCCAACATAGCGGTAGACATTGCCTGCGACAAAGAAGAAACCAAATTACTGCTGGAAGCTGCTGAAATCCCGGTGCCAAGTGGTACCGTGATCCGTACCGAAGAAGGCCTGAAAGATGCAGTGGCAAAGTATAAATACCCACTGGTGATCAAGCCTATCGACGGAAACCATGGCAAGGGAAACACCACCAATATCAATACCTGGGAACAGGCAGTAAAAGCATTTGAGGCGGCTAAAGTGTATGGCCGCAACGTGATCGTTGAAAAATTCATCACCGGTTATGATTTCCGTTGCCTGGTGATCAATAATAAATTCATCTGTGCCGCTTTGCGCACACCTGCCAGTGTTGTGGGCGATGGGGTGCACAACATCCAGTGGCTGATCGATGAAACCAACAAGGATCCCCGGCGGGGTTATGGACACGAAAAAGTGTTGACGCAGATTACCATTGACCAGTTTACGCAGAAAATGATGGATGATGCAGGCATTACACTGGAAACGATCCCGCCAAAAGGCGAAAGGGTATTGCTAAAACCAACTGCCAATCTATCTACCGGCGGCACCAGCACCGACGTGACCGATGAAGTACATCCTGCCAACGTATTCATGTTTGAACGCATTGCACGCATTATAGGCCTTGATATCTGCGGCATTGATGTGATGGCCAATGACCTCCGCACACCGGTTAGTGAAAACGGGGGCGCCATTCTTGAGGTAAATGCAGCGCCCGGTTTCAGGATGCATATAGAACCGGCCGAAGGTCTGCCACGCAATGTGGCTGAACCGGTAATTGACATGCTGTTCCCGAAAGGCAGCATTGGCCGCATCCCGATCATAGCGGTTACCGGCACCAACGGAAAAACCACCACCACCCGCCTAACCGCTCATATCGCTAAAAGTGCCGGCAAAAAAGTGGGCTACACCACCAGTGATGGCGTGTACATTCAAAACCAGTTGATGATGAAAGGCGACTGTACCGGCCCCATTTCTTCAGCCTTTGTATTGAAAGATCCCACGGTTGATTTCGCCGTACTGGAATGCGCCCGCGGTGGTATTCTAAAAAGCGGGCTGGCTTTTCAAAATTGTGATGTGGCCATCGTAACCAATGTAGCTGCCGATCATATCGGGTTGGGCGGTATCAATAGCGTAGAGCAAATGGCCAAGGTGAAAGGCGTTGTGCCCGAAACAGTTTTCCCGCACGGCTACGCCATTTTAAATGCCGAAGACGACCTGGTGTACGACCTGCAGAAGGGGCTTACCTGTAACATTGCTCTTTTCAGCATGGATGAAAACAACGCCAGGCTGAAGAAACACTGTGCCGGCGGAGGATTGGCAACGGTATATGAAAACGGTTTTGTCACCATCATGAAAGGCAACTGGAAAATAAGGGTGATGGCCGCCAAAGACATACCCCTCACTTACGAAGGAAAAGCCACGCACAATATTGCCAATTGCCTGCCCGCGGTGATGGCCACTTATTTGTACCGCGATATCACGATCGAAGACATCCGCCAGGGCCTGCAAACATTCATACCTGGCGAAAGCCTTACGCCGGGCCGCCTGAATTTCTTCCATTTTAAAAACTTTTCGTTCCTGGCAGATTTTGCCCACAATCCACATGGTTTGCAATTGCTGGGCGATTTTGTGAGCAAGCTGGACTATAAACTTAAAGTAGGCGTGATCAGTGGAACAGGCGACCGCCGGGACGAAGACATCAGGGAACTGGGTGAGATATCGGCAAAATATTTTGATGAGATCATCATCCGCTGTGATAAAAACCTGCGTGGCCGAACTGCCGAAGAGATCATCCAGTTATTGCAGGACGGCATTAATTCGGTAAATCCAACCTTACCGGTACGCATCATTGCCAACGAAAATGAAGCACTCGAATATATTTATGCGCATCATATTCCCGGAGCACTTTACACCGTGATGTGCGATGTGGTGGCCGGTGCCCTCGACAAAATAAAAGAGTTGAAAACAAGGGAGTCTGGCGGCACTGCGGGTGCCTTATAAATGCTAAAAAATGTTTTTGCTTTTTTGGTGCTAACCCCTACTTTTGCAATCCCAAATAACAAACGGGTGTAGGATTGGGTTATGGTGTAACGGTAGCACTACAGATTTTGATTCTGTCTGTCTTGGTT
>CAYVLT010000255.1:0-6610 GCA_964452405.1 uncultured Ferruginibacter sp.
GGAAGGTACAATACCCGCCAATGAAAACCGGTTCGTGGTAAAGGCGGCGGCGCCTGACCCGACCCAACATTTTCTCAATGCTTTTAAAGATTACCTGTATGGTCAACAGTTTACATTCGATGATAGAAATGTAGATGCATACTATCATTGTCGCCTGTCAGCAGATACGCTGCGCTATCAGTTTCATCCGTTGGCCACCCAGTATTCGCCTACCCTGGATAGCATTAATTACTGGTTTCTCAAAAAAAGCATCAACCTGTATGGAGAGGCATTACTGAAAACCATTGCTTATGAAAAGCGGGGCTTCGGCAGTACAAAAAAAGGAATTGAACTGGTAAAAGATTTCTGGAGTGCCAATGGCATCGACAAAACTGCGATCAATATACTGGATGGAAGCGGGTTGTCGCCGGCCAATCGTATTACGGCTGCGGCGCTGGTAAACGTGTTGCAGTTTGCAAAAAAGCAATCCTGGTCTGGCGCTTTTTACGACGCATTACCCGACCAGAATGGCATGAAAATGAAAGATGGCTATATCAGCGGTGTAAGAACTTATGCCGGGTATTGCAGCAGCACCAGCGGGCAGCAGTACGTTTTCGCACTGCTCGTAAATAATTTTTCCGGTAATGCTGGTACCGCCAGATTAAAGATGTGGAAGCTTCTCGACCTGTTAAAATGATAGGTACTTCAGCAGCCCTGCTGGGAACGCATTTTTTTATAGCTATTGATCAGCCCGTTGGTTGAACTGTCATGACTGGTCACTGTTTCCCCGGTTAGTAACTCAGGCAATATCTTGCCGGCCAGTACCTTTCCAAGCTCCACGCCCCACTGGTCGAAGCTGTAAATGTTCCAGATGATTCCCTGCACAAATATTTTATGTTCATACAGAGCGATCAATCGTCCCAAAGCGGCAGGCGTAATTTCTTTTACAAGAAAGGAGTTGGTTGGACGGTTGCCTTCAAAAATCCGGTATGGGTTATCGTTAGCTGCTCCATTCATGAGAGCTTCTGTTTGTGCAAAAAAATTGCTGAGTAATTTCGGGTGATGGTCGCCGGTAGGATTGTGACTGATGGCCGGCGCAATAAAATCACAGGGGATCAATTGCGTTCCCTGGTGAATGAGTTGGTAAAAAGCGTGTTGTCCATTGGTGCCGGGTTCTCCCCATATTACCGGCCCGGTGCTGTAGGAAACTTTTGCCCCGTTCCTGTCAACATATTTTCCATTACTTTCCATGTTGCCCTGCTGAAAATAAGCCGCAAAGCGATGCATGTATTGGTCGTAAGGTAGAATGGCTTCTGTTGAACTGCCGAAAAAATTACTGTACCACAGGCCAACCAGCGCCATGATCACCGGGATATTTTTTTCGAAAGCCGTATGCCTGAAATGCTCGTCTGTTTCATAAGCGCCCCTGAGCAAGTTTTCAAAATGATCGTACCCGGTTGTGAGGGCAATCGACAAACCAATGGCACTCCACAAACTGTAACGGCCACCAACCCAGTCCCAGAATACAAACATATTTTCCGGGGCAATGCCAAATTTTACCACGTCTTTTTCGTTGGTGCTCAGTGCTGCAAAATGTTTGGCAATATGGGCTTCATCCATTGCGTGTTCCAGGAACCAGGACCGGGCGGTATGGGCATTGGTCATGGTTTCCTGCGTGGTAAATGTTTTTGACGCTACCAGGAAAAGGGTTTCATCAGGCGTTATTTTTTTCAGGGTTTCTGTAATGTGCGTTCCATCCACATTACTCACAAAATAAGGCTGCATGCCTTCGATCCAGTATGGCTTCAGAGCCTCTGTCACCATTACCGGTCCCAGGTCGCTGCCCCCGATGCCGATGTTTACAATGTATTTTATTTTTTTACCCGTATAGCCTCTCCATTCACCGCTGTGAATTTTTTTGCAGAATGATTTCATCTGCTCCTGCACTGCTTTCACTTCTGGCATCACATCTTTACCATCTGTAATCACCGGGTTTCCGGAAAAATTTCTCAACGCGGTATGCAGTACCGCCCGGTTCTCTGTTGCATTTATTTTTTCACCCTCAAACATCGCTTTGATGGCTTCCGGCAGGCCGCATTCGTTGGCCAGTTGAAACAGGTATGAAAGGGTAGTGTCGTTGATGATATTTTTCGAATAGTCGAAAACGATATCATTGAAACTGGCAGAGAATTTTGTAAAACGGTTTTCATCTTCAGCAAACAGCGTCTTCATCTGCGTGTTTCTCATTTCGGAAAAATGTTGCTGTAAAAGTTGCCAGGCATTGGTGGTAGTGGGGGATATAGCAGGTAACATATAGTTGGATTGAAATTTTGAGTTGCGAAGATACAGCATCTGCAAAAAACACTGCAGTGTTTACGAATACGATGTGGTTATTACGGTAAAGTTGCCTGTTAATGAAACAATATTCTTTTTGAGCCTGCGTTTATAACTCGTTATTCAATATCCGGCAATTTGCCACGGGTGCTTTCTATGCCCCGGTGAACGTGCCACAAACCATGCATACTTTGTTGAAACCCCGATTCTTTCTGAGCCGTGCAGGCTCTGCTACAGCAATTTCTCCAAACAGGGCAACTTCCGTTGCTTCACCATTATCCATATATCCATTTGAACAATTAAAACTTTTTTATGCGGAAAATTTACTTCCTGCTGGTTGCAATCGCCTGTTGCAGCCTCACAGGCATTCATGCGCAGATTAGTGTAACCGGCGGTACAAACCTTTCGGCCACCTATACCTCATTAACAAGAGCAGGAGGCTTGTTTGCAGCGATCAATACAAACCCGCAAACGGGTAACAATATCGTGGTAAGCATTACTGCCAATACAACTGAGGACGGCTCAAATTCACTGAATGCCGGTGCCTGGACGAGTATCACCATCAAACCATCCGGGGGCGCAGCAAGAACAATGTCCGGATCTTCCACGGCCGGAAGTCCCCTCATAAATTTTAATGGAGCAGATAATGTTACCGTTGATGGGTTGAACACGGGAGGTAATTCGCTTACCATTTCTAACACCAAGGTTTCATCAACCTCCGGTACCTGTACCATCAGGTATATTGCGGATGCCACTAACAATACAATTACGAATTGTACAGTGCTCGGGGCATTCTCAGGGGCTGCCAGTGTAAACGGTGGTACTATCTACTTTGCAACGGGTACGTCCACGGGCAATGATAATAACACCATCAGCAATTGCGACCTCGGTCCGGTGGGTACCAGCTATCCTTCCAAAGCAATTTTTGGCAATGGTTCGGGCAGCAGCGCTGCGGTGGGTAACAGTAATATATTAATTCAGAACAATAATATCTACGACTTTTTTGGAGCCGCCGTGACCAGTGCAGGTGTATATGTGGCGAATGGATGCAATACATGGACGATCAGTAACAACCGTTTTTATCAAACCGGCAGCCGCACCTGGACAACCGGTTCGCAGCATTCCCCCATCTGGATACTCAGCAGCAGCTCACCCCAGGGTGCCGAAGGGTTTACCATCTCCGGCAATACCATCGGCTATGGCTCAAAAACCCAAACGGGTACATATTCCTTGCTGAGCGGAGCTACAGGTGGTAAATTTGTGGGCATTTATTTTACAGGTATTACCGCTGGTACAAATTCCCAGATTTCAAATAACACGATCGCTGCAGTGAGCATGACCGGTGTAACCGCAAACGGAACTACATCGGCCAGTCCTTTTGCAGGTATCCTGGTTGCCGGCGGAGTTGCCGACGTAACAGGAAATACCATCGGCAGCCAATCAACAACAGGGTCACTCGTTTTTTCCACCACCACCACTTCCTCCACGGATGTGTATGGTATTTTTAATAACGGGTCCGACGCATGGACAACGAACAATAATCTGATCGGTGGTATGAGTGTGACCAATGCAGGTGCATCCGGTACATTCCTGGTATACGGCATCCGCGCCAATATACCTTCGGCAAAAACATGGAGTGCAGCTGGAAATACCATAGGCGGCACCGTTACCAACTCCATTTCATTGAATGCAACCGGCACGGGTTCCCAGTTGACAGGAATGTATGCAAGCAGTGCTGTTGCCACCCTTACCGGTAACACGGTGCGAAACATGGTTTCAAATATCGGTACCGGAACTTCCAACAATGCTTCCGTGATCGGCATCAGCCTTACATCCACTGCAGGCAACAATACCGTTTCTCAAAACAGTATTTATAATCTTTCCAACTCAAATACCAGTGCTGCATCAGTGCTTACCGGCCTGCAGTTTTCAGGTGGCGCCGCCAACATTGTTGACGGCAATTTCATTTATGGTCTTACGGTTGCAACTTCCAGTGCATCTGCCGAATTGAACGGTATCCGCGTAGGAAGCGGCACCACAAGTTTTACCAATAACATGATCGCATTGGGTGCGGGAGTGAGCAAGGCCATTGGAGCCGCTGCAAGCAACAGCGCAACTGCCGGTATCAACGGTATCAACGAAGCGCTTGGTACCAACAATTTCTGGCATAACAGTGTGTACATCGGCGGAACTGCCACCAGTGGCACCGGCGCATCCTATGCGTTCAACGAGGTGCAAACAACCGTAACAAGAAGTATCCGGGATAATATCTTTATGAATGGCCGTACCAACAACGGTGCCACCGGTAAACATTATGCGGTCAAGATAAACGGTAGCGCTGCAAATCCGGCCGGTCTTACATTAAACAACAATATTTATTATGCAAACGGCACCGGAGGCGTGTTGGGTTATTTCAACAGCGCTGATGTTGCTTCATTAACAGCATGGGGAACTGCAACCGGGCAGGATGCAAATAGTTATACCGGCGATCCGCGTTACAGCGATCCCACGAATGCAATACCGGACCTGCACATCAATCCTTCACTCACCACACCGGTTGAGTCAAATGGGGTAGACCTTGGCGTTAGTAATGATATTGATGGACAGGCGAGAGGCGGTTTATCTCCGACAGATATCGGTGCAGATGCCGGAAACTTTACCGGCGTTGATCTTACTCCTCCCACAATCGTATATACTCCATTGAATGGTACCTGCACGCTGACCGGTGTAACTTTGACAGCCACCATTACGGATGCAAGCGGAGTGCCTGTATCCGGCGCTGGATTACCACGGTTATACTGGAAAAAGAATGCAGGAGCCTACAGTGCGGTCACCGGAACCTATGTAAGCGGTAATACCTACAGTTTTGTATTTGGCGCCGGCAGCACCGGGGACGTGATCTCTTACTACATCGTGGCACAGGATGCGGCATCCACGCCAAATGTTACATCCAGCCCGGCCACGGGTGCTGCTGGTTTCACAGCCAATCCACCGGCTGCCGGCACTGCACCTTCCACGCCTGCTTCATTTAATTTACAGTCATCCTTAAGTGGCACTTATACCGTTGGTGCGGGCGGAAATTTTGCCACTATCACGGCTGCAGTGTCGGCTTATAATACGTCCTGCCTCGCTGGTGCAGTTGTTTTCAGTCTTACCGATGCTTCCTATTCAGAAGCTGCGGCTATCACCATCAATGCAAACAGTTTTGCCAGCGCCGTTAACACCCTCACCATTAAACCCACGCAGGCCAACACCACCGTGAGCATTGCCGGTGGAACTGCCACTGCAGTGTTTGTATTGAATGGTGCAGATTATGTGATCATTGACGGTTCTACGGGTACCACTTCCAATTCCCTGTGCCCGGCAACAACAGCCACCCGGAACCTCACCATCAGCAACAGCAGCACCAGTGTTACGTCAGCCGTGTTGTGGTTGCAGACAAGTGCCGGCGGTGATGCAGCTACCAATAACATCATTAAGAACTGTAACCTGGCGGGTAACAGTAACAGCACCACGCTTTTTGCGATCGGTTCCGGAGGTACAGCTATCGCCACCACCAGCACCGGCACGGGTAACAACAGCAACAGTTTCATAAATAATAACATCAGTAAATCACAGTTTGGGATTTATTCCTACGGTGCAGGAACTGGAAACAAAAACACCGGCACCATTATCTCGCAGAATCGCATCAACAGCGTTTCCCCGGCAAATGTGGGTACCGGAGGTATCCTTGTAGGATATGAAAATAACCTCACGATCAGCGGCAATATAATTTCAGAGATCAACGGAACCTCAGATCGTTTTGCGATCAATGCAGGATTTGGTACTTCTTTCAGCGGCACGTCAACAACCGGCGCTGAAGTAACCAATGCCAGTATTACAAATAATATAGTGGGTAATGTGATCGGAACAGGTTCTAATTCTTCTTTTGGTATCGCACTGGCTGCGGCCACAAGTGGTACGTCGCTGGTTGCAAATAATATGGTGTATGGCGTATCACACAATTCCGCTTCTCCTGATATCGCTGCGGGTATTGTTGTGGGTGGTGGAGCAGGATCGGTAACAAATATCTACCACAACACTGTATCGATGCAGGGTACTGTTTCTGGTGCCGCAGCAGGTAGCCAGACTACCGCCTGCCTGGCTGTTACAGCAACCTCGGCCCCTTCACTCAATATTAAAAACAATATTTTCAGTAATACCCAATCAAATAATTCCGGTAGTACCATGCGCTTTGCAGCCATTGCACTGGGTTATTCATCCACGGTGGGAAATTACAGTGCTTTACTCAGCAATA
>CAYVLT010000256.1:0-6578 GCA_964452405.1 uncultured Ferruginibacter sp.
CAATGATCGTACCCTCGGTAGGAGCAGCATTCAACCCCACCAGCGTGGAAGTAAAGTCAGTGCCATCACCCGCCAAACCACCGGTAACGGGTACCCTGTTTCCCGCGGCCTCATTCAACCCTTTCACGAGATCGCCGCCGTTAACCCTGCTGCCATCGCTCAGTACAAGCACATAGCGCAAGCCTTCTGTTGGCAGCATTTTAATTAACGCTAAGCCAGCTTCATAACTATTGGTATAGCTTGCAATGTTTACCTGCGCATGCCGGATAATGGTGTTATTAAAATGAAGGCCTGCTGCCACCAGTGAATTATCCTGTACAATATTGTGATAAATTTCACCCGCCGTGCTGCAGATGGCGATATCAGCCACCGGGAATTTTTTCTTCAGCAACTGGTAGGTACCCGGTTCAGCTAATAAAGCTTTTGAACCAAAACAGAGCACAAGTTGCGCCTGGTTGCATTCACAGTTATTGTATTCTCCGTGGCGTTGCCAATCGTTGTTTGTTAATTGAAAGATTGCTGATTTCATGTTTAAAGGGTTATGGCTTTTCGTTGTATCATTTTATAGATCGTGCTTTTACCGATCTCAAGCTTTCCTGCGACAGCAGCAATATCGTTGCTGTATTTTCTCAGGTAAAATTTTATGATGTCGTAATTGTATTGTTCAAGTGACTTTTCCTCTGTTACCAGAATCCTTTCTCCTTTGGCAGCAGGAAAGCTGATGTCGTTGGCTTGTATTTCGCTGCCATCGCACATTACAGCAGCAAGATCTATCACTGCTTTCAGTTCACGCACATTGCCGGGATAATTATACCGCATCAGTTTATCTTTCGCATCCTGCGATAAACTCAACGCAGCCAGTTTGTTTTCCTTTGTAAATTCATCCAGGAAATATTTTGCTAAAATCAATACATCATTACCTCTTTCTCTTAAAGGTGGTAACGCTATAGGCAAGCCCATTACCCGGTAATAAAGATCTTCCCTGAAACATCCCTTCTTCACTTCCTCCGAAAGGTTTTTATGGGTAGCCACGATAAGCTTTACATCCAGCTTCACCGCTTCATTACCTCCCACCCTTACCAGCTCACGCTCCTGCAGCACCCGCAATAATTTACTCTGCAACCCGGGCGCCAACTCAGCTATTTCATCCAGGAAAAGTGTTCCGCCCTGGGCTTCCTCAAATTTTCCTGTTTTTCGGGTAACCGCTCCCGTGAAAGCCCCCTTTTCATGACCAAATAACTCGCTCTCGATTAATGCTGCTGGAATGGCCGCCATGTTCACGGCGACAAACTGCCGCAGCTTCCGGTCGCTGTTAAAATGAATCGCTTTTGCCACGGCTTCCTTCCCGGTGCCGGTTTCACCTGTAATGGAAACATTGATATTGGAAGTAGCGGCTTTCTGCATCAATGCAAATATTTTCTGAAGCGAATCACTTTGACCACGTATGATCTTATTAAATGAAAATCGTTGTCCCAGGGCTTCTTTCAATGCCGCCACCTCCTGCCGAAGCTGACCATTCTCACGAATTTTTTTAATGGTATTCGACATGTTTTCAAGCGCATGCTCATCTTTAACGATGTATTCCCGAACGCCCTGTTTCAATAAATCCAGCACCACCCCTATTTCCTGTTGACCACTGAGCGCAACAACCGGTATCTCACCGTTGTAGCTTTTGATCCTGGCATACAACGCATCGCCGGTGATATCCGGCAATGAAAAGTCAATCGATATAAGGTCGGGCTCCTGGTACAAATTGTCAAGCAATGCCTGCCCGGTGGTAAAGCGGGTTACCTGGTATCCAGGATTAACAGCAAGATGGTGTTCCAGCAGTTCCCCGTACCACAGATCATCTTCAGCAATAAAAATCTTATACGCCTCCATAGAAAGTATCGGGTGTTTGTACCTTACAACAACGATTGTCATTGAAGCAAATTGCAGCAAAAACAGGCTAAATCAGCGTTCTGGCAATTAACATGATATTACTATAGTGAAGCCCGAATTAATTCTATAGTGATATAGAAAAACAACTACACAACAGGTTTTTAATTTAACAGGTCAGCTCTATTTAAATGAAGCAGTCACAAGCAGGTTCAACGTATGGGGCTACAGCTAAAAAAAATATCCTGCTGATGGGCTAAAAGGTAAAATAATACGTTATAGATTTATATACCTGGTACAACAGCAGGACAACCGCTGTGTATCACCAAAATTGAACCGCCCCTTACAAATGCTTATGAAAAATTCAAATGCCAGCAAGCAGTGCTTTATGAAATCAATAGCTACCTGCCTGTTGCTGTTGATCAGCTTTTTTAGTGCTGTGCTGCAAGCGCAGACTTCGTCCTGGATAGTCACCTCCGGAATGCCTGTTGTGGATGGTTCATCAATTCCATTCAGTAATGTGCAGGGTGGAGACACCGTGTTCCTCCAGGCAGGCAAAAGAGATAAACTATTGATCAGGAATTTTGCGGGCACGCCCGGCCATCCCATCACCTTTATCAACCTCGAAGGAATTGTTGAGATCAATACGAACAGCTATTATGGTATCACGATCAGCAATTGCCGTTATACCCGATTCACCGGCCAATACAGCGATAGTAATTTTTACGGTATCCAGGTAACAAAAGTTGCAGCCGGGGCCGGCATTGGAATTAATAACCGTAGTTCAGATATCGAGATAGATCATGTGTCAATAGAAAACTGCAGCACAGAAGGCATCATGGCAAAAACAGATCCTGATTGTTCATTCACTGCAACGCGGGACAACTTTACGCAATTCAACACCCATATTCATGACAATTATATAGCTGATGTTGGCAATGAGGGAATGTATATCGGGAGCTCTTATTACAGCGGGGTAACGCTTCATTGTAATGGTAAAGATACCTTGGTGAAACCTCCGGTACTTGACCATGTGAATATTTACAACAATATAGTAAAACGCACAGGTTGGGATGGGATACAGGTGAGCTCAGCACCGCTTCATTGCCAGGTGCATCACAACACGATCACTAACGATAGCCAGGCGGAGGAACCGAACCAGATGTCGGGTATATTGCTGGGCGGTGGTTCTGCCTGCTCCTGCTACAACAACCTGGTAACAGACGGTAAAGGAGACGGCATTGAAGATCATGGGTTGGGAGGTGACAGCATCTACAATAATATCATCGTAAACGCCGGCAAAACCTATTTCCCCAATGACGCCACCAAAATGAAGCATGGTATTTTTGTGTCCGACGTTTCAACAATACCGGGAGCTGCCTTTCATATTTTCTATAACGACATCATCAATCCAAAGTCGGATGGGATCAGGTTTCAAAGTACCAGGAGCAAACAAAACCTCGTGGCTTCAAACCTGTTGGTTAACCCCGGTAACTACCAGTTGTATCAAAACGACAACACTTCCTTTTCAGGCAACGATGCCTATATCATGATTCCCAACAGGGCCACAGATATCCGGTTGGCTAATAATTTTTTTGCCCCCGGCATCGGCAGCGCCGGCATTTCAGCCAACGGTTATGCGCCGCTGGCCGGGTCGCCGCTGATCAATAAAGGACTCCCCTCATTGGTATCGGTGATCACCGACTTTAATGGTCACCTGCGACCTAAAGGAGGATTGCCTGATATCGGTGCCATTGAATATGATGGCGGCGACGACCGGCTATTTGACGACTCCAATAACAAAGCCTTGCTTTTGTTCCCGAATCCAACACATTCAATACTGTATCTGCGTTACCGGCCCATCGACATAACGGTTACCAACATCCGCATTTACACAGCAGGCGGCAGACCGGTGATGCAGGTAAAAGAACAGCCGCTGGTAGCGGCTGAACAGGTAATTTCGATTAACGTGGATTCATTAAGCAGCGGCGTTTATTTATATTCCATTGAAACCGCCCGGCAAACCACCCAGGGAAAATTTATCAAGTTATAAACATATCAGGCGGCTCTTTTAGCACGCTCCCAATTCACTGATTGGGAATTTTTCATGTACCGGAAAAAACCAAGTATCACAGAAAGATTCATGATGAAAAAGTAATAGGGAACGAATAACATCTTAACCCGCGTGGAGCGATTCTCCAGGAACCACCCGGTGAGCGCAGCAAAATAAAACAGCACCTGCATCCAGAACAAAATACTATACACCTGCAGGCTCATCAGTCCGGCCTGGTTGCCCAGCAAAAATCCAACAGGAATCAGCAACAGCAGGCAGAGCGGTGTAAGTGTCCACCGGAGCACGCGGTGCGAAATATATTGAAAAGACAACGTGCGGTATTTAAAAACATTCAGTAAGGCGCTCAACCGTACCACCGATTGGATGCCGCCCGCAGAAATGCGGATCTTTCTTTTCAGTTCTTCCTTTACATTGGCCGAAGCTGTTTCTATTGCGTATGCTTCGGGATCGTATTGAATGGTGTACCCGTCCTGCGCCACCCGGAGGGAAATTACAAAATCATCCAGCAGCGTATCACGTTCCACTTCACGATACAACGCTGTTCTGATCGCAAACAGTTCACCCGCTGCGCCCACCACCGAATACAATTCAGCGTCCCATTTCTTCAACGTAGATTCATATTTCCAGTACAATCCTTCACCCGCGCCGGCAGCAGCATCTGCACCTTTATCAACGATCCGCTTTTCGCCGGATACACATCCCACCGTTGAATCGCTGAACAAACGCACAATGCGGTTGATCGACTGCTTTCCCAACATGGTATTGGCATCGCTGAAAATCACGATCGGTGTTTCCACGAAACGCATCCCACGGTTCATCGCACTGATCTTGCCATTTCGTGCCGGCAGGTGCAGTACTTTTACATTTTTATATTGCTGCAGCAATTCTGGTGTGCCATCATCTGACCCATCTGTTACCCATACGATGTGCAGTTTATCAGCAGGGTATTCGAGCGAAAGCGAATTCTCCATCTTCGCAGCCACATAATCTTTTTCATTGTAAGCGGCGATGAATAAGGTTACATCGGGCTGATAAGAATCGGGCGCCTGTTGCTGCCTGCGGCGTTTGAAGAAACGTTTCATTTTTACCAACAGGTACAGCAGGATACCATAACCGATGTAGGTGTAGATAACAACAAACACCAGTGTCCAGAACAAAAGTTGAAGGGAATTCATAAGGTATATTTTTTTTTAGATTATTAGGTTCATCAGCTACAGGCGTTGCTTACCTCAGCAATACGTGCTTCCTGTAATACTTCCTGGTAAATATGCCGCACATCCTGCGCCATGGATCGCCATGAAAACTTTGCTGATTGCCGGTAGCCGGCCACTGCCAGCTCTTCCCGTAATGTTTTATGCCGGTAAAGTTGCACCATGGCCGCCGTGATGGTGGCAGGTTGCGAAGGATTCACCAACATTGCTGCTTCGCCTGCAACCTCCGGCATTGAAGAGGTGTTGGACGTGATTACCGGCACGCCGCAAGCCATCGCTTCAAGCATCGGAATACCAAAGCTTTCCCTTAAGGAAGGATACAAAAACACTTCGCTCTGGCTGTAGATGGCCGGCAGGTCAGTGTTTGTAACATAGCCGGTTAATACGATATGATCAATCAATTTCGGATCGCCGATGTCTCGCAGCAGTTTCTCCAGTTCCTGCCTGTTGTAATCGAGCATCACCAATTTGTAATCAGCGCCGGTTTGTTTCCTGAAATCAGAAAAAGCCTGCAGGGTACCCGCGGTATTTTTCTTTGGGTCGGTATTACCCAGGAAAAAGAAAAAACGACCCGGCAACCGGTATTTTTCTCTTACCCTTTCAAGCTCCTGCTTATTGGTGACCGGTTTAAAATATTTGCTCACGCCATTGTACACCGCTGCCAGCCGGTGATCTCCCTTCATCTTAAAGAACTCTGCGATCCTGTTTTTTTCAAAATGGGAAACGGTGATGATGGCGCTACTGCTTTTTACCACCCGCGGCACCACCAGCTTCCGGTACATATTACCAAACTTCTGGTATAGGGTAGCGCTTCCCGTTAGTATCTTCCAGTAACTGCTTTCCATGTAAATAATGTCGTGCAGGGTGGTAACGAGCGGTATGCCGCGCTTTACAGGCGCAGTATTGCTGGTACAGTGCAACAGTTCGCATCCATATGCTGTGGCGGCCCTGGGCAACGCCACCTGTTCCCAAAACGGGTAAGCCCCGCCTGCCAATGGAATGATCTTAAAATTGGGTGTTTCCTGAATCACGTTATTATCCTCATCAGGCTTCACAAAAATGAAATACTCATTTTCATGATCGATGGCCTGCAGGTTGCGAATCAATTCCAGCGCCACCATGTCCATCCCATGTTTCTTTTTCCTGAAAATCCTTTGCGCTTCAATACCTATTTTCATATTACTGGATATTTGTACCGTGTTTGGTATGAATAAATGTTTTATTGGCTCCCCTGATGCGGAGTAATGACAATAACATCAGGAACATGCCCCTGGGCAAGCCGGCCATTGCTACCAATGTTTTTGAATTGAAAAACTTCACCGGTATTGACAACGTTATGGCAGCGACACAACTACATAATACGGTCGTCCACGCATAGGAATACACGAGACTGCCCTGAAGCCAATTGTTCAGCA
>CAYVLT010000257.1:0-6563 GCA_964452405.1 uncultured Ferruginibacter sp.
TTTAATGAGCCGAGCAGCGAAAAAAATGGCATTTGCAGAGGAAGAGCAGGCAGTGCTGATCGTGGAAATATGAGCTGTGAGTTGCAACCGGCGGGCCACCAATTCTGTTATACTGCCGCATTCATGATGCACCACGTTCCGCAACCGGCCTTTTTGTTGATCCGCAATAAAATCTCCGAAAAAATTTTCTGTTTTGTCCATGCCGCCCACTGAATTGGCGGAAATGAAACCGGCACGTAGGGAAACGATGTTTTCAATTCCTGCATCCTCCAGTGCTTCTCTGGCAGCGATCATGCTAAGTAAAGCAGTGCGGCTTTTGGTTGGGGGAAGCCCGGCCACCTCAGCAAGCGCTTCATTGCTGAAGGGTACTTCGGCCACCGGTAGCCTGTTTTTATGAACAGAAGAAAAATAATGCATACTGCCAATGCCCGCCCTGTAATTTTCCAGGGATTGCAAACACTCAGCTACATTGTTGCCGATAGCAGATATAACACCGGTTCCGGCAACAAAAACGGGTTGGCTCATTGTCAGGCGTTCTTGGCTTGATGATCGGTAATGTACTGGGCCATGGTTTTTACCGAATGAAATACTTTCGGCCCATCTTCTGCATTGGACAATTTTATTTTGTATTGCTGCTGCAGTAATACAATCAGTTCCAATGCATCAATTGAATCCAATGCAAGTCCGTCCACAAAAAGCGGTTGATCGTCACCGATATCTTCAGGTTTGGTGTCCTGCAAATTCAATTGCTCAATGATCTGCACTTTCAACTTCGCTATTAACTCATCCATCTGTTAACTGGTATAGGTTATTTAAATTCGTTTCTGTAAACAGCAGGCTGTTTTCCCTGTTGTTCTTCTCAATCAAAAATAAGGCAGTTTTATATTCCGTTCCCAACAATTCTACCCAGCCGCAAATGCAGCACTGCAGGATGCCAGTATCAAAGAGATTGCTCACGTAAGATTGAACCAGGCCCGCATCAAAACTTTCCGTGATGAAAAAAGCATTTTCTCCTTTTATATGATGCCGGATACATATCTCACCGGTAACAATATTGGGCAACGTGTAAACAAATAATGCCGGACTCGGAATATCCGCAGTTGTTTCAAAATAGCGGGAATCTGTATCCAGGCTGGCATTGGCATTCGACAGTACCACCCCCACCATGGAAGGATCGTACAGGCTGTTGTTGAAACTGCCTTTTAATAATAATTCAGCTGCCAACCAACCCAGCCTGCAGAGGCTGTCCATTTTATAGAACTTAGAATATTTGATCTCAAAATGCTGGTACGCAGCTACCAGCAACTCATCGGGTTGCGATGCCGGCTGTTGAAAAATGGGCTGCCCGTTTTTGTAAACAGTATTGTTTGCAATGATGCAATTCGCCGTGATATAAATGCTGCTGTCCAAATGCTGTATTGTTATTCTGAAAGAATTTTTTCGATGTCAATAAGTTTTGCCAGTTTGGTCAGGCCGGTTTCGTGATTTTTCACATAGGGGTTGTCGGTATCCCACACATAACCCGCCAATACCGAACAGATCATATTTTTAATATCAAGCTTGGGCTTGTCGGCAAAAAAGATGGTGTCGAGCGTACCATCGTACCAGGCATTTACGTACGACCGGAAGGTATTTACACCCTGCATCATCGGAACTGTGTACTCCTGCTCCCAGTCGATGGTTTCGCCATTCAACTGGCGGATGACGAGGTGTGCAGCCAACTGGCTCGATACGGTGGCCAGGGTAACGCCTGATGAAAAAACCGGATCCAAAAATTCAGTAACGTTGCCGGTAAGCACAAAGCCATCTCCATGAAAGGTGGAGGAAGTGCCCGACCATGATTCAAGCACCTTTGGTTCAAACACCATTTCCACATCCTGCATTCGTTTTGCCAGGTAAGGTTCTGTGGCAATCAGCGCCCGTAACTTTTCTTCGTTGGTGCCTTCCACGGTTTCAAAAAAAGAATGTTCTCCCACAAAGCCTACCGAGGTGAGGCCGTTGGAAAAAGGGATCACCCATATCCAGATGCCTTTTTTATGTACGATGATGGTGATGCGGTTTGGTTCATCATCCATGGAGCGGTTTACATCCTTTACATGGGTGAACAATGTTTTGCGTGGAAGTAAATGCGATGGCCGGTTGAGGTTAAAGAGGTTTGGGATCACACGACCGTAGCCGCTGCCGTCAACAATAAACCTGGCTTCAACCTGCGAGGTGTTGCCTGTACTATCTTCAATGGTGGTTACCGAATCGGTGCCGTTGAATTCAATGGCCGTTACGGTGTTTTCGTAACTAACGGGAACGCCCATCTTTTCAACCGTATCAGCAAGGGTTTTATCAAACTCGGCCCGTGGTACCTGCCATGTCCAGCTCCACCCGGGTGTAAACTGGTCAGCAAAAAAGTAGTCGCATACTTTACCGGCTTTCACAAATTTGGCCCCGAATTTTTCCTGGAAGTTTTTTTCTTTCACCGCTTCTAAAAAGCCTGCTTCTGCCAATGCATCCATGCAGCGGGGCAACAGGCTTTCACCGATCACGAAACGGGGGAATTTCAATTTTTCGACAATCTTTACGGAAAAGCCTGCCTGTTTTATGATGGATGCAGCCACGGTTCCGGATGGTCCGGCGCCGATTACAAGTACATCAACTTTTTCTTTTTTCATGAGATGGTTTTTCTTTTGCTTTAAGGAAATATACCAGGTTGTTTAAGATCGGGATTGTTTGCTGAACACCACTGCGGCATTGCAACCGCCAAAGCCGGAAGCTGTTTTAAGGCAATGTTGTAAACGGGTATTGATGGCAGAGGCGCTCACTTTTACCGGCACCGATACTCCCGGTTGTTCAAACCCGGGGGTAGGCAATATGGTATCGTGTTGCATCGAATGCAGCGTAATTACTGATTCAATAAGCCCTGCTGCCCCGAGTGTATGCCCGTAAAAAGGTTTCAGGCTGTTAACAGGCACCTGTTGCAGGTTGGCAAGGTTGATGGCTTTTGCTTCCATTTCATCATTATAAATCGTGGCAGTGCCATGCGTTGAAATAAAATCGATCGCGTCTGCCGGAAGGTCCGCATCTTTTAATGCATTTGTAATGGCCTGTGCCAGTTCTTCCCCGGTACGGGATGGCCCGGAAATGTGGTTGGCATCGTTGCTCACAGATCCTCCCACCACTTTGAAGTTGTTGGTGTTTGTTGCGCTTGCAGATAAAATCACGGTGGCGGCACCTTCACCCAGGTTAATACCTTTCCGGGCGGCATCAAAGGGTTTACAAATACCATCACTCACGGCCTGGAAAGATTGAAATCCTGACAGGATGAATTTTGAAACCAGGTCGGCACCGGTTACCACCACTGTTTTATACTTACCCGCCCTGATCATGCGCATGCCGGTAACGATGGCTAAGATACCCGAGATGCAGGCATTGGAAATCACCAGGGGCCTGTGTACAAAACCGAAATGGGCAGCCATTTTGCGGGCCGTACTGCTGAGAGCGATACGCTCATTGATACCGGTTTTTTTTTCAGCGCCTTCCAGCAGGGAGATATTGCCCTTGGTGGAAGAGATGATAAGCGCAGTGTCTGCTGCTGTGCAATCGAAGGCTGCCTGCTGTACTGCATCGGTTATTGATGCGATGAGCAATTGTTCAAATTTCGTGTATCCCTTACCGGTATATTCGCTGAAACAGGGTGTGTCGCTGCTGAAAAGAGCGGCATAAAAATCCGTTGGGGACAAGGCTGTATCTGAGTGTAGCTGCACACCGGATACCGACCGGCTGAGCTGTGCAAAATTTTCAGCCGATGTGCTGCCCAACGGTGAGTAAATATTATCGGCAATTACAAATACCTCTTTCATGGTGGGTGCAATTTACAGCAGGCCGTGTTCCATTTTCCAGTTGTTAAAAAATGGGGGGTTGATAAGTTGGAGGTTGGACTGTTCCTTATCTAAAAACACCTGTACCGAAGACCCGGTAGCCACCAGTTCATTGGTAACCGCATTGAACAGGCGATACGTGAAATGAAGTTTTGCCGCTTCGCTGGCTACATAATTTGTTTCCACAATTACCCGATCGCCATATTTCAACGAGCGTTTGTATTGGCAATCCACGCTTACCACCGGTATCACAAATCCCTCCTTGTACACATCCATGTAGGTAAGGCCATGCATGTTACCGAAGGCTTCCCGGCCGTCTTCAAAATATTTTATGTAATGCCCATGCCATACGATTCCCAAAGGATCAGCTTCGTTGAACCTTACAGGCACTTCTATGCGGTTGGTGAGTTTTTTTTCCTCCATCAGCTACCGTATTTCGATTTCCATTCCTTGTATTTATCCTATTCAATGAAATCGATCATTCTTTTTACTACCGATTCCCAATTATTAAGTAAACCGATCGCCATCGAATTCGTTCTTTCATTTTGCTTCATCTTCAATACTTTTTTTGTTTTCATGTCCACAAAAGTTACCCAAATAGCGGCTTCCCCTTTTTTGTCGATCTTTTTCATGGCTTCCATCACAAACAACAATCCTACGCCTTCTTTTCCGGACAGGTCCAATGATTTTACAATGGCGGATATATCCGCTTCTTTCAGGCGGTTATAATCGGCAGAGTTGGTGGAAATGATATCGTTCAGATTCACATTGGCGTAATTTTTCATTACCGCACCCATGTCGTAATTGATATTGCTTTTACGGAAAGCAGATTTCAGGTCATATTTTTTGGGTTCATTTACGATCAGTTGATTGATGCTGGTGTACAGCCGGTCCCGGATATCATTGGGGTTGCCATTGTCGAGCAGCCTCGCTTTGCTGAAGTCGATGCCAAGATAAACCAGCGGTGTTTCACTGTCGGAAAAAACACTCTTGAGGGATTGTGCACCGGCAATGGGTACCATGCCGGCGATGAATAAAAAGGCAAGCGCTGCCCGTTTGATGGAAGGTAAAATGCTTTTCATGTTTGTAATATTTATGGTTGGTCAATAAATATCTTCATCTGGCATTGCGCCACTGTTTTTTCGCGGCAGGTGATTTTTCCGCTCACGATCGTAACATTGAACACCTGGTTCTCCACGGTTACTTCCGTTTCCAGCTCGTCATCCACCGCAGGTAAAAAAAACACTTCCAGGTTTCTTACGGAGCCGATATACCCAATGGCAACAGGTTTGCCGCCCTGTTGTGCTTCATACCCGGCGCGGGCAGCCACGGTTTGTGCGATGTTCTCCACCAGGCCGGGTTCTTTGAAAAAACCAGCTTCCACAAAAATATTGTCCGCCGGTATCCTGAAAGTGGACGTGGTAACGGTATCGCCTGAACGCAGCAATGCATCCACCATCACAAAGGGTTTCCTTTGCGGTATGAGTGAAGTGATATGATCATTGCCTGTTGTCATCATGCCCAGAAATCAAAATAATTAAACCATTGGGTAGGATATTGTTTTACTTTTTCCGTCATCTCACCTGCAAAATCTTCCAGCATCTGCTGCATCATCTCCTGCTTATTGGCGTTGTTGTGGGTAAGGATACTGCTTGCATACAGGTGGTAATGCCTTGCGTTGTCTTTCAGGGCAAACACGTACGATACCGGTACTTTAAAAGTGGATGCCAGCAGGAATGGCCCCATGGGGAACCGGGCTGCAGCTCCCAGGAACGGGGTACTGAGTGTTCTGTTTCCCTCTAAAAACCGGTCCGCATGCATGCAAACCAGTTCATTGTTTTTAAGCGCCGTGCTGATCTCGAAAATATGCGACAGGTCGTTTTTAATAATGATAAAGTTCACTGCCTTTTTCCCCGTAACGGAGGCAAGGTAGTTCTTTATTTGTTCCTTTTCACCGTCGAAAATCACGATATTGATAGTGGTCTCCAGCCTTTTTAAAAGGTGACCCGCAATGTCCCAATTCCCCACATGCGCACTTATAAGAATGCCTCCTTTTTGCAAGGCGGTTATTGCCCGCAGGTTATCTTCACCATCAAATTCAAATGTAAATTTATTTTTAATACCCGACATGATCACCACTTTGTCGATGATGCTCTGCCCGAGATTATAATAGTTGCGGTAGATATTAATGATGGACCCAAGCCAGCTGCAACCAAGGCGCTGCCGGTACAACCTGTACAGGTTACGGGAAGCCTTAAACGAAAACAGGAAATAATAAAATGCAACAACCCGCAGTAAACCATAAGCAGGTGCCACGCCGAATTTTTGCAAGATCCAGACAAAAACCTGGTAGCCGGATTTATGTCCTTTCGATCTTCCTTCCCATGAAGACATTACTGGAGTTCTTTAGAATTTACTTTTGCACTTACGTAATCGCAAAACTGCTGAAAATTGGTAATGTTTACAAAGTCTTCCGGCTTTACTTTAAAACCGAAATTGCTTTCAATGGCTACAACCAGGTCAATATAGTCGAGGCTGTCGAGGCCCAGGGTTTCTTTTAAATTGGCTTCAGGTACAATTTTAGCCGGTTCCACTTCAAATTCCTCCACCAGGAATGACTGAATCCGCTCCACAATTTCTTTATTTTCCATAGCAGTATAAATGACTAATTACAGTAGTTTTTTAACGATAAGC
>CAYVLT010000258.1:0-6563 GCA_964452405.1 uncultured Ferruginibacter sp.
GCAGGATACTTGCCCGGGGACCACTTGAACAATTGCTGGCGGAGTATGGACAGGAAGGCCTGGAGGGACTATTCATGAACTTAACCTGTAAACAGTAGCCATGTTTAAATTAAAGGCTACCATCATAAAAGACATCAGGATATTGACCCGTGACAGGATCGGGTTAATATTTATGTTTGCCATGCCCATCATCCTGGCGATCGTGATCACCGCCACGCAAAACAGTACGTTTGAACTGGTGAATAAAAACAAAGTTTCGTTGCTGTTGTGCAACAGGGACACCGGCAGCGCCGCCCGGCAATTGGTGCAGGCCATCGAAAAAGTGGGCATGTTCGATATTGCAACAACGCCTGTTTCCGAAACTGAAGCCAGCTTGTCCCGACGGATGCATAATAAGGAAGCGTTGGTTGCCATCATCATTCCGGAAAATTTTTCAACCACCATCAGTGCAAGTGCAGGCAGTACTGCCAATAAAGCCCTGAATAATTTTGGGATGCAGACAAGCCAGGATCCGAAGCAACAAACATCCACGCAACCGATCGACCTGCTGTTTCATCCGGTATTGCAGCCATCCTTCAGGCAATCAATTAACGGAGCCTTGCAAACAGCCCTGCAGATGGTACAGGGTAAGCAGGTGTTGAAAAGCCTTTATTTTGCCCTGAATGAAAAGCAATTGCCCGATAGCCTGGAACAGGAGATCATGCACAACCAGGTAGGCATACATGAAGTGGCCATCTCTATAGGCGGTACCAAAAAAGTACCGAATTCAACGCAACATAATATCCCTGCCTGGACCATATTTGCCATGTTCTTCGTGGTGATCTCCTTAGGCAGCAGCATTGTACGCGAAAAACTGAGTGGTAGTTTTATCCGCCTGAAAACTTTGCCAACCAATTACCTGCTGGCCCTGGTGTCGAAACAACTTACTTACCTCGCAGTTACCCTGCTGCAGGCAGCCGTTATTTTTGCGATTGGCATGTACCTGTTTCCTTCAGTGGGATTACCGAAATTGATTTTGCCCGGCGATCTCCTGGGCCTCGTGCTTGTGTCATTTATCTGCGGATGGTGTGCAGTAAGTTTTGCCATTTGTGTGGGTGTGTTTGCACAAACGCAGGAACAGGCAAATGGAATAGGTGCGGTGTCGGTGGTGTTGATGGCAGCTTTAGGCGGATTGTTGGTACCTTCTTTTGCAATGCCCGATTCTTTCCAGGCAGTCATCAGGCTTTCTCCTTTACATTGGTGCCTGGAAGCTTATTACGGTTTGTTTTTAGAAGGTGGAAAGCTGGGTGATGTGATGGTAAATATTGCGCCTTTGTTGGGTATTACTGTATTTATTCAGTTAATTGCATTGTACGGCCTGAAAAGGAAAAATCTAATCTGAAATAATTTTAAATGGAGGATACACTTTTAAAGCAACAGTTAAAAAAGCAGATCGTTGAGTTCCTGAACCTGCTTTCAGTAAACCCGGATGACATCAGGGATGATGAGCCGCTGTTTGGAACCGGGTTAGGACTGGATTCCATTGATTCCATTGAATTGATTGTGTTGCTGAACCGGGAGTATGGGGTGGTGATTGAAGATCCCAAAGAAGGACGTAAAGTGTTGGTTGATGTAAACACCATGGCTGCATACATTCAAAAACACCGCACAAAATAAAAGGCGTGAGCAGGATAGTTATTACAGGAATGGGCGTTGTAAGTGCGATCGGTAATAATGTATCCGAAAACAGGCAATCCCTTGCCGAAGGCAAATGCGGCATTGGAAAACTTGAACAGTTCGAATCAAAATTTGCTTCACTGATGCCTGTGGGCGAGGTGAAGCTTTCAGATAAAAACCTGGCCACACAACTCGGCATAACGGCGACGGGTATCCACAGAACCACCTTGCTGGCCACTTATGCCTTTAACCAGGCGGTGGAAGACAGTGCATTGTCCCCGGAACAAATTTCTTCTTCGGAAACTGCCTTTGTGGATGCAAGCACTGTGGGAGGCATGTGCCTGACTGGTGAGATGTACAACGATTCTCAGCAAGGGAAGGCGCCCACGGAATACCTTTCTACCTACGACTACGCTTCCGCTGCCATGTTCCTGCAACAGCATTATCACCTGCAGGGTACCATCAATACCATCAACACTGCCTGCTCATCTTCTGCCAACGCCATTATGTTTGGCGCCCGCCTCATCAAAACCGGAAGAGCCAAAAGAGCCATAGTGGGTGGCGTGGACACCTTGGCAAAGTTTACCATCAATGGCTTTAATGCACTTCATATTTTATCCAATGAAATTTGCCGGCCTTTTGATGAGGCAAGAAAAGGATTGAACCTGGGAGAGGGCGCTGCTTTTTTAGTACTTGAAAAAGAGGAGGACGTTCCCCATAAAAATGTATTGGCCGTATTGAGTGGCTACGGCAATGCCAATGATGCGTTTCATGCTTCATCGCTCAGTGAACAGGGTGACGGTCCTTATGCAGCCATGAATGCGGCATTACAACAGGCACGGATACCCGCTTCTGACATCAGCTTTATCAATGCACATGGAACCGGTACGGAAAACAACGACCTCACAGAAAGTGTGGCCATGAAGCGCCTGTTCAACCGGGATGTACCATTTATGTCATCGAAAGCAAATACCGGGCATACACTTGCCGCTGCCGGCGCTATTGAAGCTGTGTATTGTATTCTGAACCTCCGGGAGCAGGCTTTATTCCCGGCAATCAATTTTACCACACCAATTACAGGGCAGGGCCTGGTGCCGGTGCAGGCATACCAGCAAGCCTCCCTGCAACATGTGATGTCAAACTCGTTTGGATTTGGTGGCAATTGTTCATCCCTTATTTTTTCCAAAGCCTGACCGCATGTTTTATATCCACCATAGCGCCTGTATTTCACCCCAGCAAAGTTTCGGGCAACCTGATCTTAACTGCCTGCACCCGGTACAACAGGGCAGGATGAATGCGATAGAACCACCTTACTCCGGCATACCGCCGGCACAGCTTCGCAGGATGAGCAAAGTGGTGAGAATGGGCGTGGCCGCCGCAATGGCCGTTGTTGAACAAACGCCGGCAACCGGTGGCATTATCATGGGAACCTCCAATGCGGGCAAGGAAGATGCCGTTAAGTTTTTAAACCAGTTAATCGAATATGAAGAGGGAATGCTCACACCCCTCAATTTTGTGCAGAGCACGCCCAATGCAGTGGCGGCCCAGGTAGCCATGCTCACAAAAAACCATGGGTATAATGCCAGTCACCTGCATCGCGGGCTGGCTTTTGAAATGGCCGCTATTGATGCGGGTATGTTGCTGCAGGAACATCCGTCACAGTGTTATTTACTCGGATCTGTGGATGATATTTCTTCTTACAATTTTGATGAAAAAGGTGGGTGGTATAAAGCAGGCAATCTTTCCAATAACAGTTTGTACGAAACGGGCTCCGTGGGTTCAATTCCCGGCGAAGCGGCGGTAATGTTCCTGGTTAACGCAATACCGGCTACTGCAATGGCGCAGGTAATGGCAGTTGACAGTTTGCATACAGGGGATGAAAATGCTGCAGCGGAAAAATTAAAAGATTTTCTCAAAAAAAATCTTTTAGAAGGAGAGACTGTTGACCTGTTGTTATCCGGCGAAAACGGGGACTGCAGGTTTGATGTTTTTTACCAGGCTGCTGAAAACATGGTGGGCAATGCTGCGGGAGTGGCGAGGTATAAACACATGTGTGGCGAGTATCCCACTGCCACTGCCTTTGCTGTATGGCTGGGTTGCCAATGGTTGAATGGTACCCCCATACCCTCACACATGGTTAAAAGAACGGGTGCCGCATCCAACATCAAAAACATCCTCATCTACAATTGTTTCCAGTTGCAGCAACATGCGTTTATCCTGCTGCGGGCTGTGGAAAAATGAGGTAATTGCCCGGTGATCGGGGTTTTACAGCTGTCAAATCTTCTTTTTTTTATTCCCGCCACCGATTATATTTGTCGGTAAATTTTTTCAAAGATATTTTTAACCAAAAACAATTGCATGAAAAAGTTGATCCTGTTGGCCGGTTTTATCATGGCTACCTCGTCTGCATTTTGCCAAACCTTTATGAATGGAGCAGGTATCACCGTATTTGTGGGCTCATCTCCCGGAACAAAAACCACTGTTGGCGAAGGCTTCACTTACTCGCCGCGTTTCAATTTTTCAGAGAGTGAAGACATGTCTGTTTCAGTAGGCATTCCACTGAGTGTGGGGGTGAGTTTTTCAACATCTGCATATTCCTCCACCTATAACGACAATGTTTCTGTTGGCCTGGTGCTGAATGCGCCGCTAATTGTTAACCTGAACATGGGCCGGGGCAGCACGAAGGAGAACAGGGATAAATTTGGGTATTTTGTAGGTGCGGGTTTTGGATATTACCATGGAGATTTTGTAGACAGCTACGATGATACCTATAGCCTGAATGCCTTTGGTCCCGCGGCCAATGCCGGTATTCGGCTGGGAACCGGAAGAAAGCACCGGAATATAGAGATCAGGCTTTCTTACCTGAAAGGCATCAACAGCAATAAGCGCTTCAGCTATTTAACACAAACAATCGTGGATGAAAAGCCGGGCGTGTATGGCATCGCCTGCCTGTTTAACTTCTAAAATAAACTTTCAGGCTGTTTTCTAAACCTTCCGGCGGGAAGGTTTTTTTATCCTGTATGTTAAAAAGTTGATGTGGAGAGGGGGATGAAACTGCCGTTATTGAGCCTGTAATACTCCTTTGAATTTAAAATGAACCAGGCTGTCTTTAAAGAAGCTGGCATTGATTTGTACAAGCCCCTCTGGTGAACAGGCGTATTGAATAGTTGCATTGATGCGGTTGTTTTGAACCGGGTCGATCACCGCCATAAATTTTATATCCTGTGCTTTTACCAGCAGGGTGTTTGCCTTTAATACGGATTCAACAATTTCTTTCACCATCTGCATCATGCATACGCCGGGTACCACCGGTTGCCCCGGGAAATGACCTGCAAAAACGGGGTGAGCAGCATCGATCTCCAATGCCGCACTGATGATGGCATTCTCATCTGCCAATGCTGTTATTTTAAAAAAATTATCGAGCAACATTTATCTTTCTATTCGTTTCAGGCCGATGGTAAAACTAAATGTTTTGTGTGAAATGCCGATGGTATCCGGAATTCCATTCACGTAGTTATTCATGATGGCTTCCACCACGGTCTTTCTATCAGACGCTCTTTCCATTCTCACAAGAGTGGTCTTACTGCTGTCGGTGATGTAATAGGAATATCCTTTGGTTTGCGGGAATACATAATACAGCAGCCCGTCTTTTTTTCTTACAGACAGGTTGTTGCTGTCGAGCCGGTTCATTAACACCAGTTGAAAATCGTTTCGGAGTGTTTTGATCACCGGCTTTTTATTCATCTTGTTAATGATGGAGTACACGTGAAAGCTGCCATCGGCACGGAATTCGAAATCAAAAAACTTAAATCCCATCTCATTTGAAAATACCATGCGCACACTGCTGTCGGGCATTTTTTTTACGAGTAAAAGACCACTGAGGTGATTCCCCATCACATCTACCTGCGTATTGTACAAAGCCACTCCCAATGCGGGTTTAAACGGCGCAAGGTCTTCTGCACGCCCGGTGGATTCCTGCATTTGTTTGTACAGCGGCGAACAGCTGCACAGCAAAAAGGCAAGGCTACTGAATAGTAAATATGCCGTCTTCAATAGCCGCATTCAGTTCTTTATTGGTAAAATGAATTACAGTGTTGTCGCCGGAGAGTTCCTGCATTTCAATACTCATCACTGAAAAATCTTTTTTGTCGATCACCACGATGATGTTCCTGAACATTTCTTTCATTCCTTTTGTAAGGGGTGAAAGTTCTATGAGGGCAGCCGCTTTGTTATCGAAAAGGCGGGTTTTAAAGTCATTGTTGTTAAGAGCGGTCCCCTGCATGCAGTCGATCATGATCTGGTTGATCTGCTGAAATATTTTATTGGAACGGGTGGAGATCCTGTTTTCTTTTTGCCCGTCTTTCACGTATACTTTGTCCTTGTTAAGGATCATCAGGTATTTGTAGGGAGAAGAATATTCCATTCTTACCCTGTTATCTTTTTTGAACCAGAATTTTCCTTTTGATGTGATCTTTTCCGATAACATAGCCAGGTTTTTTTCCTGCACAAAATCACTTTTAATGGTAGTGGTACGGGCAGTGGCGGCAGCAAAATCGGTTTTGAATTTGTTGGCATCGGCTATGGGAGAAAAGCCGGGGTACTGTGCTTTTGCAATAAGGGCCGGCAGTATCGCCAGCACTAAAATGAAAAATTTACGCATAAGGGTTCAAAAGTAGTAATTTATCCAACGGTACAATTTGGTAACCGTTTTTTTTAACTTCTTTGATAAAGGCGGGAAGAGCCTGCAGCGTGGTCTTGCTGGTGTCGTGGAATAAAAACACAGCGCCCGGTTTAAGGGCAGCCGTTATATTCTGTAGCAGTTTTTTTTCGTCCTTTATCACGGTGTCCATCGATCGTACACTCCAGCCCACCGGTATGTATTGCCCCTGCCGGGTGGCTTTCGCCAC
>CAYVLT010000259.1:0-6554 GCA_964452405.1 uncultured Ferruginibacter sp.
ACAGCAGCTACTAAAGTCGCTTCACTTTATACAAGAATATTTTGGAACTTATTTTGATAAAAATGAAAGAGTGCCGGATGTTTTGATTTCAGTTTACAAAAAAGAGATTGATGCTTTGTCGGAAGCCTTATGTCACAAGCTGAGTTCTGCAAATTTAATGGAACAATTACTAACGCAAACTTTGCATAAGCATTTTATAAACTCATTTGAAAATCAAAATATGCCGGTTACATACCGGTTGCACTTTTATGAAAAAGAATTGTTACAGGAACTTATAAAAGAAGGAAATCCTGCAACTGATAATGTCAGAAACTTGTTATACTACTATAACTTTAATTCTCCGGCTTTCGTTTTATATGAGTTTGAGAGACTGGTTAATTCGTTGTCAGGCATCACAACAAAATCTGAAAAAATACAGATGCTTCGTACAGAATTGAAAAGCATAAATCAATTACCAGTAAGAGTAAATTATTACTTTGATGATAATATGCCTTCGCTTAAAGAACAGGTAAGTACATGGATAACTGAAGAAATTAAATATTGTGAGGCGGGGCATTTTATGCAGGTAACAACTTTATCCGGAAGTGAACCAGAAAACAAAATCAATACAACATTGTCAGTTGCAAAATTAGGCCTGCTCATCAGGCTTTTGGTGGTTGATAAAATAATTATTAACCGTACTGTGGCACCGATGTTGCGTACGGTTGCTAAAACGTTCACCACTTTGCAGAGAGAGGAAATTTCGTTTGGCAGTTTAGAAACAAAGTATCATGCACCGGACAAAGCAACAATAGATGTAATGAAGGATATGCTCCATAAATGGATTCATATTTTAACCAAATTGTAAGGAATCCGTTTCTATCTATATCATAAAATCAAATCAATATTTTAATAACCCCGCAAGGTTATTCTTATCAAGATACTTCCACAATTCCTGGTAATGATGGTATGTAAAGCCATCTAATTTTAAAAGTTGGCTTACCGGCCAATTAATCAGTTGTTCTATAGTGCTAAAGCAAAGACTGCTGCACAGGTCTTTAAATTCCGGCGTAAAAGGATGATGCGATAACGGAATTTTTATGAATAGCTGAATTTTCATTGCAAAATGTATAAGTAATTACTACCTGCGGTCTTATTAGGCCGCAATTATTATGCCTGTTTGGGTCATCTTGCCAGCTCATTATTCAGCATGATTCGGCAAAGCGACAAAGGCAATCTAAAAAAGCTGGGAGCAAATATTAAAAAACTCAGGGAGGCGAAAAATTTAAGCCTCCGGGAGTTGTCGTATGCCTGTGACATTGATAATAGCAAGATTTCAAAAATTGAAAAAGGCCAAATCAACATAACCTTCACCACTATTTTACAATTAGCAAAGGCTTTGGAAATTTCTCCTTCCGAGCTACTGATGACTGATTACGATTAATTCCATATTTATACTTTTTGCTCATCAAGGTAGTCCTACTGAACCTATCTCCATTTTGTAGTTTTTGGAAATGTTTTTGTATTCATGTTATTGATACAAATTAATCACTTAAGATAGGGATATTATGTTACAATCAATATCATGGAGCCAATACATTACAGCCCTGCTGTTTGCCTTACTTTGCTATTACGCCTATGTGGCTTACAAATATTTTCGTTGGGAGATTCTTGCAGTTATCGGCATAAAGAGAATAGACGAAAAAAATGTGGGTGTGCCGGTAGCCGAAATCAAAAAGCAGTTTACTTCCAGTAACCATGCAGACTTTCTGCCAAAAGAAAACTTCAATGAAGCAACAGCTATACTTCAGTCTTTTTGGGATGAAGTAAATGCTTACCTGGCCGAAATGAAACCGGAAGCGCCTAAAGAAGAAATTCTGTTTGCAGTTAAAATGATTCTTGGGAAATATCCCGGCTTGCATTCAGCCGGACAAAAGCAGGAAACAGAGTCAGCCATATCCGGCTTACTTGCTCAATATTATCCTGAGCGGTTTACAAACGCAGACATTCAATATATGTGGATTTGAAAAAGTAATGCTTCATTAACTATGTGCAGGAAAATCAAGTGCAGAATGGTTAGCTTAATGAAGCATTCTTTTATTTTTCAATTTTCAAAATAAAAGTGAGTATGAAAAAAGTGATTGACAAAAGAAGGTGGATGTATGCAGCATCAGGTATTATGCTGCTGTTGGTTTCAGTCGCTGCATCGGCACAGGATGGCAATGCCGGTATTAATGAAGCCAATACTAAAGTAAGGAGCTACTTCGCTGCAGGCACTAATCTTATGTATGCCGTTGGCGCCATTGTAGGATTAATAGGCGCTGTAAAAGTGTATCAGAAATGGAACAGCGGCGACCATGATACCGGTAAAGTGGCAGCGGCCTGGTTTGGCAGTTGTGTTTTCCTGGTAATTGTGGCTACTGTTATCCGTTCATTCTTCGGCGTATAAAAAATCGTTTATGAAAGAAATTCTTGTCGGCAAATTATTAGAGTATATCAGGGACAATAACCCTGATGTAATTTTTGCATTGGAGGCTGAAGATAAACTCCGCTTGTGGCTGTACTCTAAAGTTGACAGTGTGCAATCAATATGGCAGCAAATGGAAACTGATAAACAACCAGCATACATCATTGTAGAAAACTGTCTGAATGAGTTAACAAGAGAGCTCAAGCCGTCCCGTTACAACTACATTCTAAATTTATTGGAACAGGAATTTGAAAAAGACTACAAATGGCTTCAGCAGTCAGGCTTATTACAGCATGAAGCGGTTAACATGATTAGCTATTGCGAATCGGTGTTTAATGACTTAAAGTTTTCTGAAGAGAACGAAGACAATCACTTTATTCAATATGCAATTTGTGGTGCAATAAGTGAATACTTAGACAGTAACCGTGAGAATGAAACTGAGAGCAATGAGTCACAACAGTCAGCAGAAACTACGGGATAATATAACGGCACTTCAAATTGCCCTTACGCATGAGCCCAATAAACACCTCACATCCGGGCAGGTTGCTGTATTAAAAAAATATTCCGGCTTCGGCGGCCTGAAAGCAGTACTGTTCCCCAATGCCACCAAGTACGAATGGATTAAGCTGAATGCTTCAAAAGAAGATTTAAAACTGTATCCGCAGGTTATTGAGCTGCATGAGTTACTGAAGAGCAATTTAACAAAAGACGACTATGGCAGAAGCATTGAGTCTTTAAAGAACAGCATCCTTACAGCTTACTATACGCCGCCTGTAATTCCACAAACTATTTACGCTGTATTAAAAGAAAAAGGAATTATTCCCAAAGCCATATATGAACCATCGGCGGGTGCCGGTGTATTTATTACTGAGGCACCTGCCGCCTTCCCGGAATTATCTATAATCACAGCCGTTGAAAAAGATTTCCTGACTGGAAAAATCCTGCACTCATTAAAGGAAGCTATTGATATTCCTGTAGCGGTGAAAATTCAGGGCTTTGAAGAAAGTTCTGACAACGAAAATGGAAGGTATGATTTAATTGTAAGCAATATTCCTTTCGGCAACTTTAAAGTATATGATGAAAATATAAAAGTGAAAGGGCTAACAGATAAAGTTCACAACTACTTTTTTGCAAAGGGACTTGATAAGCTGAAAGACGGTGGTTTGCTGGCTTACATCACCACAGATGCTTTCCTGAACAACCCCTCTAACCAGATTGCCAGAGAGTACTTATTCAATAATGCAGATTTTGTAAGCCTGAATGTAATGCCGGATAACCTGATGAAAGAAACGGGTAACACGGAAGCACCAAGCCATTTGCTGATTGTTCAAAAAAATCAAGCCAAACAATCTCTTTCAAAAGAAGAAAAGCAGTTGGTTAAAACGGTTGAACAACAAAATGAATTTGGCGACTATCAGCATAATCAATACATCATTCTGCATCCCGAAATTATTCTCGGCAACCAGATAAAGCCAGGTAAAGACCAATACGGTAAAGCACATGAAACCATCTGGCAAACCGGCGACATTAATTTAATAGCCCCGCTATTAAGCAAAACTATCAACGATGGAATTGACAAAAGATTTAATGCAGAAAATTTCAAACAGGAAATCAGGCAACTGGAAAAGCTAAAGGGCAAACAACTTACTTACACAGATATGCCCGAAAAAAAACCGGATAATTCTTCCGTACAGTTAGGGTTATTTGATACAGGCACTTCCAATACTATTAACAGGGCTGCCGCATATATCAATCCGCTGGATGCAACTGTGGTTGCTAAAAATACGGCAAGAGTTTTAAACATTATCCGTACAAAAGACAAACCGGACCATGAACTAATAGTGTTGATGACGGCAAAATCAGTTGCCTTCAAACAGTACGTTTACAAACTCTATTCCAACGCAGAAGAACTGCAGTTTCCCGCCAATTGGATGAATGCAGGATTGCTGCAGCATGAATTAAGTGGCATAACAAATATGCTCAAAAAATACGGCCATGAGTTTTACAATGATGGTGAACTGGTATTTCATATTTCGTCAGGTGATGATGATAAACTGGAAACGCTAAAAGACTTTAATCCCTTGCACAAAGAAGGAACACTGATTGTACATAATAACCGGGTTGGTTTTGTTTCCTATTTAACATCAGATGATGGCAAATCGGTTTTTATGCCAAGCCTGCACGACAAAAAAGACCTGGGCTTTTATCAGCAATACACTACAGTAAGGGATATGTATTTTGAATTGTTTGAAAAAGAAACAACCGAACAAACGGAACATAGCGGTTTGCGTAGGGAATTAAACGAAGCCTACGAATCACTAACGAAAGGATATGGCCTATTGAACTCATCCATCAACAGGCAACGCATTTTAAAGGATGAAGCCTTTGGATTAACCATGCTTTCATCATTGGAAAGAAAAGAAGGCGAGCAATTTGTAAAGGCGGATATACTTACTCAATCTTTAGTACCAAAGCAGGAAGTATTTACAACTGACAATCCTTTAGAAGCATTGGCAAAAAGCCTGAATGACAAAGGTAAGGTGGATATAGAGTTTATTGCTGCGGCAACAGACAGTACAGAACCTGAAACCATCGCCGCTTTGGGTAATCATATTTACATTAACCCTGCCAATAACGAATGGGAAACTGCTGACCAATTGTTAAGTGGCAACGTTGTGAGTAAGCTAAACATTGCATCAAAAGCTGCGGAAAGAAATCCTGATAATCTTCATTTGCTTAAAAGCCTTCATGCCTTACAAAAAGTACAACCCGAAAAAATCCCTTTTGAGTTACTCGATTTCAATTTGGGCGAACGATGGATTCCGCAGGACTATTACAATCAGTTTGCAAAACATCTGTTTGAAACAAATACTGAAGTCAATTACTTTTCATCGCTTGACACTTTTAAAGTGAAAACGCTGAATGATAACGCAAAGACGTTGCAGGAGTTTGCTGTTACCACCAAAGCAGGAAAAACTTACTACGGACACACCATATTAGAACATGCACTGGAAAACACAATACCGTTTTATACCTATGAAGTTGACGTTGGTGATAAAACAATCCGGGTGCCGGATAATGATGCCATACAATTAGCCCATCAAAAGATTGAATCTATCCGGAACAATTTCATTGACTGGCTGAAAGGACTACCCGATAGCGATAAAAAGGAATTAGAGACATTATACAATGATACATTTAACTGTTATGTACTGAGAGAATATGACGGGAGCCATTTGCAGTTTCCGGGTTTGGATAAAAAAAGATTGGGTATTGATGATTTGTATAGTTCGCAAAAAAACTCCGTTTGGCGCATTGTTCAAAACCGTGGCGCATTAATAGACCATGAAGTGGGCCTGGGCAAAACATTAACGATGATTGTTGCAGCTAACGAAATGAAGCGGCTGAAGATTGTAAATAAGCCCATGATACTGGCATTAAAAGCCAATGTGCGGCAGATTACGGAAACGTACCGCAAAGCTTACCCCAATGCAAGGATACTGGCACCAGATGAAAATGATTTTACCCCTGCTAAACGGATGCGGTTATTTAATGAGATTAAAAACAACAATTGGGACTGCATCATCATCACCCATGACCAGTTTGGAAAAATTCCGCAAAGCCAGGAAATACAGAAGCAGATTTTTGAAACGGAATTGGATAATGTAGAAAGGGATTTACATACTATAAAAGATATGGGCGGCGAAGTTTCCCGCCGTATGCTTAAAGGGCTGGAAATACGCAAAACGAATTTGGGTGTTAAACTGCAGGAATTAAGAAAAAATATTGAAGAAAAGAAAGACGCCGGTATCAACTTTAAGGAATTGGGTATAGACCATTTATTTGTTGACGAAGCCCATAAATACAAAAACCTAACATTTACTACCAGGCATGATAGAGTTGCAGGACTTGGAAATAAAGAAGGCAGCCAGAAGGCATTGAATATGCTGTTCGGCGTTCGGGAACTGCAAACAAGATTTAACAGCGACCTCTGTGTTACCTTTCTTTCAGGCACACCCATCAGCAACAGCCTTACTGAAATGTACCTGTTGTTTAAATACCTGCGGCCAAAAGAAATGGAACGGCAGCGGATTGAAAACTTTGATGC
>CAYVLT010000260.1:0-6538 GCA_964452405.1 uncultured Ferruginibacter sp.
ACCCGATAGAAGGGTTGCCCATTGCGGGTTTTAACAGGAGTTCTTTGATAAAAAATATTGGGTTGCCCTACAAACTGCTCAAAAGTTTTTTGCAGGTGCGTAGCATCTTCAAAAAATTTAAACCTGATGCGGTGATCGGCGTTGGAGGTTACTCCAGCTTCCCGGTATTACGGTTTGCCCAGTCGCAAGGTGTTAAAACCTTCATCCACGAAAGCAATTCCTTTGCCGGTAAAAGCAATATCCTGCTCGGTAAAAAAGCCACTAAAATTTTTGTGGCGATCGACGGGATGGAGAAATTTTTTCCGGCCGCAAAAATCATCATCAGTGGTAACCCGGTGAGGGCAGCCATCACTCACACGATGGTGAACCGGGAAGAGGCGACCAGGTTTTTCGGTCTCGATCCGGCTAAAAAAACAATTCTTTCCGTTGGTGGCAGCCTGGGTGCAAAAGGAATTAATGAAGCATTGAGTCAACACATCGATGCGTTTGAAAAAGAGGGGCTTCAACTCATCTGGCAAACGGGTAAGCCTTTTGCAGCAACAGCGAAAGCAGCCTGCGAAGGAAGAACAAATACCTGGGTGAATGATTTTATCAGCCAGATGGAATATGCTTATGCTGCCGCCGACGTCATCATCAGCCGCAGCGGCGCTATGAGCGTTAGTGAAATTTGCGTGGTGAAAAAGCCGGCTGTATTCGTTCCGTTTCCCTACGCAGCCGAAGATCATCAAACAGTGAACGCAAAGAAACTGGTTGACAGGAATGCAGCAATGATGGTACCAGACGCTGATGCAGCCAGCCGGCTTATCCCGGTGGTGACCGCACTGGCAAAAGATGAAAATAAACAACGGCAATTAAAAGAGCACATCAGTCCGCTGGCGATCACCAATGCTGATGAGGTTATCGCCAAAGAAATTTTGAAAAGCCTGCAGGCATTATGAAAAGTGTAAAGGAAATAGTAAGCGCTTTGATTGACGGATCTTCCGCAGGGGATGCTGTGTATTTTCTTGGTATTGGAGGCATTGGCATGAGTGCGCTGGCGAGATATTTTAATTCAAAGGGAGTAGTGGTGAGCGGGTATGATAAAACTGAAACCACCCTCTGCCGGCAATTGACAGGAGAAGGGATCAACATTCACTACGAAGATGATCTTTCACTCATTAACAGGCAGGCAAAATTAGTGGTGTACACCCCGGCGATTCCGAAAGAGCATGCGGAACTGAATTACTACCGCAACCATGAATACCCGGTGGTTAAAAGAAGTGAAGTGCTGGGCGCCATCACCGAAGGCAACTATAATGTTTGTGTGGCGGGCACACACGGCAAAACAACCACCAGCGCCATGGTGGCACATATACTTCGCCATACCGGTTATGGTTGCAATGCTTTTTTAGGAGGCATCGCTGTTAATTACGACAGTAATTTCTGGAGCAGTGAAAACAATGTGTGTGTGGCGGAAGCAGATGAGTACGATCGCAGTTTTTTGAAATTGAGCCCGGATATCGCCATCATCAGTTCCATGGATCCTGATCACCTCGATATCTATGGCACGGCCGAAAACATGGAGCAGGCTTTTATTGAATTCACCGGCCGTATCAAACCTGGCGGCTTGCTCATCAGCAGGCACGGGTTAAAACGGGAGCAGGAATTACTGGCACCCGTACATATTACCTACGGCGTGAATGAAGCTGCTGCAACAGTGAATGCGCATAACATCAGGATACAGGAAGGAAGTTACCTGTTCGACCTGGATAAAGCAGGCAGGCTGGTGAAAGATATAACGCTGAACATGGGTGGCATGCACAACATTGAAAATGCAACGGCAGCCATTGCAGCGGCACTCGAACTGGAAATTGATGAAGCCTTGATCAAAGAAGCAGTGGCAACATTCAGGGGTGTAAAAAGAAGATTTGAATACATTATTAAAACGCCTTCGCTTGTGATGATCGACGACTACGCTCATCATCCCGAAGAACTGAAGGCCTTGATAACAGGCGCTAAAAAATTGTTCGGCAATAAAAAATGCACGGTGATCTTTCAGCCGCATTTATTCAGCAGAACAAAAGACCATGCAGACGGCTTTGCTGCAGTACTCGACCTGGCAGATGAAACGATCCTGTTGCCAATTTACCCGGCCAGGGAGTTGCCAATGGAAGGAGTAAACAGCAATATGATACTGGACCGTATGCACAGTGAAAATAAAATGTTGCTCAACAGGCAGCAGGTGCTCCAGCACCTGCAACAGGAAAAAGCAGCGCACGTGGAAGAAGGGTTCGAGGGATCGCTGTTCATAATGGCCGGTGCCGGCGATATCGATACGCTGGTACAGCCGGTAAAAGAAATACTGGCAGCCGGTTAAGGCAGTACAGTGATAAAATTTAAAGAATAATCATTTTGAAGTGGTGACACTTATTTAATTATGGCAAAAAAGAAAACGATCGTAAAATGGCTCATCACCACGGTGTGGATCGCTGTAGGCGCCGGTGTTGCCGTATTACTCGTGGCGGCCATTAACAAAGAAGAGCAACGCAAATGTGCCGGGCTTAACATCACCATCAAAGGAGCCGACAATAATTTTTTTGTTGACAAAAATGATGTGATCAATGCATTGAACCAGTACATAGATGGTGCACCCGAAGGGCAACCGGTTTCTTTTTTCAATCTCAGGTCGCTAGAAACTGACCTGGCAAAAGATATTTGGATTAAAAAAGTTCAATTGTTCTTTGACAATAACAGCGTGCTGCAGATAATCGTAACAGAGCGTGAGCCGGTGGCAAGAATTTTTTCTGCACAGGGCACCAGCTTTTACATCGACAGCAGTATCACCATGTTGCCGCTGAGCGATAAGTTTTCTGCCAGGTTACCGGTGTTCACCAACTTTCCTTCTGATAAAGCAGTGCTGGCAAAAAAAGACAGCGCTTTGCTGAGAGATATTTATCGCGTAAGCGAAGCCTTGCAAAAAGATTCGTTTGCGATGGCATTGGTAGATGAAGTGGATATCACCAGCCAGCGTGGATTTGAAATGGTGCCCAAGATCGGCAACAGCACCATTGTGTTCGGCGACGCTTCCGGCATTGCTGATAAGTTGAAGAAACTGAAATTGTTTTACAGCGAAGTGATGACAAAATGCGGTTGGAATTATTACAGCGAGATCAACCTGCAATATGAAGGACAGGTTGTGGCCAAAAGAAAAGGAGCGGAAGATATGAGCGCCGACTCGTTGAGAACACTGCAACTGATGCAGGCCATTGCCGCCACTGCAGAACACCTGGCTAATGATTCGTTACAGGTGATGCTGCAGGACAACGAGCACAACACAACCGATTTTAACCTGATACAGGAATCAATACAGCGGGATGATAACCAGGAAGCGGCAAACACCCCTGAAGCCAGCAATATAGATAAACCACAAGGTATTCCGGTTCTCGTGCCAACTGTATTAAAGAATCCGTTACCCATGAAAAACCCGGGTGCTGCCACGGTTACAAAAAAGCCTGTTGAAAAAGCACCGGCAAAGCCAACGGTAAAAACGCCTGTAAAGAAGACCGGGCAGGCTGCAAATAATGCAAAGCCAGCGCAACCAAAACCTAAGCCAGTCCCTGCGAAAACAAATACTGTTCAACCAAAGGCTGTAATGCCGGCAAAAAATGATTATTAGTATTTGTGCAGTATAGAGAAGAATGATAAACAATTAAAAAAAATGAACTGGTATTATTAATAACACCCAAAAAAACAAACACACAAACACATACAACTATGATGAGCGAACAAACAAACACAATGGATAACGGGATGGTAAATACCAACCCGGTTATCGTGGGCCTTGATATAGGCACTACAAAAATTGCTGCTATTGCTGGCCGTAAAAACGAGTACGGTAAACTGGAGATACTCGGTTTTGGACGTGCCAACAGCAATGGCGTGCAACATGGAATGGTATTGAACATCGACCAAACCATCAAAGCCATTCAAACAGCATTGGAAAACTGTTATGCCTCCAATCCCAACCTCGTGTTGAGCGAAGTTTATGTAGGCATTGCAGGACACCACATTAAAAGTCTTCAGACAAGGGGCGACATTGTAAGGCAAAACACAGAAGAAGAGATCCGGCAGGAAGAGATCGACCGCCTGATCGCTGATCAATACCGTACCTATATTCCCGCCGGCGACCAGATCATCGATGTGATTCCGCAGGAGTTTACAGTGGATAATTTTCAGAACATTCCTAACCCGATCGGTTACAGCGGGGTAAAAGTGGGAGCGAATTTTCACATCATCACCGGGGATAAAAATGCGATCCGCAACATCAACCGCAGCGTGGAAAAAGCTGGCTTAAAAACACAGGACCTCGTATTGCAACCCCTGGCTTCGGCTGCGGCAGTAATGTGCGACCAGGACCTGGAAGCCGGTGTTGCCATTGTTGATATTGGTGGTGGAACCACTGACCTGGCTGTTTTTTACGAAGGCATCCTGAAGCATACAGCCGTAATACCTTTTGGCGGTGAAAACATCACCAATGATATTAAGAACGGGCTTGGTGTTCTTAAAACCCAGGCGGAACAAATGAAAGTGCAATTCGGCAGTGCGCTGAGCGATGAGGCCAAATCAAATGCCTTTATCACGATTCCCGGATTGCGTGGTATGCCGCCCAAAGAGATCAGCGTGAAAAACCTGGCTGGCATTATACAGGCACGCATGAGCGAGATCATGGACTTTGTTTCTTATCACCTGAAACAGGTAGGGCTTGATACCCGCCTGCTGAATGGTGGAGTGATACTTACAGGTGGTGGTTCGCAACTAAAACACCTGATCCAGCTTACTGAATATGTTACCGGGCTTAATGCGAGGATCGGTTTTCCGAACGAACACCTGGCCAGCGGGCATATCGACGAACTCACCAAGCCAATGTACAGCACCTGCATCGGCCTTATATTGAAAGGATACAACGATTTTGAAAATAAGAACAAACAGTTTGAAGAAAAATTCAGGAGGGTGGAAGTGCCTGCATCTTTACAACGGCAACCAGTAGACGAAAAACTGGCGTCACCGGTTCCTGAGGAAACATTGCTGGAAGAAGAACACGTAATGCCAAAGGTGAAAGAACGCAAATCGTTGAAAACATTCATGGATTCTTTCAAGAACGGGTTGATAGACCTGTTCAAGGAAGAAGGGGATGCACATTTGTAAGGCCGGCATTCAGCCCTGGTAAGGGCGGCAATTAAAACAAGCAAACAAGTTCTTTTACTAATACCATTCATTCACCGTTGGTCTTTTATCCTTTGCCGGCTCAGCATACGGTAACAGGTAACAGGCCAGCTTAAAAAGTGCTTCCTGATGTTCGTACTTGATCTGAAGGAGCTTCTTTATAACTATGATACATTTTGATTTGCCCAAGGAACAATCCTCCATCATCAAAGTAATTGGTGTGGGAGGCGGTGGCAGCAATGCTGTTAACCACATGTTTTCACAGAACATCGAAGGGGTAAACTTTATCATCTGCAATACAGATGCACAGGCGATTGCCCAAAGTCATGTTCCCAATAAAATACAGCTGGGCCCGCATTTAACGCAAGGGCTCGGTGCAGGTGCCAACCCGCATATTGGCAGGCAGGCTACAGAGGAGAGCCTCGAAGAAATTAAACGCATCCTCGAAGTAAATACCAAGATGGCTTTCATCACAGCCGGCATGGGCGGTGGAACCGGTACAGGTGGTGCGCCGATTGTTGCAAAAGTGTGTAAGGATCTCGGTATTCTAACAGTGGGAATCGTTACCACGCCTTTTGCCTACGAGGGAAAGAAGAGGCTGGCACAGGCAGAAGAAGGCATCAGCCTGCTCAAAGATCATGTAGATACCCTGCTGGTGATCAGCAACGATAAACTGCGTCACCAGTTTGGTAATCTTAAAATGAAAGAGGCATTTTCAAAAGCAGACAACGTACTTGCCACGGCTGCCAAATGTATCACTGATGTGATCAACAGCACCGGCCAGATAAATGTTGACTTTGCGGATGTGTGCACAGTGATGAGCAATGGTGGGGTAGCCATACTCGGTAGTGCCACCGGCCAGGGCGAAAACAGGGCGCAGGAAGCCATTGAAAATGCGCTCAACTCTCCGTTGCTGAATGATAACGACATACAAGGTGCAAGGTGGATACTGATCAATATCAACTCCGCAGAAGGTGAACATGAATTCACGATGGACGAAGTGGAAGTGATACAGGCTTACCTGTTGAGCAGGGCGGGCGAAGGCACCGATGTGATCCTTGGTTTGGGATACGACAGCACGTTGGGATCTTCTATCGGTATCACGCTGATAGCTACCGGATTTGAACACAAAGATCCATTTGCAAAAACCATCAACCAACCGAAAGAAGAAAAGAAAGAAGATAAGATCGTTCTGTCGCTGGATATGCCGGCGAAAGAAGAGAAACTGATGGTGCAACCGGTTTTACAGTTTGAACCTGCTCCGGTAGTACCGGTAAATGAAGTGCCCGGGGCAGCGCCAGAGAAGATTGTGGTGGAACTGGATCCTGCACCGGCC
>CAYVLT010000261.1:0-6498 GCA_964452405.1 uncultured Ferruginibacter sp.
GAGGCTTTTGATGAGCAACAGTTGACTGAAAGATTTGCTTTCCGGAGGATAAATGGAGAACTGAATGAGCTCGCCTGTTACCAGGCTTTTGCGCACCTGTTCAACCATTCAACCTATCACCGGGGACAGGTGTTGCTGATGTTGCGGCAAGTGGGATTTACGGGAGTATCTTCCACCGACCTGATGCTCTACTACACCCGTTGATTAACAAGAACAGCATTTGTACATAAATTATTTTTTATGGAAACACTGGAATTAGAAAAAGAAAAAGCGGCGCAATCCTCTACAGCAGTAACCAATATCAGCGGCAGCGAAGCTGTGATGGATGCCTTGCTGCAGGAGAACGTCACTACCATATTCGGCTACCCGGGCGGAGCGATCATGCCAATTTATGATGCCTTATACGATTATCATGATCGTGTAAAGCATGTGTTGGTGAGGCACGAGCAGGGCGCCATTCATGCGGCACAGGGTTTTGCCAGGGCGAGTGGCGATATCGGGGTGGTGTTTGCCACCAGTGGTCCCGGTGCCACGAATCTTGTAACAGGGCTGGCAGATGCAATGATTGATTCAACACCGCTGGTTTGCATTACCGGGCAGGTGTTCGCTCACTTGCTGGGCACCGATGCTTTCCAGGAAACAGATGTGATCAACATCACAACACCTGTTACCAAATGGAATTACCAGGTAACGGATGCCACAGAAATTCCTGCAGTACTGGCCAAAGCCTTTTATATCGCAGGCAGCGGAAGGCCCGGCCCTGTGTTGATCGACATTACTAAAAATGCACAGCTGCAGAAATTCGATTACGAAGGGTATAAAAAATGCGATCATATCAGGAGCTACCGGCCCAAGCCAAACATCCGCCACGGCTATGTAGAACAGGCCGCTGCGCTGATCAATGAAGCAAAAAAGCCTTTTGTAATTTTTGGACAGGGCGTGATACTGGGCAAGGCGGAAAAAGAATTTATCGCATTTATAGAAAAAGCAGGATTGCCAGCCGCCTGGACGATCATGGGGATGAGCGCCATCCCTACCGATCACCCACTGGGCGTGGGTATGTTGGGAATGCACGGCAACTACGGACCCAACCTGCTCACCAATGAATGTGATGTGTTGATCGCCGTGGGAATGCGTTTTGATGACCGCGTTACGGGCAGGCTCGATAAATACGCCAAGCAGGCGAAGATCATTCACCTGGATATCGATCCTTCTGAAATAGATAAAAATGTGAAAACAACCGTGCCGGTTTGGGGCGATTGTAAGGAAACCTTACCGATGCTAACGGCGCTGCTTACCCCAAAAACTTATCCAGCCTGGTTGCAGCAGTTCCATGACTGTGCCGCAAAAGAAAAACTCACCTGTATTGACAAAGAGATGCACCCTGAATCGGCCATCATGTCGATGGGCGAGGTGATCGATGCACTGAACGGGTTAACAGGCGGTGAGGCGATCATTGTGACCGATGTTGGCCAGCACCAGATGGTGGCCTGCAGATATGCAAAGTACACACATAGCAAAAGTAATATCACCAGCGGTGGCCTCGGCACGATGGGCTTTGCGCTGCCAACGGCCATCGGCGCTTCTTATGGTGCCCCCGACCGCACCGTGATCGCCATTGCCGGCGACGGTGGCATACAAATGACAATTCAGGAGTTGGGAACCATCATGCAGTTTCAGCCAACCGTAAAGATCATCATATTGAACAACCAGTTTTTAGGAATGGTGCGCCAGTGGCAGGAGCTGTTTCATGAAAAGCGTTACTCTTTTGTGGATATCACCAGTCCGGATTTTGTACAGGTAGCCAAAGGGTATCATATCGAAGGACAGAGGGTGGCAGATCGTGCTGATCTGAAAGCAGCCCTGCAAACGATGTTAAACCATAAGGGAAGCTACCTGCTTGAGATAATCGTGGGTAAAGAGAACAATGTATTCCCGATGGTACCGCAGGGCAGGGGTGTGTCGGAGATCGTGTTGAGTAAAGAAGAAATTTAATTAAATAGGTGCAACTGCCGGGAACGGGTACACGATTTTAAATTGTTGTTGATCATTCCGGTGGATTCAAAAAATAAAAACATGCAAAAGCAGGAATATACCATCACCGTTTACACGGAAAACCAGATCGGGTTACTGAACCGCATAGCGATCATATTTTCCAGGCGGAAGATCAATATTGAAAGCCTGAATACCTCACCCAGTGAGGTTGACAGTGTGCATCGCTTCAATATTGTGATCAACGAAACCGTGGACGTGGTCCGCAAGCTTTGCCGGCAGATCGAAAAACAGGTGGAAGTGCTGAAAGTATATTTCAACACCAATGATGAGATCATCTGGCAGGAGCTGGCATTGTATAAAGTACCTACGGATGTAATTGCGGAAGAAGTGAAAGTGGAACGGCTGCTGAGTCAGCATGGCGCCAAAGCGGTGGTGATCAGGAAAGACTATACCGTGTTTGAAGTAAGCGGGCAGCGGGAGGAAACGGACAATTTCATCAAGGTGATGGAACCCTACGGGTTGATTGAATTTGTAAGAAGCGCCCGGGTGGCGATCATCAAAAAAAGCGATGGCTTCCACAAAAAGCTCAAAGAGTTTGAATACAGGGAACCTGGTGAGGAAGTGCTGGAAAATGAATACCTCGATAAGAACGAGGAAGTATTCAGCATGTAAACTGGAATACCCGGGCAGGAGCCAGACGATGAAGGTTTACCTGGTCAATATAGATCATTTGTAAAAGTGTGCGACGCCACCGAAGCTGATGAAGGTGGTGAAGCCGGTAACATAAAAAAACAATTTTTAATCTTCTCCACTGCAGCTGGAGGTCAAACAAAAACAATGGCAAACTATTTTAACTCTTTATCATTAAGGGAACAACTGAATCAACTGGGCGTGTGTGAATTTATGAACCGCAGCGAATTTGCTGACGGGGTGAATGTTTTAAAGGGAAAGAAGATCGTGATTGTGGGCTGCGGGGCGCAGGGATTGAACCAGGGCCTTAACATGCGGGACTCGGGATTAGATATTTCCTATACGCTCCGTAAAGAGGCGATCGCTGAAAAAAGGGAGTCATGGAAAAAAGCTACTGAAAACGGTTTTACAGTAGGTACTTATGAAGAGTTGATACCCACTGCTGACCTGGTGTTGAATTTAACGCCGGACAAACAACATACTGCCGTGATCAAAGCGATCATGCCGCTGATGAAGCATGGCTCCACGCTTTCCTATTCGCATGGATTCAATATCGTGGAAGAAGGAACACAGATCAGGAAAGACATTACCGTAATTATGGTGGCACCAAAATGCCCGGGTACCGAAGTGCGGGAAGAATATAAAAGAGGATTTGGAGTACCGACCTTAATTGCGGTGCATCCTGAAAACGACCCGGAAGGGAAAGGACTGGCACAGGCAAAAGCGTATGCAGTGGCTACCGGTGGACACAGGGCAGGGGTGCTGCGTTCATCTTTTGTTGCGGAAGTGAAGTCAGACCTGATGGGCGAACAAACCATTTTATGTGGTGTGTTGCAAACAGGTTCCATATTGAGTTTTGATAAGATGTTGCAGAAAGGAGTGGATCCTGCCTATGCGGCCAAACTGATACAGTACGGTTGGGAAGTGATCACTGAAGCGCTGAAACATGGTGGCGTAACGGCGATGATGGATCGCCTGAGTAACCTGGCTAAACTGAAAGCATTTGAATTATCGACTGAACTGAAAAATATCCTGCGCCCGTTATTCCAGAAACACCAGGACGATATCATGAGCGGGCATTTTTCAAAAACGATGATGGAAGACTGGGCAAATGATGACAAAAACTTATTGACCTGGCGTAAGGCAACCGGTGAAACGGCTTTCGAAAAAACAGCGCCTGCTGCTGCTGAGATTGCTGAGCAGGAATATTTTGATAACGGGTTGTTGATGGTGGCCTTTGTAAGAGCAGGTGTGGAACTGGCTTTTGAAACAATGGTGGAAGCAGGCATCAAGGAAGAGTCTGCGTACTACGAATCACTACACGAAACGCCGCTCATTGCCAATACGATTGCCCGTAAGAAATTATACGAAATGAACCGCGTGATCTCTGATACTGCTGAATATGGTTGCTATTTATTTGATCATGCAGCAAAACCATTGCTGAAGGAGTTTATGGAAACAATCGATATCGATGTGATCGGTACCAACTTCAATGAAGGAAAAGACAATGGCGTTGACAACCGCAGCATCATTGAGGCAAACAAGATCATCCGCAATCACCCGGTTGAAAAAGTTGGCGCTGTGTTGCGGCAGGCCATGACAGATATGAAAGTGATACAAACCGTAACAAAAGAGGAAAAGAAAAAAGCATTTGAGCCGGCGATGGCAAATTGATCGTACCATGAACAACACGAAACAACATACAACACTTGATTTTGAGGGAGCGGCACAGCGCCTGAAAAAAGTAGTACACAAAACTCCGCTGCAGCTCAACCGTAACCTCTCTAAAAAATACCAGTGTAATGTGTACCTGAAACGGGAAGACCTGCAGGTGGTAAGGAGTTACAAACTGAGAGGCGCTTATAACATGATGAGCAGCCTGCCGGCTGCGCAGCTGAAACAGGGAGTGGTTTGTGCAAGCGCAGGTAACCATGCACAGGGATTTGCGTACAGTTGTAAAAAGCTAAAAACAAAGGGAGTCGTGTTTATGCCGGTGATCACTCCCAACCAAAAAATATCGCAAACAAAGATGTTTGGTGAAGACTGGATAGAAGTGAAACTCACTGGTGACACATTTGATGATTGTGCTGAAGCCGCCAAACGGTATACAGAAGAAAATGGCATGACCTTTATTCCACCTTTTGATAATTACAGTATCATCGAAGGGCAGGCAACCGTAGGTATGGAGATATTGGAAGAACAAACAGCGGTTGATTTTTTGTTCATCCCTGTTGGTGGCGGCGGACTCAGTGCAGGAGTGGGTTCTTATTTTAAAACCTTTTCCCCGGCAACAAAAGTGATCGGGGTGGAGCCGGAAGGTGCACCCAGTATGAAACAGGCATTGAAGCAGGGGCATCCTGTCACGCTTGACAATATTGAACGCTTTGTGGATGGCGCCGCCGTGAAAAGAGTGGGTGACCTCACTTTTGAAATTTGTAAAGAAGTGCTGGATGATATGCGGCTGGTGCCGGAAGGAAAAGTGTGCAGCACCATTTTGAAGTTGTACAACGAAGATGCGATCGTGGCAGAACCGGCTGGCGCTTTGTCCATTGCTGCCCTGGATGATTTTGCGGCAGAGATCGCAGGAAAAAATGTGGTTTGTATCATTGGCGGTGGTAATAATGATATCGACAGGATGCAGGAGATCAAAGAACGCAGCCTGCAGTTTGAAGGATTGAAACATTATTTTCTCATCCGTTTTGCCCAACGCCCCGGCGCTTTAAAGGAATTTGTGAATCATGTGTTGGGCGACAATGATGATATCACCCGTTTTGAATACATGCAGAAGCACAATAAAGAGATCGGCCCGGCCCTGGTAGGCATTGAATTAAAAGACCGTTCCGATTATGATGTGCTGTTGAATAAAATGAAAGCATACAATATCAATTTTACAGAACTGAACAAAGACGATACTTTGTTTGGATACCTGGTTTAATCATTTGTTTCGTATACCCATTGAAAATATCCAACGATTGTTAGTCCTGATCATGTAACAATTTTTTTACCGAGAAAAATTTTAAAATGACCAACCAAAACAACTTAAGCAGGCAACAAAAAGGATTATATGATCCGGCCTTTGAACGGGATGCGTGCGGAATTGGTTTTGTTGCCAACATCAAGGGCAATAAAAGCCACCAGCACATTTCGGATGCACTCACCATTCTTGAAAACATGGAGCATCGCGGTGCCTGTGGTTGCGAAGTGAATACAGGTGATGGTGCCGGTATATTCCTGCAGATTCCACATGAATTTTTCTTTGATGAATGCGTGAAACTAGGCGTACACCTGCCTCCTTTTGGCAGCTACGGCGTTGGTGTACTTTTTTTCCCGAAAGAGATAAAGCTGCGTGAAGAGTGCCGGGATATTTTTAACCGGGCGGCTGAAAAACTTGGACTTGAAATTCTTACCTACCGGAGCGTGCCGGTAAATACAGCAGGCATCGGGCCAACGGCCTTATCTGTGGAACCCGTGATGGAGCATGTGTTCATCGCCTGCCCTGATCATATCAGCAATCAAATGGATTTTGAAAGAAAGTTATTTGTATTGCGCAACTATGCCAGTCATACCATTCACGATACCGTGCGCAAGGATGCCATCGGGTTTTATATTGCGTCGCTTTCCTGCAAAACAATTGTGTACAAAGGTCAACTAACGAGCTCGCAGGTACGAAATTATTTTCCTGACCTCAGTAATAAAAGAGTGGTAAGTGCATTTGGTCTTGTGCATTCAAGATTTGCCACCAATACATTTCCTTCCTGGAAACTGGCACAGCCTTTCCGCTACATCGCCCACAATGGTGAGATCAATACATTG
>CAYVLT010000262.1:0-6492 GCA_964452405.1 uncultured Ferruginibacter sp.
AGTATTGTCTGCCGCAGATCCTGCATACACGCATACATCATCGAGCAGGTAGCCGGGAGAACTGAAGCTGCCGCCGCTGGGCTGGAAACGTATCAGCCCGTACCGGGGCGTGGTGCTTACGGTACCGGTGGTTACAATCACCGTTTCTTTAGCCCAATCTATCGACACCGCATTCACACCCAGTGTAGTGGAAGCGGTTGTTCCCATATTGGTGGTGCCACCCGGCCCGGCAGACACGTTGAATGTTCTGGCTGATCCGCTATATGCCTTATACCAATAAAACTGTACTACATAACTGGTGGCATTGGCAACTGCTGTGGTGGCAGCGCTTTTTGAAAAAAGTACATGGCTGGTGGACGAGGTTACCCATTGAAGCGATTTGGCACCCGTGCGTGCAGCGGAGGTATAAATAGCCGGAAGGCTCGACGTGTTTGCCCCTGTCCATGCATTGAGTTGAGTGTTAGTGGCAACAGTGGTTGATGACTGCGTGGCAGCCGTTACGTTTTCAAAACTACCTTCCATTTGAGGAAAGCTGCCAATGGTTTGTGATTGCGCAAACAGGTGATGGGTTCCCGCAATGGGCAACAGGAATGATGATACAATGCAGGCGGTGATTCTTAAGCAGTATCCTTTACAATGGTTATGATGATGGAATGCAGACAATGCAGTCCGGTAAAATGAAAACGAAAATGATGGGATAATCTTTTTCATATGTCAATCCGTTTGTCTTTTCAACCAGGAGGCAGAAACCGGTAGGTGGTGGGATATTGGATAGATGCTGCCGCCGCAATTGAAAAAAATCTTAACCAGGAAATTACAAGCAATACAATCAAAGCCTACGCGAAATAAATGTACTTTCTTTTGGGTTGGAATGCCGGTTGAAGGGGCGGTTTGAAGCTGTTTTTTTTACGCAAACGATGTCAAAAAAGATACGCAAACGTTCCCGGGTTGGATAGCTTGATTCCATTCGCGGTTTCGCTGGGCTTCCGGTGCCTGATTGGGCGAATTCCGTGGCAGTTTTATGACGGGTTTCTGGCATCGTTTGCGTAAATAAATATTCTTTTGTGTTAAGAATAAAAATATAAAAATGATAAGTTGCACACGCTTGTTAAAAGAGATCACCAGAATTTCGACTCGATTGTAATTGCCAGACTGCTTTAGATTGTAGCCAAAAATTTGCTGATCACACACACTATCCCAACCCGTCAAATCTTTTGTAATTGCCTATACAACGGTACAGCAGCAAACTGTAAACCCGATTTTTATAACGATTAAATTTTTTGCCATGTTTACACGAGAGAGACCGCCTGCAGCGATTGACCCTGGTCTGATTCAGGATCAAACAATGCCTAACATTCACTTGCCAAAAAATCAACACATGAATAAATTGTCTACCTGTGGAGAATCCAGCGTATCGGATTTTACAACCGGCACATTCAAAAAGAAATTTTTGAAATGCCTTGCTCTTCCGTTGTCTTTAATTGTAATGGCTTTTGGAATACAGCAAGTGCAGGCTCAAACGCAAATTTATTTTACGTCTTATGCCACCACACCCGCCACGCCTTCGTCTGGAACTGCTACCTGGACTACGGCCACCGGAGCATTTAATACCACAACATTGAGCGGCTGGACTGGATACAGCAGTACCACCTATCCAAGTTATTTCCTTACCAGTGGCTCAGCAGGTACGGCAACCATTAACTGGTCAAATGCCCTGGTGTTAGGTTCCAACGGAACTTTTCGCGGAAAGGTGATTGTTCATTGGGGCTCCACCTCTAACCGCCCACTTAATTTATCGCTTAATGGCTCAGCTAACGTGCAGGTGGATGCGGTTGCATCAAGTGCAGACAGGAGCACCGTCCGCACGGCTACCTATGACATTCCCAATACCTTTACTACACTATCTTCAGTTAAAGCCATCAGTTCAGGTGGTGGATCAGTGTATTTATTTGACATAGAAATTCAAACCTATCCTACCTGTACTGCGCCTGCCGTAAAAACTGTTTCTGGAAACGCTTCTATTTGCAGCAACGTTAGTACGAACGTCACACTTACAGCTTCTGAATCTGGCGTTACATATGATTTATATAAGGATAACGCATCGCAGAGCAATACCAAAGTAGGTACCGGAAGTGACCTGAACTGGTCTGTTTCTGCAGCCGGAACCTATACGGTAAAAACCACCACCGCAGGAGGATACTGTGCAACTAATATGACAGGAAGCGCCGTGATTACGGTGACGCAGGCTCCTGCTATCAACAGCCAGGTGACACCTGCCGCCAGCTATGGCCAAAATTCAGCTGCAGATCCTTTAACAGTATCTGCGTCTGGTGCAGGTATTTCCTATCAATGGTACAGCAGTACCGATGCATCAACCGCCACCAGCGGTGATGATGTTGCTGTGGGTACTAACAGTAACAGTTATACGCCTTCCACTGCCGTGTTGGGAACCCTGTATTATTATTGCGTGGTGAGCGGCACCTGTACGCCCGCAGTCACCAGCGCAGTGTCCGGTGCGATCACGATTGGTGTATCCTGTACCGCCCCTGTATTTTCTGTGCAACCAACCGATAACCAGTCTGAATGCGTAGGCGGAACCCTCACACTCGGAACCGTGGTGGCAGATCAGTCACCTACGTATCAATGGTATTCAAATACATCTAAATCAAATATTGGTGGTACATCCGTTGGCAGCAGCAATGGTGGTAATACAGCCACTTTCACTCCTCCATCCGGAACAGGATCAGCCACTCCTTACTATTATTATTGTGTGGCAACCAGCGGCGCCTGTACCACTGAATCCAATGCCGTGCAGATCACTGTGAATGGAGCGCCTGGTATCAGCATCCATCCTTCCAGCAGCACTTCAAACTATACTGCCGGCGCAACGGCAACCGCATTAACGGTTGTTGCAACAGGCGGCAGCTTAACCTATCAATGGTATAAAAACACCACGCAGTCAAATACCGGCGGTACTGCAGTAGGAACTAACAGTGCCTCCTATACGCCTTCCACTGCCGTAATTGGAACTAAGTATTATTATTGTGTGGTTAGTGGACCTTGCGGACCATCTGTAACCAGTGATCCATCCGGCGCCATCGTGGTGGCCAATACAACCACACAGATGAGGTTTACCACAAACCCATCCGGTTCACCAACATATACATTTACGTCAACCGATAAATTGTACCAGTCTGCCGGCAGCAACTTCAGTTCAAACACCAGTAACCTGTGTACCGGTATCGGAACTTCTTACAGGGTGCAGTACACTACTATTATTCTTCAATTGGTAAGCACTTCCGCTTCTGCGATTTCTGTATATGGTACCAGCAGCGGGTCCACTTCAACCAGGACGATTCGCCAGGTGGAAGTTGGGGATGCCTTTGCAGGACCTTACACTGTTGTGGAAGATGTAACCAACCCGGGAACCACTATCAGCTCCACCATATTGGGTAACACCAATTGCGGTATTGCTTCTGTGTCAGGTTTAAGCATTGCACAGGGTAAATTTGTACGCTTAACTTTCTGTACCAGTCCTACCGACCTCACATTGCAGAATGTGAACCAGAGTGGTTATGACGTGGTATCTGGCGCACCGCCCTGTACCAACCCAACCATCAGTGGCAACCCAACCGGCTTCAGTGCCTGTAAAGACGGTAGTTCCACCCAGTTGAGCGTAGTATCTGCCGGTGATGATAACAGCTATCAATGGTATTCAAATACCAGCAACTCTAATTCGGTAGCAGGTGCAACACTTATCAGCGGCGCAACTGCCACCACCTATACTCCTTCAACAGCCACCGCAGGCACTTTGTATTATTTCTGCGTGGTGAGTGTAAACACCTGCAGTACTGCCTCATCAACTGCAACGGTGATCATCAATGACGCTCCTGCAGTAACAGATCAACTGACACCAGGTGCTACCTATGGTCAAAACTCCACCGCAGATCCTTTGACAGTAACTGCAACAGGCGCCGGCTTAAGCTATCAATGGTACAGCAGCACCGAAGCATCCACCGGCACCACCGGTGATGATGTGATGGTGGGAACTAACAGTAACAGCTATACGCCTTCAACTGCGGTTCAGGGTACATTGTATTATTATTGCGTGGTAAGCGGTACTTGCAGCCCGGCAGCTACAAGCGCCGTATCAGGAGCCATCCTGGTAGGAGCAGCCTGTACAAGCCCGGTATTCTCCACCCAGCCGACAGACAACCAGTCAGAATGCGTGGGTGCCAGCTTAACCCTGGGCACCGTTGCCGCTGACCAGTCTCCAACCTACCAATGGTATTCCAATACTTCAAAATCTAATCTTGGTGGAACTTCCGTAGGCAGCAGCAACGGAGGTAACACTGACACGTATACGCCGCCATCCGGCACAGCAGGTACTTATTATTATTATTGTGTGGCTACAAATGGTCTTTGTGCCACCAAATCAGATCCAGTGCAGATAGATGTGGCGCAAACTGAAATTGTAAGCCAGTCAACCAATGCGGCCACCTATCCGCTGAACGCATCTGCCGCTGCCCTCAGTGTAAATGCTTCAGGAATTGGATTGTCATACCAATGGTACAGCAGCACCGATGCGGATACCAATACACCAGGCGATGATGCACCGGTGGGTACCAGCAGCAGCTATGTACCTTCCACCAGCAGCACCGGTGTTACTTATTACTACTGCGTGGTGTCAGGCACCTGCGCTCCAACCAGTGTTACCAGCAGCATTTCCGGTGCCATCAACGTGGTGTCTTATGTTACCGGCGACTATGTGACCAAAGCAAGTGGTTCATGGGAATCAGTAAGCACCTGGAGTACCTGGGATGGTAGTGCCCTGCAGGATGCGGTGACCATACCTAACAGCACCACCGCCAGCGTATTCATCACCGGCGGTAATACTGTTACCTTCACTACAGACAGGTCCTGTAAAGATCTGCACGTATTGAATGGTGTACTGCAAACCGGTACCGTGATCAGTGGTGGAAACAGGAAATACCTGTCTGTTTATGGAACAACTGTAGAAGTAGGTTCAAGCGGAACACTCGGTAGCGCCTTAACCGGCGACAATGCAGATGCGATCTGTATCAACCTGCAAAATGTAAACAATGAAGCGGATGTGGTAACATTCACCGGAACCGGTGGTCTTGCCAACTTCGGATTGATCCGCTATAACAATACCAGTGAAGTGGTGATCGACAGGGATATCACGCTCAACTACCATGGCTCCAGCTTTGCTGGTAATGCGATGTCTTATTTCTCAAACATCACAGCTACTGTTGACAACACCCTTACCATCAACGAAGGTAAAACACTCACATTTGCACCATGGTCCTGCTATTCAGCAACCGGTTCAAGTGGTGTACTTGCTGCGGTGAACCTGGTGGTACAGGTAAATGGAACATTGACCATGCAGCCTTATCCTGCTCCATATACCGGTAACAAAGGATATATGAGTGGTGGTGTGGGCGCCGGCAAATTCTTCTACCTCGGTGTTGGAGCGAATGGTGTGGTAAACCTGCAGGAATTCCTGCCAAACGCAATCGGTGGAAATGGTGACCCTGCTTATGTGGAAGTGATGGCCGGCGGTGTATTGAATGTTGCCAACACAATTGATTTCAGGAATGCCAATAACCTTGTGTACGGCGATGGTGAATTCAATGTTCAGAGCGGTGCAACGCTTCGCATTGGCGACCTGGCCGGTATTTCTCAGGCACCGGCTGCAACAGGTGCTATCCAAACCGGTAGCCGTACCTACAGCAGCAGCGCCAATTACAGCTATGAAGGCATTGCCGCACAGGCAACCGGCGACGGTTTACCTGCCAACGTAAAAGATCTTACTATTAATAACAGCGCAGGTGTTAGCCTCACCAGCAGTGTTACCGTGGATGGTTCATTGAACTTAACCAGTGGTAAACTTACTACAGGAGCCAATACAGTTGCAGTGAGCACCGCAGGTACACCTGTTACCGGCGCCTCTGCCACTGACTATGTAGATGGTAATCTGCAAATGGCTGTGGGAGCCGGCGCTTCAACTGTTGACTTCCCGGTGGGTGATGCTACTGGCTACGCCCCGGTATCCATCAACTTTGGTGCAGGTAATACAGCCGGCACGGTAACCGCAAGTACTGCGGTACCAGGTGTTGCACCTGCTTCAGGAACAGCACCGGCAGGATCAGGCATCAGCCAGTCTGCCTATATCAATCGTAACTGGACACTGTCCTCAACGATATCTTCTGCGGATTACGCAGCCACCTTCACGTATAACGATCCGGCCGATGTGGTGGGTGGTGCCAACACCAACGCCCTGATCATCGGTAAAAATACCGGTGGCTCCTGGTCGAACCCAGGTGTTAACAACAGCACATCACCATTCGTTATGAGCAACGGTGGTCTGACATCCTTTGGTACTTTCTCACTCGGTGAGGTAGGTGCCTGTACCAGCAACACATTCAGCGGCACAGGTAACTGGACTGATGGCAGCCGCTGGAGTTGTGG
>CAYVLT010000263.1:0-6478 GCA_964452405.1 uncultured Ferruginibacter sp.
AAAAGTGTTGTCAACACAAAGCAAGGCACCGGCAGCTTTTGCCACCACGCTTACCGCTGCGACATCTGTGATATTCATCAGCGGATTGGTGGGTGTTTCCAGCCAGATGAGTTTTGTATTTTTAGTTACGGCTGCTTTGATATTGTCAACATTGGTGGTATCCACATAAATAAACCGGATGCCGAATTTTTCAAAAATTTTGGTGAAAAGGCGATAAGTACCGCCATACATATCACTTGCGGCAATCACTTCATCGCCGGGGTTCATCAGTTTGATCACGGCATCAGTGGCTGCCACACCGCTGCTGAAAGCAAGCCCGTAGCTGGCATTTTCCAGTTCGGCATAAGCTGTTTCCAGGGCAGTGCGGGTGGGGTTCTGACTCCTGGCATATTCATATCCTTTGTGCTGGCCGGGTGCCGATTGCACATAGGTGCTGGTTTGAAAAATCGGTGTCATGATGGCCCCGGTGGAAGGATCAGGCTCTGCACCTGCGTGAATGATCTTTGTGGCGATTCCTTTACCGGAAAAATTAGTTGCACTCATGCTATTTGATTTGCGAATGAAAAATTAGTGTGCAAAGTAACGGAGAATTCGCCAAGGTTGTTTTACTAAGCCTTAGCGCAATTGAATTGATGTTAAACAGGTCCCGGGCAGGTTATTGCGGCATCAGTCAATTACCTTGGCGGCACAAAGGTATCGCCAGTCGAAGTTATTGGCTTCATGCGCCGTGGCCGGCACTACAGCCTTGTTCAATACTGCCTTGTTCAGCACTCCTTTTTTTACCAGCTTTCTTTTTGCTTCCTGTATATAGTCCTGCATGATTCCCTGTTGCATCCATTCTTTTTGCGGCGGTTCGTACCCAACTTTGTCTTTGCGCCATACGATCTCCGGCGGTAATTTTTTGGCCATGGCTTTACGCAGGAGCCATTTCGTCCAGCCTTTGTGAATTTTAAAATTGGCCGGCACTGAAAAAACAAATTCAACCAACTGGTGACTTAAAAATGGCAGGCGCACTTCCACGCCATGGGCCATGCTGTTTCGGTCGGCAAAACGCAGTAATTCTTCCAGCCCCATGTTGGCCGTATTAAAATACAGGATGTCGTTAAGTTTGGTGATGATCGGTTTGTGAATTCCTTCCCATTCCCGCCCATGCAAATGATTGATGAAGTCGCTGTTAATATCGGGGTGTTTTACCAGGCGGTTGTATTCTTTTGATTCAAGATGAATGGCGGTATGTGCCGGCAGGTAAGTGGCAATATAGTTTCCCAATCCCCACCTGAAAATTGTATGGTTGCGGCGGAACATATTTTTCTCGAGCATAGCTTCCCGGAACATTTTTCTGCCGAGCAGTTGCTGCAGGTACCAATGGATGTATTTATTGTAACCTGCCAGCGTTTCATCGGCACCTTGTCCATCAAGCATAACTTTAATGCCATGTTGCCTCGCCAGTTCAAACACTTTGAATTGTGCATAGATACTCGACGATTGGAAAGGTTCTTCCTGGTGCGAACAGATCTTTTCAAACGCATCCACCAGTCCAAGCACATCGGGTTTTACCTGGAAATTACTTACCGGGAAGCGGTGCACGGCTGTTTCAATATATTTTGATTCGTCTTTGGCAAAGCCGGGAAACACGGCTGAAAAAGTTTGTTGTTCCTTGCTGAGCAACTGGCTTTGAAATACGCTGGCCACAATGGCAGAACTATCCAGGCCACCACTCAGGCTGGAGCCTGTTTCAACATCACTCCTCAACCGGCGGCTCACCGATAAGGAAAATAGTTTGTTGAATTTTTCAATGGCCTGGTCGGGTGAATAATCCAATACAATCTCCTTGTCAAGTTTCCAGTAAGGATGCACTTCGTAATCAAACAGGTTCAGGTCGAACGAAAGAAAGTGTGCCGGTGGAAGCGAATAGATCTGCTCAAAGAAAGTTTGTTCTTTATCATTGGCATTTTGTACATACCCGAGCGCCAGGTAGTTCAGGAGCATTTTATTGTCGGTGATCTTTTCCACGCCCACCTTCCATAAAGCTTTCATCTCGCTGGCAAAAAGAAAATGTTCGTCTTCATAATAAAAATAAAAAGGCTTTTCACCAAACCGGTCGCGGGCGGCGAAGAGTTTTCTTTTTTTGGCGTCCCAGATTGCAAAGGCAAACATGCCGTCAAATTTTTCAAGGCACTCCTCTTCCCAGAAATCGAAAGCGGCCAGTATTACCTCGGTATCGCTTTTTGATTGAAACCGGTAGCCATGACTATACAGTTCGTCCCTTAACTCGATGTAATTATAAATTTCTCCGTTGTACGTGATGCTGTATCTTTTTTCCTCTCCTTCAAGCGAGGAAAAAAGGGAGCGTTGCATGGGCTGGGCGGCGGCATTGCTGAGGTCGATGATGGAAAGGCGGCGGTGGCCGAGTGCTACGGTGCCGGATTCGTTGATCCAATGTCCTTCTCCATCGGGGCCGCGGTGCGCCAGGGCATCGGTCATTTTTTTTATGTTCTGTAACAGGGCGGCCCTGTTGTCAGTACCCGTTTGAGGCGTTTTATTAATAATACCGGCGATGCCACACATATTGTAAATATCAAAAAAAATCCCGTCATAACAGACGGGATATAAAAATATTGAAGATCGTTGTTAAAACGTGATGGGCAGGTTTACACGAATATTATCCCATTGCATGGCGAGGTAGGCGCCGGTGGCCGACTTTTCAAAAAACATGGCCAGGTATTCCTGTGAGTCGTTCTGCTTAAGTACCGGAACATCCAGCCGGGTTACATCCTTGCTTTCATCGTATTTAAACGAACCCCAGGTATCGGTTTCCCGGTTTACGATCATGGTCCATTTATCTTCAAAAGGAATGCAATACAAGGTGTAGCGTCCTTTTTTTACCCGTACACCGCCAATTTTTACATTTTGAAAAAACTCCACTTCGGTGGCTTCATTGGCACCCAACCGCCACACTTTTCCATATTCAACCAGGTCGCCAAATATGGCCCGGCCATTTTTCTGCGGCCTGCTGTACAACACTCTTGCCAGCAAAGGTTCTGTGGCTTTGTCCTGGATTTTTAAAACAGGATAGCCGACAGGGTAATAACTCATGTCCATCGGCGACTTATCTACCGGGGGCACTTTGGTTTGCGCCATACATAAAAAAGGAATCGAACTGATCAATAACGCAGCGAGTAACTGTTTCATGTGCAAAAAGTTGAATCACAAATTTAAAATAGTTTACCTCACGGTGGGGGCAGGTTATGGTTTATTTGCACCGCTTATACAAATATTTATTCTGTCATTTGCAACCACTTCATTGCAAAATCTTTTACCCCGGGAAAAAATGCATCATAATGCTGCTGCAATGCCGTATAGTTTTTTTCGAATGCTTCAAAGGCGGGAGCACTGTCGGTTAAATAGGCAGCTCTTCTCACGAGGCCACCAAAACTTTTTTCAATGCCGGCATTAAAGCGGTAATGGTACAGCCAGTTTTGTTGCTGCATATAGGGTAGCATGGCAGCAAACTTTGCAGGCAGGTGCAGGCTGTTTTCTGAGAGCTGACGGTACGTGAGTGCCGAAAAGTGCAGCAGGGCGGTATCGTCGGCAAACTGCCTGCTGTCGTTCGCCAAAAAATGATCGTACACCACGTCCACGCAGGCGCCTGCATACAGGCGATAAGCCGGCCTGAAAAAAGCTTTTGCGGATTGTGTGGCCGCATGGTTATCCGTAAAATGATCGATGGCCCGGTGCAATGCAATGCCCTTTTGTATGGCAGCCGGGTATAAAAATTGCTGCCTCCCTTTCACATAATCGCTGATCATATTACCCACCAGCAGGGAGGGCTGTTCAAAAGAAAGATATGCATGTGCCAGCAGGTTCACTGAAATGTTTGATTTTTATAAAGATAGCCGTTTGAACAGGAATGCTGTAAGGAAGGTAAACACCGCCTTTACTTTTTAACACAAAGGCAACAGTATTTAACCGTTATTAACATGCCTGCTGTAATCCTTTTTGGCAAAGGGTTTCAGCGAATTAATGCAGGTGATTTAACAATCCGTTTTCCGCCAGGATTCGATGCCCAGTGTTTTTTATGTCGCCCGTCAATAATAGCTTTTCCGCGGCTGCAGTACGTTATACTTTTGAAATGAAAACAGCGCACCCTGCGCCGATCCTTACACGTAAAAAAGTATAGTTATGAAAAAGATGTTCACCCTGGTAACAGCAGCTTTCCTGTTGTTATCAACCAGTGCTTTTGCCACCGGTCCCATTGATGTAAATGCAGCCGTAAAAACTGCTTTTAAAAAAGATTTTTCCAAAGCAAAGTCGGTCAGTTGGAAAACGGCTGACAATTTTTATTTTGCTCATTTCAGCGTGAATGATGTATTGTTCAATGCTGTGTACAATGAGGCCGGCGACCTGTTGGCTACTTCCAGGATAATTGGTCTTAAAGATTTGCCGATCGCCGTGCAGCAGGCCTTGCAGGAAAACTATGGCGATTACAGCTTTGGAGCGCCGGTAACAGAACTCAACTTTGATCATGAAACGAATTATTACCTGGCTGTTTCAGATGGTAAGAAAGTGCTGCATCTTAAAATTAGTGCAGGCGGCACCGTGAGTGTGGAAAGCAGTAACAAAACCTGATTGAAACAGGGTTCACAAAACAAAGCCGCCCGGCGGGTATCCGTGCCAGTCACGCTATCCGCTGTGCGGCATTTTTACCTGCCGGTGATCTGTTTTATCCAGTTGGTGATTAATTCAAGCGCTTCGGGGGCGAAGGTTTCTTCAAGCTCGCCATACTCATCCACACTGCAGGTATTGCAATGTTGAAACAAATGGTTCAATCCCGGAAGAGACTGTACTTTAAATGTTTTAACGGTTTGCTCCAACATTGTTTTCCGGATGGCTTCAAGGTTGGGGCTGGCGGCCACCTGTATATCTTTATCGCCATTAAGGGCAAGCAGGGCGCAATGGATATTTTTTAAATACTGCGCCGGCTCCATCCGCATGAAATAGTTGAACCAGGGGCTGCTGAGTTGTGCAGCAAAGCTGTTGATGAAAGCGATCTTCGACTTTTCATCCTTCACCCCGGTGGTTTTTTCAACCACTGCAGCCGTTGTGGTTCTTTGCCAGGCATCAAAGAGATCGATGGCTTTTTTATTGGCAAGTGCTGGGTCAGCCTCCTGCAAAAATGTTTCCACCAGTTGCCCGTACAACGGTTTATATTGTTCCATTTCCTGCGCAGGCACGCCCGCAGCTTCACCTACATCTGCAATTTGCCGTTGCATCAACTCTTTCACCGGCACACCCGGCCCGGCGAGCAGTACAATGAAGCGGATATCTTTTCGCTGTGAAGCCACCATGGGAGCAATGATGCCTCCTTCGCTGTGGCCGATCAAGCCGATATTGGCCAGGTCCACGTCTTTTCTTGTTTTTAAATAATCAACCCCGGCTGCTACATCTGCCGCAAAATCGGCTGTGGTGGAGGTACGGTAGGTACCTGTGGATTTCCCGATGCCGCGGTCATCTACCCGCAACACGGCAAAGCCGTTCCTGGTAAGATAATCAGCTATAACGGCAAAGGGCTTGTGTTCAAAAATGCTTTCATCCCGGTCTTGCTGCCCGCTGCCGGTGATGAGTAATACGGCCGGGTATTTTTTAAACACTTTATCCTGCGGGTAAGTAAAGGTGCCGCCGATCTGTATGCTCGTATCTGCACCGGTGTATAACACATCTTCGCTGAAATAAGGAAAGGGAGGCCTGGGCGTTTGTGGTCTTTTCAATTCGTGGCGGGTAGCCACTTCGCTGGTCTTAGTGAGTTCGAGCGGAAGCGACAGTGCGCCCTGGTAGAAAATTCCCTTCGAGTTTTTTTTATCAGCCTCCAGCACTCCTTCGTACCGGGCACCCAAATTTTTCATGAGCAGCCGCACGGTATCTCCTGAAACCATTACGCCACTGCAGGGTAAATTATAGGCCATTTGTTTCGGGCTGTCGAAACTGGCTGAATAAATGCCGGCGCTGTCTTTAATATGAAATACGATCGGGAGTGTTGTTCCCTGTACAGCGAGGGAGCCATTCCAATCGCCGCTGATTGTTTGTGCCGTGGCAACCTGGCCGGCGCAACAAATACCCAATGCTAATACCAGACTTTTCATACAACAGTTTTGGCAAATATAAGCGCTGCGTGTATTACGCTGGTAACGGCTTTGGGCCTGTTGCGTTTATTTAATACGGCGGGCTACGTAAAAAAAATTACTTTTGCCCCCTAAAAATACAATCATGAGTAAAGGGCCTGTTTCTAATTTTATTGAGCATCATTACCGGCATTTTAATGCAGCCGCTTTAATGGATGCTGCCAAAGGATATGTAACACACCTGGAAGAGGGAGGTAAAATGATGATCACGCTGGCAGGAGCGATGAGTACAGCCGAACTGGGATTGAGCCTTGCTGAAATGATCCGACAGGATAAAGTGGCCATCATCAGTTGTACCG